>NZ_JBICSQ010000054.1:0-59496 GCF_043197175.1 Amycolatopsis sp. NPDC049252
CCCAGCCACCGGGGCGCCAGCCCACCGGCGCTGGGGGTGCGGGGGGGTTTGCGGTTGGGGGCGGGCGGGGGGGGGGGGGGGGCGCCCCCCCCGCCGCGCCCTCGTCAGCGGGTCAGAGGTCCGCCAGCTGCGGCACGGCCGGCGCCATACCCTCGATCCAGGACGCCGGCGCACCCGTGGTCGGGGTGATGATCGCCGTCTGGATGCCCAGCTTCGCGTAGTCCGCCATGCTGCGGACGAAGTCGTCGCGCGTGTCCGGCGTCGGGCGCGGGTTGTTGGCCAGGATGGTCTTGCGGATCTCGTCGTAATCGCGGCCGACGTCGTCGCAGTGGCGGCGCAGCACGTCCAGCTTGTGCGCGACGTCCTCGGGCGAGGAGCCGAACAGGTTGCAGGCGTCGCCGTACTGCGCGACCAGCCGCAGGGTCTTGCGCTCCCCGCTGCCGCCGATCAGCACGTTCGGCCGGTGGATCGGCTGCGGCGAGCAGAGGGTCTCGGCCAGCTGGTAGTGCTTGCCCTCGAACGGCCCGTTGTTCTCCGGGTCCCACATCTGCCCGGCGATGCGCAGCGTCTCCTCCAGCCGCTCGAACCGCTCGGCCACCGGCGGGAACGGCACCCCCATGCCGCGGTGCTCACGCTCGAACCAGGCGGCGCCGATCCCGAGCGCGGCGCGGCCGCCCGAGAGGACGTCGAGGGTGGTGACGATCTTCGCGAGCAGGCCGGGGTGGCGGTAGGTCACGCCGGTGACGAGCAGGCCGAGCTCGATCCGGGACGTGTGCGCGGCGAGGAAGCCGAGGGTCGTGTAGCCCTCGAGCATGTTGGACTCGGCGGGGAGGCCGGTCGGCTCGATCTGGAAGTAGTGGTCCATGAAGGACAACCAGGTCGCACCGGCCTCCTCCGCCACGGCGCCCACGCGGGCGAGCTCACCGGCGATGGCGGTCGTGCCGCCCTCGATGTCGAAGACGGGAAGGTGAAAACCGAGCTCCATGAAGCGTTCTCCTGACGTGCGGTCGGCGTACCCGTCACGTTAGGACCTGGAGTGCGCTCCAGGGCAAGTCCCGGGTTTCAGCGCAGCCGCGCCACCAGATCCGTGGCGATCCGCCGCTCCACGGTCGCCGGGACCGGCTGGACCTCCGGCGCGAGGCCACCCGCGCACACCGCCGCGAGGCTGCGGACCTGCAGCGTCAGGCCGAGATCCATGGCCTGGACGGAGTTTCCGTTGGCGGCGGTGAGGTTGAGCATCCGGCCGCGGTCGAGGACGACGATCTCACGGCCGTCCGTCAGCACGTGCCCGGTGCGGCGGCCGGGTTCGCCGTACTCGATCGTGCGCACGGCCGCCGCCCGCAGCGCGCCGGCGTCGATCTCCCACGCGAAGTGGCCGACGCCGGCGAGGACCGCGCCGTCGGGCAGGGCGGCCAGCTCGGCCGCACCGACGACGCCCGGGGCGCCGGTGGCGGTGAAGACCGCCTGGGCGTCTTCGAGGACCTCCTCGGCGGGGCCGACGCGGTGACCGTCCAAAATGGCCTGCAGCGCCCGCATCGGGTCGAAGTCGCACACCGCGACCCGGGCGCCGAGCCGCGCGAGGGTGTCCGCGACGCCCTTGCCGCACGGCCCGTAACCGAGCACGGCGGCGCGCATCCCCGGCAGCATCAGGTTGGTGGCGTTGAGAAAGCCCTGCACGACGCTCTGGCCGACGCCGAACTCGTTCTCCACCAGCAGCTTCAGCCGCGAGTCGTTGATCACGACGACGGGGTGGGTGACGCCGCCGGAGTGCTCTCGCAGCCGGAGGCCGCCGGTCGTCGTCTCCTCGGTGCCGCCGAGGTACCCCGCGGGTGTCCCGGAACCGAGCAGCGACAGGGTGAGGTCGGCGCCGTTGTCGAGCGTGAGGTCCGGCTCGTTCTCGAGGACCTTCGCGACGTTGCGCGCGTGGTCGGCGTCGTCGTCGGCACGGCGGGTGTGCACCGTGACGCCGAGTTCGCGCAGGGCGCCGGCGACGTCGTCGTGGGTCGTGCCGGGCGAGCCGGTGAGGGTGACGTCGACCCCGGCGCGCGCCAGCAGGCTGACGAGCGCGCCGGTCTTGGGTTCGACGTGCAGGCACATCGCGAGCCGGCGCCCGGCGAGCAACGCCTGGTGTTCCTCGGCGGCGGCGGCGGTCAGCGGCATGTGCTTGAGCGCCCAGCCGAGGGCAGGCAGAGTCATGAGTTTCCTTACGGTTGACGAAGAAACCGCGCGAGGCGGTGAAAGGACCCGGAGCGGGATCGGTCAACCGTAGAAGTCGCAGCGGTAGGAGTGGTCGCCGAAGATCGGCGCCACGAGTCCCCGTCCGCTGCTCACACCGTCAAGCTATCAGCTGGACGGCCGGTAGTCCTCGAACTCCCAGAGCCCGTACCGGCTCAGTTTCCCGGTGACCTCGGTCCAGTCCGCGCCCTCGCAGCTCGCCACCAGGCCGTCGAAGTACTTCAGCAGACTCGGCCAGTCGAACCGGTCGACGATCACGTGGTGACGGCCCGAGATCGGCCCGTCGCGCAGCGCCTCGTCGCGCAACCAGCCCGGGGTGCACACCTCGAAGCAGAACGACTCCTCCCCCGGCTCGCCGGCCGGCCCGGCGATCATTTGGACGAGGAACATGAACCGCTCCGGGTCTTCGGGCACGTACGACTCCGGCTCGATGTCCGGCGTCAGCAGAAACCTGATTTCGGCGCGCATGGTCGTCAGTCTCCTCGGTCAGCGCAACGCCGAGGTCAGGAAGCCGGTCACCGCGGCAGAGCCACCGGTGGTGACCGCGGCTCCCGCCGCGCGCAGGCGGTTCGCGTAATCCTCCGACTTGCGGCCGCCGTCGGCGATCAGGACCGGCGGGGCGCCCGGCCCCGCGTACGTCAGGGGGCTCGCCGCGCGCAGGGTGGCCGGTGCCCGGCCCAGTGCGAGCAGGATCGAGGCGCGGGTGACCGCGTCGAGGCCGGTGAAGTCCGTGAAGTCCGCCGGGGCCGACACCGCCGCGACCGCGCGGACCTTGCCCGGGACGCCGCTGTACTGGCCGGTGGCGAAGGCCGGCGCGGTGCCGAGCAGCTCCGCCAGCGTGCCGCCCGTACCGATGCCCCAGGCCCCGATGCGGGCCGGGTCGAGGTGCAGGGCCGTCGCGTTGGCCGTCAGGAACCGGACCGCGCACTGGGCGTCGGCGAGCGGGGCGGGCCACGGCGCCGCCGGAGCGAGGCGGTAGTCGATCGACGCGACCGCCACCCCGCCGGCCGTCAGCGCGTCCCGCACCGCCGCGAACTTCGGGCCGTCGAGCAGCGCACCCGGGCCCGTGGGCCTGCGGTTGCCGAGGACGAGCCCGCCGCCGTGCAGGTAGAGCACCACCGGCGCGGGCGTCGCGGACGTCCGGGGCTGGTAGACGTCCATGGCCAGGGGGATCCCGGACGGGCGGCAGTACTCGACCGTGCTCGAGGCGCCGTCGAGCAGCGTCGAGGCGTTGGTGCCGGTGACGCCGTCGCCCGCCGCGACCGCCCCGGCCGTGCCGGTGGCCAGGACCAGCAGGAGCACGGGGAACAGCACGATCCACGCCGAAACGCGCCGGACGGTGGACGGCCGCGGGTGCGCCCGCCGCCGGGAGACGGCCAGGAACCCGAACAGGGCGATGACCTGCAGCGCGGCGGCGACGTAGTCGGTGAAGCCGACCACCGTGTCCGCCGGCTGCCACGGGTCGAACCGCGTCAGCAGCCCGAGCGGCCGGCTGACCACCCACAGCGCGAGCGACGCGGCCGCCGTCAGCGCGGCGAACCGGGCGGTTGTGCGGGTGGGCCAGCCGAGCACCGCGACCACGGCGACGAGTTCGACCGCCGCCAGTGCGCCGAACAACATGGCGTAGAGCTGCCAGAGCCGCCAGAGCGCGGGCACCGCGGCGGCCGGGATGACCGCGCCGCCGAGCGCGGCCAGCGACGCCGTGACCAGCAGCGCACCGCGTCTCAGGGGTGGTGCGGCGTCGTAGCGGGAGGTCGCCGACAGGGGGCGTGTCCGCTGCCCGTCGACGACCTTCATGAGCCCAGTGTCACCCCGGACGCCGTGCGACGGCCACCGCGCGGCTCAGGCGTAGCAGGCGGCGAGTGCTCCGAACGCGGCCTTCGGTTCCCAGGGCAACCCGGGATACGCCTCCCCCGAACCTTCCTCCAGGACCTTCACCACGCCCCAGCTCGCCATGTCGAGATCCTCGCGGGGCGAAGCGCGGTACACCAGGCCGTAGCAGACGAAGGTGCAGGCGAACGCCGCGTCGACGCCCTCCGCCGTGAACACCTCCAGCAGCTCGCGCAGGTAGCCGGCCTGCTCTTCCTCGTCGCGGACGTAGTCGTCGTTCAGCCGGACCGGGACGTCGCCGTCGTATTCGAGGATCTCGCCGCTGCGCGCCCCGAGGTCGGCCGCACCGCGGAAGGTCGTGCAGCCGAACTCCGTGATCGCGACCGGCTTGCCCGCCGCGACCAGTGTGCAGATGCCCTCCCGGTAGATGTGCTCGACCTCCTTCGAGCGGTGGGCGTCGACCGAGACGATGTCGAACGGCGTCCAGTCGACGCGCTCCAGCGGCACCGCCGCGTAGGTGACCTTGCCGCCGAACCGCGCCCGGACCGCCTCGACCGCGCGAGCGAGGAAATCGTTGACGCGCCGGGGAAGCCCGGCCAGCGCCTGCTGCGACTCCGGGGACCGCGAGACCAGACCCGCCACGCGCTCGGGGAGGGTGGCACCCGGCAGGAAGCCGTGGTTGAACAGGCTCAGCTCCGCGCCGGTGACGAAGACGACCTCGGCGCCCGCGACGCGGAGGCGCTCGGCCCGCTCGGCGCCGTCCGCGAGCTGCTCGAGGATCTGCTCCGGGTGTGCGTCCCACGGGAACGGCGAGAACCACACCTCCAGGCCGAGCGCGGCCGCCTCGCGGGCGGCGAACTCGATCCGGTCCAGGTCGGTGCCGAACAGGCGGACCGCCGTGCAGTGCAGGTCGTCGCGGATGATCGCCAGCTCACGCCGGACCAGCCCGGGTTCGAACGGGCGGCGGATGGTGCCGCCGACCGCCATGCCGGTGTCGTAACCGATGCCTTTGGCTCGCATAGGGATGCCCTCCAGGAGAAATAGCGTACGGTACGTACCGTACCCTAGCGGCAAGGTACGGTGAGTACCGATGACCGAAGCGAAGACCCGGCGGCGCGGCGCCGAACTGGAACGGGCGATCCTGCTGGCCGCCGCGGACGAGCTGGCCGAGGCCGGCTACCCGGGCCTGACCATGGAGCGCGTCGCCCAGCGGGCCGGCACGAACAAGAACACGATCTACCGCCGCTGGCCGAACCGCGCCGCGCTCGGGGTCGCCGCCTACCGGCACCTCGCCGAGGACACCCGGCGGCCGCCCGACACCGGCACCCTGCGCGGGGACGCGCTCGGGTTGCTGCGCGCCATCAACTGCGACAGCTCCTCCCCCGCCGCGCGGATCCTGCGCGGCCTGCTGGCCGGCGTGAGCGACGACCCGGACCTGCTGGCCCAGCTGCACGAGCAGGCCGGCGACGGCGGCACCGCCGCGTGGCTCACGCTCCTCGAACGCGCGGTCGCCCGCGGCGAGGCACCACCGGAGGCTCGCCACCCGCGCGTTGCGACCGCCGCACTCACCTTGTTGCGCAACGAATACCTCACGCGCGGTCTGACCACAGTGGACGACGACGTGCTCGTGGAGATCGTCGACGAGGTCTACCTGCCGCTGATCCGCGGCCGCCGCATCGGCGCGTAGAGCGTCAACCGCAGCGCCGGGTCCTCGTTGGCCTGGAACGTCGCGTACTCGTACACCGCCGGCTCCGGGCGGTACAAGGTCTTCCGGCCGGGTCCACTGTGGACGACGTCGTGGCGCTCCCACCAGCCCGCGAACTCGCGGCAGCCCGCGCGCAGACGATCGGCCAGCGCGGTGAACGCCGGGTCCGGCGCCCACAGGTCGTACGCGGCGTGGAACTGCGCCACCGTGTGCTCGGCCTGCGCCGCCCAGCCGGGCCCGAACAGCCGGCGCCCCCGGTCGTCGAGCAGCAGGAACACCAGCACGTTCCGGTCCTCTTCCGGCAGCTTGCCGAAGTCGGTGAACAGCGAGGCGGCCGCGCGGTTCCAGGCCAGCACGTCCCAGCGGCGGCCGGTGACGTACGCGGGCTGCGACAGGCTCTCGATCAGCCCCCGCGTCGCGTCGGGGACGGACTCGCGGGTGAACGCGGTCCGCGCCGGGTTGCGGGCCAGTTCGCGCAGGTGGGCGCGCTCCTCGTCGTCCAGCCGCAAGGCACCGGCCAGCGCTTCGATCGTCTCGGTCGACGGGCTGACCGTGCGGCCCTGCTCGAGCCGGATGTACCAGTCGACGCCGATGCCGGCGAGTTCGGCGACTTCCTCGCGGCGCAACCCCGGCGTCCGGCGGCGGCGCCGGTCCGGCAGCCCGAGCGCCACCGGGCTCAGCCGTTCCCGCCGGGACCGCAGGAACTCCCCCAGCCCGGCGCGGGCCACGTCCGCCATGACGACCTCCGGGTGGCATGCAACAGTCCCAGGATGATACCAGGCCTGGATACAGCGTCCGGGAACGCGAAGGCTGGTCTCATGAAAGCTGCCGTTCTCGAAGAATTCGGTACGTTGCCGTCCGTGCGCGAGTGGCCCGACCCGGTGCTGGGCACCGGCGAGGTGGTCGTCGACGTCGTCGCGGCACCCGTGCTGCCCTACGCCGGGGAGGTCTTCCGCGGCGAGCGGAACTACCTGCTCACGCTGCCGGTCGTGCCCGGCGCCGGCGCGGTCGGCCGGGTGCGCGCGACCGGCCCGGACGCGACCCGGCTCAAGCCCGGCGACTGGGTGCTGTGCGACCCGGCCATCCGCGCCCGCGACGACGCGCGCACGCCGGACATCACGCTTCAGGGGCTGAGCGCGCGTGGCGAGGGCGGCCTGTTCCTGCAACGCCGTTTCGGCCACGGCGCCTACGCCGAGCAGCTGCTGCTCCCGACCGAGAACGCCGTCCCGCTCGGCCCGATCGACGCCGCCGACGCCGGGCGATGGGCCGCGCTTTCCCTCTGCCTCGTGCCCTACGGCGGGCTGCTCGCCGCGCAGCTGCAGCCGGGCGAAACGGTGCTGGTCAGCGGCGCGACCGGCAACTTCGGCAGCGCGGGCGTGGCGGTCGCCCTCGCGATGGGCGCGGCCTGCGTGATCGCGCCCGGTCGCAACACCGACGCCCTGGCCGACCTGGAACGCCGGTTCGGCCCGCGCGTCCGGACGGTCCGGCTCACCGGGGACGACGACACCGCGCGCATGCGCAGCGCGGCACCCGGCCCGATCGACGTGGTCCTCGACCTGCTGCCGCCGTCGGCGGGGGCGAGTGTCACGCGGACCGCGGCGATGACGGTGCGCGAGTACGGCCGGGTCGTGCTGATGGGCGGCGTCGGCATGCTCGGCGGCGACGACCTCGCGCTGCCCTACCCGTGGCTGATGCGCAACAACATCACCGTCCGCGGGCAGTGGTTGGCCCCGCGCGAGGCGAACGGCAGCCTGATCGCGCTGGCCCGCGCCGGGCTGCTCGACCTGGGCGGGTTCGCCGTCACGGAGTTCGGCCTCGACGAGATCACCGCCGCCATCGGTCACGCGGAGAAGGAGCAGGCGCGGTTCGCGCTCACCGTCGTCCGGCCGTGAGCACCGTCGAACCGACTACTCGCGTTTGACTAGTCCCCGGTACTCGCGTTTGAGTAGTCACATGGGAGCAGTTCGGTTGTTCATCCTCGGCGCGCTGGCGCGGGGCGGCCCGATGCACGGGCACCAGATCCGGCGGGCGGCGCAGGTCGACCGCACCGAGCTCTGGGCGGACGTCAAGCCCGGCTCGCTCTACGGCGCGCTGCGGCGGATGGCGGACGAGGGTGTCATCGAGGCGCTGCGCACCGAACGCGTCGGGAACATGCCCGAACGCACCGTCTACACGATCACCGAGGAGGGCCGGCGCGAGCTTTCCGTGCTGCGCCACACCATCCTCGTCACCACCAAGCTGCGCCCGGACCCGGTCGACCTCGCGCTGGCCTACACCGAGGACCTCGACGAGCCGACCCTGCGGGCCCTGATCGAGGACCGCCGGGCCGCGCTCGTCGCGGAACTGGCGTCCTGGAAACACCTGCAGGAACACGCCGCGCCGTACCTCGACGGCCTGGAGCCGCTGGGGTTCGACCACGTGCTCATCCGCCTCGAAGCCGAGGTGACCTGGCACGACCGGGTGCTGGACAAGCTGACGGATCTGCTGGCCAACCGGGGAGAACGGACATGAGAGTACAGATCATCGGCGGCGGGATCGGCGGGCTCGCGACCGCACAGGCCCTCACCGCGGCCGGCGTGGACGTCCAGGTCCACGAGCGCCACGACGAGGCGGCCGACTGGCTGCAGGGCTACCGCATCCACCTCAACCGGTTCGGCTGCCGGGCGCTGCGCCGCTGCCTGCCGGCCCCGCTCTGGGACGCCTTCGCCGCCACCGCCGGCGATCCGGGCGCGGGCCTGAGCTTCCAGACCCACCACCTGCGCGAGCTGCTCTTCGTCGAGGAAGAGCTGATGACCGGCGGGACCGGCGACCACCGCGCGGTCAGCCGGATCGCGCTGCGGCGGCTGCTCCTGGCCGGCCTCGGCGCGAACGTCCACTTCGGACACACCTTCGAGCGGTACGAGGTGAACCCGGACGGCACGGTGACCGCCCACTTCGCCGGCGGCGCCACCGCGACCGGCGACCTGCTGATCGGCGCGGACGGCGCCAACTCCCGGGTCCGCGCGCAGCTCCTGCCGCACGCGCACCGGGTGCCGACGGGCGCGGTGGGCGTGGCCGGACGGCTGGCGCTGACCGGCGAGACCCGCGCCTGGCTGCCGCCGCGGATCCGCGGCGGGCTGAACATCGTGCTGCCACCGGCCGGCGGTTTCCTGTTCACCGCGGTGTTCGACGGCCGGACGCGCACCACCGAAGCGCTCGGCGACGGCATCGACCCGACGGCGTTCGGCCTGAGCGGCCGCGACCTCCTCGACGACGTCCAGGACTACGTGCTCTGGGCGTTCGCGGCGAAACGCGCCGGTTATCCGTCCGATGTGGAGGATCTGGGCGGGTCCGCGCTGAAGGACGTCGTGGGTGAGCAGATCCGCGGCTGGCACCCGGACCTGCGCCGGCTGGTCGCCGAGTCCGATCCCGAAGGCGTGCACGCGATGGCGTTCAAGTCCGCCACCCCGGTCGAGCCCTGGCCGACCGGCCCGGTCACCGTCCTCGGCGACGCCGTGCACAACATGACGCCGGTGATGGGCCTGGGCGCCAACACGGCGTTGCGGGACGCGGCGCTGCTGGCCCACCAGATCAAGGCCGTCCACCACGGCGAAGCCGAGCAGACCGACGCGATCGGCGAGTACGAGCGCCGGATGCTGGCCTACGGCTTCGAAGCCGTGCACACTTCACGCTCCTTCGCCGACCGCTTCACCTCGGGCAACGTGCTCGCCCGCCAGGGGATGAAGACCTGGCTCCGGGTGTGCTCGGCCGTGCCGTCGGTGAAACGGAGCAGCTTCACCGACGAGTGGACCGACGACCTTCCCGTCGCGAGTGGCGCGCCGGTCTGATCGGACGAGAGCAAGCAATTCACGCAGACGCCGACCATTTGACACTCGTCGCGGGCCAAGCCGCCGACGTAACAAACTTCCGCGTGCAGCGACATTGGGGGGAGCCGGAACTCGACAAGGATCAACCCAGTGAAGGTACAGACATGACGATCTGGGTCGCCACCCTCTGCGGAGGGTTGGGTGGTTCGATCCGTGGTGTCCTTGCCCTCTACCGAGGGATAGCCACGTGGTTGCAGCAACGACGAAACGTGCACGGACACCATCTCGACCGGCCACGATTCGCCGAAGCGGCCGACTGGACCGCCGAACTCATCGGCATGGCCGCGCAGATCGCCGTCGGCAGCCTGGTCGGTTTCTTCCTCACGAACGCGGGAACCGTGACCGGTGTTTCCGGCGCCGTTCTGGCCGGAGTCTCCGCACCGGCGATCCTCGCGCAATTGGGCGAGCTCAAGTGGACGCACCAACTGGTCACCGAAACGTCAGGCCACGAAGTTGCCCCTGTGATCCTGAAAGCCGGGCCGGAAAAGGATTCCGTCCCGACGACCGTCGCCGAGGCGGAATCCGAAAGAGCACCCCATGGCGGTTAGGCCTCTGTGGAAACGGTCCCTGGCGATCCTGCTCGGCGCCGACCGTCCCGCTGTCGCGACGGCATCGACGATCCGCGCCCGGCATCCGCTCTCCCGGCGCGTCGCGGCCATTGTGGTGGGCGTCGAACTGCCGGCTCGCCTGCCAGCTGAACCCGCCACCTCCGCGATGCCCCACGAGCTCGCGCCCAAGCGGCCGGCGCGCGAAAGGCCGGTCCGCCGATTTGGACTGTCCCCAGCGCTGACGATCGCTGTCGTCGCCGCCGCGCTCGTGAGCGTGTTCGGGGCCGTTGCCCTGCACCGGCCACCCACGACGTCGAGTGGCTCTCTCGCCCCGGAGTCGACCACTTCGCAGGCCGTCGCTGTACCCAGCACCGCCCCGCCGACCGAACACGCGACCAGGCTGTCCGCGCAGGAGTATTTGCAAGGGCAGGTCGGCGCCGATCGAAGTGCCGTCGAAGCGCTGGTCGGATCCTGGGTTCCCGAGGTGTCGGCCAAAAAGCTCGGGCTCGTCGCAGGGGGGATCGTCTACGACTACCCGGACATCTGGGCCGACTACCAGCGGCTGAGCGGCACGTATCCCCGAGCTCTGTTGCTGAAGTCCGAGAACTACGCCACTTTCGGGCTTCCGGACTACTGGATCACGGTGGTGGCCATGCCCTTCCCGCGTGCCGCGGACGCCAACGCCTGGTGCGACAGCCGGAACATCGGTCCCGGTGACTGCCTCGCCGCCCGGTTGACCCATGACGCCGGCTCGAAGGGCAACACGGTGACCCGGACCCGATGAAGCACGCGGGGCGTCCACCGTTGCCAGCGACCCCTTGATCACCACGGCCGCAAGCGGCGCGCCGGTCTGAACTTCCCGTAGCCGCAGGTCACCCGGCCTGGACCCGAATGGTGTACGCCCCTGTACTTCATTGCTACTGGCTGGTAGGTTACCGATTCACCATTGTGATCCACTTCATGATTCAAAGGGGAGTCATGATCAAGCCTGCCCGCTTGCTGGCCGTCGCCGCGGCTCTCACGCTGACCGTCGCCGCCGCGCCGGCGGTGTCCGCGGCCCCGGCGGCCGATTCGTTCTACACCTACAGCGGCAGCGAACCGCTGTCGTCCTACGCGCCGGGTGCCGTGCTCAAGACCCGGACGCTGAGCTACCACATCGTCGGCATCCCCACGCCGCTGACCGCGATCCAGCTGCTCTACCGGACCACCGACGCGCAGGGGAACCCCGCCGCCAACGTCACGTCGGTGGTGCGCAGTCCCAACGGGGACAACAAGAAGGCGATTTCCTACCAGTCGGCCTACGACTCGCTCAACCCGGCGGACAGCCCGTCGCGGGCGATCGCCGGTGACGTCACCCTCGGCGGGCTGCTGCCCAACGGGGAGTCCCTGCTCGTCACGCCGGCGTTGCTGCTGGGCTACAACATCCTCGTCCCCGACACCGAGGGGCAGGACGCGAACTTCGCGGCCGGGCCGGAATACGGCACCAACACCCTCGACTCGATCCGCGCCGCGACGAAGGCGGCCGAGACGGGGTTGACCGACAGCACCAAGTTCGGGCTCATCGGCTACTCGGGCGGCGCCATCGCGACCGGGTGGGCGGCCGCGCTCGCGCCGAGCTACGCGCCGGACGTCAACAAGAACCTGGTGGGCTTCACCGAAGGCGGTGTGCTCGTCGCGCCGTCGCACAACCTGAAGTACGTCGCCGGCAGCCCGGTGTGGTCCGGTGTCATCCCGATGGCGCTCGTCGGGGTCGCCCGGGCCTACGGCATCGACCTCAAGCCCTACGCGAGCGATTACGGCCTGAAGGTGCTCGCCGAGGTCGAAGACGCGTCGATCATCAACGCGCTGGGCCGCTACCCGGGACTCACCTGGGAGAAGCTCGTCAAACCGCAGTACGCCAACCCGAACTCGGTGCTGCCGTTCGTCGACGCCGTCAACAAGGTCAACATCGGTTCGGCGCCGACGCCGTCGGTCCCCGGGTTCATCGCCCAGGGCAACAACGGGCTGCTGGAGGGCACCTTCGGCAACCCGCCGGGGATCGGGACCGGTGACGGCGTGATGGTCGCCGGGGACGTCCGGGCGCTGGCCCGGCAGTACTGCGCCGACGGCAACCGCGCCATCAAGTACGAGCAGTACGACCTGCTCAGCCACGTCGGCGGGGCGGTGCGCTGGGCGCCCGGCGCGATCGGCTGGCTGAACGACCGGTTCGCCGGGAAGGCCGCGCCGTCCAGCTGCGGGCACATCGCGGCGGGCAACTCGCTCGCGCCGGAAGTCCCGACAAGCTGACAGTTCCTGTGCCCGGCCGGGTCTTCCGGCCGGGTCTTCCGGCCGGGCACAGTACGGTCTGCACGTGACAGCG
Source organism: Amycolatopsis sp. NPDC049252 (assembly GCF_043197175.1). NCBI lineage: Bacteria > Bacillati > Actinomycetota > Actinomycetes > Pseudonocardiales > Pseudonocardiaceae > Amycolatopsis > Amycolatopsis sp. NPDC049252. The sequence continues at coordinate 12,544 of NZ_JBICSQ010000054.1, forward strand.
CACCGGAAGCTGCCGAAGGGCCCGCACAGCCTCAGCCGTGACGAGGTCGCCGGCACGCAGCGCGCCCGGCTGGTCGACGCCGTGCTGGAGAACGTCGGCGCCCGGGGGTACCTCGGCACCACCGTCGGGCACATCACGGCGACCGCGGGCGTCTCACGCACCTCGTTCTACCAGCAGTTCACCGACAAGCAGGACGCCTTCCTCGCGGCGTACCGCGTGCTCAGCAACGACTTCATCGACCAGGGTGTCGCGGTGGCCGCCGCGGCCCCGGACCCGCTCGCGGCGGTCGCGGCGTGCGGGGACTTCCTCGTCGACTACGTGCACCGCCGCCCCACGGCCGTCCGGGCCGTGCTGCTCGAGATCTTCGCCCTCGGCGACGCCGGGCTCCAGGCCCGCGAAGAGGTCCTGCGCGCGGGGGAAGCCGTGTTCGACCGGACCGTTCTTTGGTTGCGCAGCACCGATCCCGCGCTGCCGGCGCCGCCGCCGTTCACCGCGCGCGCCGTGGTCGCCGCCACGATCGAACTGATCACCCAGGCCATCTGGCAGGCCACCGAAGACGCCTACGACCAGGCCCGGGAAGCCGTCCGCCACGTCTGGCTGCTCGGGATGTTCGGCCACCAGAGCCTCACCCGGTGAGACACGCCTCGGCGCACTTGCGGAAGGCCGCCACCAGCCGGTTGCGGTCGCCCGCGCGGGTCGCCACGGCCACGTGCCCCGGCTCGACGTCCTCCAGCGGGACGATGGTCAGGTCCGGGCGCAGGCCGGTGCCGCCGAAGACGGCGGGACCGGCCGGGATGATCGCCACCGCCTGACCGCTCGCCACCAGCTCGATCTTGTCCTCGATGGCGGTGATGAGCGGACCGTCGGGCGCCGGGCGGCCGTCCGGGCGCGGGTCGACGCGCCAGAACGCGTCCCACTCGGTGTCGGACGCGCGGGGCAGCGGCTCGTCGGCGATGTCGTCCAGCGTCACGGATTCCTTGCCCGCCAGGCGGTGGTCGCTCGGGATCAGGAGGACACGCGGCTCGTCGTACAGGACGGTCACGTGCAGCCCGGTGCTCGGCAGCGGCAGCCGCACCACGGCCGCGTCGACCCGGTGGTCGAGCAACGCCGCCCGCGCTTCCTCCCAGTGCAGGTGCAGCGCCCGCACGTCGGCCTCGGGATGGCGGTGGCGCAGGGCGCGGACCGCCGGGGTGACGATCAGGTTTCCGGTGTAGCCGACGGTGATCCGGCTCGGCCGCGCGATCGACCGGGTCCGGGCCACCGCCGCGGCGGCCGAGCGCAGAACGTCGGCGGCGAGCGGCAGGAAGGCTTCGCCGGCCTCGGTGAGGCGGGTGCCCTGCGGGGTGCGGTCGAGCAGCCTGGCGCCGACCTGCTGTTCCAGCCGGGTGATCTGCCGGCTCAGCGACGACTGCGTCAGGTGCAGCTCGGCGGCGGCGCGGCCGAAGTGCCGGTGCTCGGCGACGACGGTGAAGCTGCGCACCAGCCGGAGATCGAGGTCGTCCACGCCTTCAGTCTAGCGCCGTGAACTGGGGTGATGCACAGATCGCAACACGCGACGCGAAACAGTCATTGGACGCACCCGGTCCCGCGGCCCCACCGTGGAGGCATGGACCACATCACGACGGCTCGCGCGGCGCTCGGCCCGCTCGGCGTCTACCTGCCGATCTCGTTCACCCGCTCCCCCTCCGCCGACGACCAGCGCGAAGGCGCGCGGCGGCTGGAGCGCGCCGGCTACCGGGCCGCCTGGACCAACGAGGTCGTCGGCGGCAAGGACGCCCTGGTGCAGCTCGCGGTGCTGCTCGCCGCGACCGAGCGCCTCACGTTCGGCACGGGCATCGCGAACATCTGGGCCCGCGAGCCGCAGACGCTGCACGCGGGCGCGGCCCAGCTGGCCGACGCGTACCCGGGCCGGCTGGTGCTGGGGATCGGCGTCGGCCACCCGCCGCAGGCCGCCGGGGTCGGCCGGGAGTACGGCAGTCCGGTCAAGACGCTGCGCGACTACCTCGGGCGGATGACGGCGGAGACCTGGCCGCCCGCGCCGCCGGTGACCTACCCGCGGATCCTCGGCGCGAACGGCCCGAAGATGCTGGCACTGGCCGGCGAAGCCGCCGACGGCGCCTACCCCGCGAACCTGCCCCCGGCGTACACGACCGAAGCGCGCAAGACGCTGGGCGCGGACAAGCTGCTGGTCGTCGGCCTGACGGTGGTCACCGAGACCGACCCGGCGGCGGCCCGCGCGGCGGCGCGGGAGAAGGTGGCCGCCGGCCTCGGCCTGCCGTGGTACGGAAAAGCCATGGAGCGCCTGGGTTTCGACGTCGCGGACCAGGACGCCCTGGCCGACGCGGTCGTCGCCCACGGCGGCCCGGACGCGATCGCGGCGAAGGCCCAGGAGCACCTGGCGGCGGGCGCGGACCACGTCTTGCTGATGCCCCCGACCACCGACGACTTCCTCGCCGACGTCGCGGAGCTGGAACGACTCGCGCCCGCGTTCGGCACCCTCGGGTGAGGGCACCGGACGCGGGCGCGGTGGATCAGTCAGCTCAGACCAGGTCGTAGCGGTCGGCGTTCATGACCTTGTGCCACGCGGCGACGAAGTCCTGGACGAACTTCTCCTTGGCGTCGTCGCTCGCGTAGACCTCGGCCAGCGCGCGCAGCTCCGAGTTGGAGCCGAACACCAGGTCGGCGCGGGAGCCGGTCCACTTGACCTCGCCGGTCGCGCGGTCGCGGCCCTCGAAGGTCTCCTGGTCCTCCGAGTCGGGCGCTGTCGACTTCCACTCGGTCTCCATGTCGAGGAGGTTCGCGAAGAAGTCGTTGGTCAGCACACCCGGCGTCGAGGTCAGCACACCCAGCGACGTCTGCTTGTGGTTCGCACCCAGGACGCGCAGGCCGCCGATGAGGACGGTCAGCTCCGGCGCGCTCAGGTTGAGCAGGTTCGCGCGGTCGATCAGCAGGAACTCCGACGGCAGGCGGTGGCCCTTGCCGCGGTAGTTGCGGAACCCGTCGATCGTCGGCTCGAGCGGCGCGAAGGACTCCGCGTCGGTCTGCTCCTGCGTCGCGTCGGTGCGGCCCGGGGTGAACGGCACCGTGATGTCGACACCCGCGTCCTTGGCGGCCTTCTCCACGGCGGCCGCGCCACCGAGCACGATCAGGTCGGCCAGCGAGATCTTCTTGCCACCGGCGGAGAAGGACTCCTGGACGCCCTCCAGCGTGCGCAGCACCTGCGCGAGCTGGTCGGGCTCGTTGACCTCCCAGCCGCGCTGCGGCTCGAGGCGGATGCGGGCGCCGTTCGCGCCACCGCGCTTGTCGCTGGCGCGGAACGTCGAGGCCGACGCCCACGCGGTCGAGACGAGCTGGGCGACGGTCAGGCCCGAGTCGAGCAGCTTGGCCTTGAGGTCGGCCACGTCGGCGTCGGAGACCAGCTCGTGGTCGACGGCGGGGACGCGGTCCTGCCAGATCAGCTCTTCCTGCGGCACCAGCGGGCCGAGGTAGCGCTGGATCGGGCCCATGTCGCGGTGGGTGAGCTTGTACCAGGCGCGGGCGAAGGCGTCCGCGAACTGGTCCGGGTTCTCGTGGAAGCGCTTGGAGATCTGCTCGTAGACCGGGTCGAAGCGCAGCGCCAGGTCGGTCGTCAGCATCGTCGGCTTGCGCGCCGGGTCACCGGCCTCCGGGCCGGGGATGGTGTCCTCGGCGTCCTTGGCCACCCACTGGTGGGCGCCGGCCGGGCTCTTCGACAGCTCCCACTCGTAGCCGAACAGGTTGTCGAAGAACTGGTTGCTCCACTGCGTCGGCGTCGAGGTCCAGGTGACCTCGAGACCACTGGTGATGGCGTCGCGGCCCTTGCCGGAACCGAAGGTGTTCTTCCAGCCGAGACCCTGCTCCTCGAGGGCCGAGCCCTCGGGCTCCGGGCCGACGTGCTCGTCGGGGTCGGCCGCGCCGTGGGTCTTGCCGAAGGTGTGGCCACCGGCGATGAGGGCGACGGTCTCCTCGTCGTTCATCGCCATCCGGCCGAACGTCTCGCGGATGTCGCGGGCCGAGGCCAGCGGGTCCGGGTTGCCGTTCGGGCCTTCGGGGTTGACGTAGATGAGGCCCATCTGAACCGCGGCGAGCGGGTTTTCGAGGTCGCGGTCACCGGTGTAGCGCTCGTCGCCCAGCCAGGTGCGCTCCGGGCCCCAGTACACGTCCTCGTCCGGCTCCCACACGTCGGCGCGGCCGCCGGCGAAGCCGAAGGTCTTGAAGCCCATGGTCTCCAGGGCGCGGTTGCCCGTGAAGATCATCAGGTCGGCCCACGAGATCTTCTTGCCGTACTTCTTCTTGACCGGCCACAGGAGCCGGCGCGCCTTGTCGAGGTTCCCGTTGTCCGGCCAGCTGTTCAGCGGCGCGAAGCGCTGCATGCCGGCGCCCGCTCCCCCGCGGCCGTCGTCGATGCGGTAGGTACCGGCGCTGTGCCACGCCATGCGGATCATGAACGGCCCGTAGTGCCCGAAGTCGGCGGGCCACCACTCCTTCGACGTGGTCAGCACGGCGTCGACGTCCGCGGCGAGCGCGTCGAGGTCGAGCGTCTTGAACTCGGCGGCGTAGTCGAAGTCCTCGCCCATGGGGTTCGCCACGGCGGGGTGCTTGCGCAGGATCTTCAGGTTGAGCTGGTTCGGCCACCAGTCGCGGTTTCCCGCGCCCTCGGTCGGGTGGTTGCGACGCCCGGCCGAGACCGGGCAGCCGCCCGCGGTCTCCTCGTTCATCTCGCCAACAACGGCGTCAGGGCTGTCAGACACAGGGATCCTTCCGGGAATCAAACGGTGTTCAGGAACTGGGCGCGGTGGAGCAGTCGGGGCACAGGCCCCGGTAGACGACCTCGGCCTCGTCGATGACGAAGCCGTGGGCTTCGGACGCGGTCAGGCAGGGCGCACTGCCGACGGCGCAGTCGACGTCGGCGATGGCCCCGCAGGACCGGCAGACGACGTGGTGGTGGTTGTCGCCGACCCGGGCTTCGTAGCGCGCCACGGAGCCCGGTGGCTGGATGCGCCGGAGCAGCCCGGCGCCGGTGAGTGCCCGCAGGACGTCGTAGACCGCCTGGTGGGACACTTCACCGAGATCGTCCCGCACGACCCCGATGATCGAGTCGGTGTCGGCGTGCGGGTGGACGTGTACCGCGGTCAGCACCGCCAGCCGTGGACGCGTGACGCGCAGGGAGGCCCCGCGCAGCATCCGCTCGAACTCCGAAGTGGTGGGCACGCGGCGAGTCTGCCCGATAATCTTGAATGAATCAAGATTGAGTTCGCCGAAGCCACCCATCCGGGTCTTGACCGCTACAGCTCGGCCCGGTGATCGTCACCCCGGCCGTGCAGTGCGCACAGCTCGCCGGGCTCGCGCGGGCAGAGCACCCACATCTCCGTCACCGCCACTTCGTAGAGCCGGTACGACGACGGTTCGATCACGTCGTCGAGGCCGATCGGCGACGCGCCCCGGCCGTCGCGCCGGGGGTAGCTCCCGAGAGCGCGGTCGAGGTCGTCGCCCGCCAGCGCCCGGGCCTCACCGGACGCGTAGACCGCGCGGCCGTGGTAGGGCGCGACCGTCGAGTCGAAGACGACCAGGCTCACCGCCGGGCGCTCGGCGAGGTTGCGGGAGTGGCGCGCCCCGACGTCGGAGACCCAGAGGAACGTCCGGTCACCGGACGGCGCGAAGTAGACCGGGGCCAGCCACGGGCGGCCATCCGGGTCCGTCGTGCCCAGCGTCAGGTAGAGGTTCGCGTCGATGAGCGCCCGCGCGTGGGCCCGGAGGTCGTCGGTCATCGGGCCATCCTGCCGCACCACCCCCGATCCGGTGAGACGGAGATCACCAGCGGCGGCGTTTACCCCGGAAGGGGCCGGGTAACCGGTTACCGTTCGAGTTGGTTTTACCGCCCTCCCAGGAGTTGCCTGATGACCAGCGTGCTGTCCGGCGCCCGCCGGGTACCCCCGCAGCAGCGACGTCCGGACGGCGGCGATCCCCTCGCCGACCTCGCGCGCTACTCGGCCGCGGCCGACCTCGCCCGGCGTTCGACGCCGCCGCTGCTGCACCGCGCGATCCTCGCCGGCGCCGACCCGGTGAGCGTGGCCACGGCCGCGAAGCTCGGCGTCGGCCAGGCCCACATCCGCTGGCACGAATGGGCGGTCACGACGGTCCCCCTCGACGAGTACCTCCGGGTGCACACCGCCTTCGCCGACGCCCTCCAGGAGATCTGATGCCCCCGACGACCGACACCCCGGCCGCTCGCCAGACACTCGCCGAGCTGGCGGCCCTGGGCGAAGCCGCGACCGGCCTGCTGGCGGAGATCACCGAGCACCTGGCGCAGCTGGCACCGCCCGCGAAGGGCTGAGAGCTCAGGTTTCGAAGGTCGTGACTTCCAGGGTCGCGGCGGCCTCTTCGACCCGGGTGACCTTCATCGCGGCGAAGAGATGGTGCCCGCTTGCCGCACCGCTGTCCCGGTCGTTGCCGGCGCCTGCCGTTCGCCGAGCTGCTTCTGCAGGTCCGCGACGGTGGCCTTGAGCCGCGCGTTCTCCTGCTGCGCCGAGGTCGGTTCGGTGCTCGAATCCGAGGCCCACGTCTGCGCTTCCTTCTTTCGCGGCGTTCGTCGCCGGTGGCCCGGGATGGTTCGGTCCATGGCTGCCGCCTCAGGTGTGCGTGCTCGGCACCCAAGGTCGATCCGGCGACAAGCCCTGTCACCACGTCAACTCGGGTCCACAAGGGACAGCGCTCAGGTGAGCCGGGTCCGGGGTGGCAGGGGTTTGTGCGTGGCCGAGAAGCCCAGGTGTTCCGACACCTGCGCGGCCGCCTCCGCGGTGCTGCGGCCCGCGGCCTCGAGCCGGTCCGCCAGCCGGGCGGCGGGGGCCGAGACGTTCAGCGCCGCCACCACGCGGCCGCGGAAGTCGCGGACCGGGGCCGACACCCCGGCCAGGCCCTCCTCGAACTCCTCGTGGACGCCGGCGAAGCCGTCGCGGCGGCACTCCTGGATCTTCGCCCACAGCTGCGGCAGCGTGCGGACCTCCGAGCGCGGGTCGCCGGCGTCGAAGTCCGGGAAGCGGACGTACAGCTCGTCCGGGCTCGCGTCGAGCAGCAGGACGCGCCCCGCCGACGTGCAGTACGCGGGGACGCCGCGGCCCTCCCAGTCGTGCGCGCGGAACGAATGCCCGGACACCGAGAGCAGCGTCAGCACCTCCTGCTCCCGCAGCACGCACAGATGACTGGTCTCCTCCAGGTCCGCCGACAGCGCGTGCATCACCGGCTCGGCGGCGCGCACCAGCCGATCGTCGGTCGTGCGCGCGACCAGCGAGAACAGCCGCCAGCCCAGCCGGTAGCCGAGGGTGTCCGGGTCGCGCTCGACGATGCCCTCCTCGGCGAGGGCCTTGAGCGCCCGCGAGACCTGGCTCTTCTCGCGGCCGGTCAGCTGCGCCAGCCGGACGACACCGAGCCCGCCGGCCCGCTGCGCCTCGGGTGAGGCCAGCGCCTCCAGCAGGTCCAGGTCACGGCGCAGGCCGTGGCCCGGAGGCCGGGCCGCGTCGTCCGGGAGCGTCATCTCCGGACGTTAACAGTTGGCCTCAGCGCAACGCGCGTTGCGATGTGCCGCCGTCGCTTGCCGCGACCCGCGGCGGCTCATAACGTCGAGGCCGATGAAGATCACCGACATCGTCCTGGACCGGCTGCGGCTCGACCTCGACCCGCCGCTGCGCGCGGCGTGGGACCCGCGGCCACGGCGCCACTTCGACGCGACGATCGTGCGCGTCCACACCGACGAGGGGGTCACCGGCATCGGGTCCGGCGACACCATGGCCGGGTTCGACGCCGTCAAGGACCTCTTCCTCGGCGAAGACCCGCTCGACATCGTGCGGCACGTGAAGGCCATCGAGACGGCCAACTTCCACGGCGGCCGGTTCTGGCCGCTGGAGGCCGCGCTCTGGGACGTCATCGGCCAGGTCGCCGGCCTGCCGGTCGCGACCCTGTTCGGCAACACGGCGAAGGCGGTCCCGGCGTACGCGTCCTCGGCCGAGCTGAAGCCGCCCGCCGAACGCGTCGAGACCGCGCTGCGGGCGCGGGAAGCCGGGTTCCGCGCGATGAAGATCCGCATCGACCGCGACCACGTCGCCGACGGGATCGCCGCCGTCACCGCGGTGCGCGACGCGCTCGGGCCGGACTTCGCGATCATGGTCGACCTCAACCAGTCCTGGCGGATGGCCGGGGACACGGCCCCGGCGTCGGATCTCGCCAAGACCCGCGGGATCGTGCGGCGGCTGGCCGAGCTGGACGTCTTCTGGGTCGAGGAACCGCTCCCCTACGAGGACCTCGACGGCTTCCGGACGCTGCGCGCGGAGAACCCGGGCGTCCGGATCGCGGCCGGCGAGATGCACCACTCGGTGCCGGAACTGCTGCGGTACCTGGAGAACGACGTCCTCGACGTCTACCAGATGGACGTCGTGCTCGCGGTCGGCATGCACCGGGCGCGGACCCTGGCGGAGGTGGCGCAGCTCAAGCACCGGGCCTTCACGCCGCACAGCTGGACCAACGGCATCGGCGTGCTGGCCAACCTGCACGTGGCCGCCGGGGTCGGCGGCCGGCCGTTCTTCGAGTTCCCGTGGGACCCACCCGGCTGGACGCCGCAGCGGCGTGACTTCATGCTGGCGGAGCCGCTCATGATCACCCCCGAAGGCACCCTCGAGGTCCCGCCGCGACCGGGCCTCGGCATCGAACTGGACGAGGAGGCGGTGGCCCGGTGGCGGATCTGACGCACCAGGACTGGCAGGCGCTGGCGGACAAGCTCACCTTCGAGACCCGCCCGTTCGTCGGCGGCCGGGCAGTCGAGTCCACTTCGGACACGACGCTCGCCAGCACGTCCCCGCGTGACGGCCGCGAGCTGACGCGGATCCCTTGCGGCAGCACCGAAGACGTCGACCGGGCGGTCCGCGCGGCACGGGAGTCGTTCGAGGACGGCCGGTGGCGCGGCCTCGCACCCCGCGAGCGCAAACGTGTGCTCCTGCGCTGGGCCGAGTCCATCATGGACAACGCGAACGAGCTGGCGCTGCTCGACTCCCTCGAGATGGGCAAGCCGGTCGGCGAGGCGCGGCGGGTCGACGTCACCAAGGCGGCCGAGACGATCGCCTGGTACGCCGAGACGATCGACAAGACCTACGACGAGGTCGCGCCCACCCCCGGCGACGCGCTGGCGTGGATCACCCGGGAGCCGCTCGGCGTGATCGGCGTCGTCGTCCCGTGGAACTACGCGCTGCTGATCACGTCCTGGAAGCTGGGCCCGGCGCTGGCCACCGGTAATTCCGTCGTCGTCAAGCCCGCCGAGCAGACGTCGCTGGCCACGCTGCTGCTGGCCCGGCTGGCGAGCGAGGCCGGGCTGCCCGACGGCGTGCTCAACGTCGTCCCGGGCCGCGGCGAGGTCGTCGGCCAGGCCCTGGGGCGGCACCCGGACGTCGACAAGATCGCGTTCACCGGCTCGGCCGAGGTCGCGCGGCTGTTCCAGGTCTACGCCGGGGAGTCCAACGGCAAGCAGGTCGCCGTCGAGGCGGGCGGCAAGTCGCCGCAGCTGGTGCTGCCCGGCGCCGATCTCGCGGCGGCGGCGCAGGCGGTCGCGTGGGGCATCTTCTACAACGCCGGGCAGACCTGCAACGCGGGTTCGCGCCTGGTCGTGCCGGCCGCGCTGAAGGACGAACTGCTCGCCGAAGTCGTCTCGATCACCGATGCGACGTTCCGGCTCGGCGACCCGCTGGACCCGGCGACCGTGCTCGGCCCGCTCGTCGACGACGTCCAGCTGGACCGCGTCCTGGGCTACCTGGACGGCGCGCGGGCCGACGGCGCGACGATCGCCCACGGCGGCGGCCGCGTGCTCGCCGAGACCGGCGGCACGTACCTCGAACCGACCATTGTGGACGGGGTGCGGCCGGACATGACCATCGCCCGCGAGGAGGTGTTCGGGCCGGTCCTGTCGGTGCTCACCTACGACGGGGACGTCGGCGAGGGCGTCCGGCTGGTCAACGACAGCGACTTCGGGCTGGTCGCGTCGGTCTGGACGCGGGACGTCACCACCGCCCACCGCGTCGCGCGGCGGCTGCGCGCCGGGACGGTGTGGATCAACACCTTCGACGCCAGCGACGTGATCACCCCGTTCGGCGGCTTCAAGGCGACCGGCGCCGGGCGCGACAAGTCGTTGCACGCCTTGGACGCCTACACCGCTCTCAAGACCACCTGGCTCGCGCTCCCGGAGGACTAGCCGTGCGACTCAGCATCGAACCGACCGCCCGGACCGAGTTCGGCCCGGGGGTCGTCACCGACCTGCCCGCCTACGTCGACACCCTGACCCGCACCCGCGCGTTCGTGGTCACCGACCGCGGCCTGCGGGCCACCGGGATCGTCGGGCGCGTCGAGAAGATCCTGGCCTCGGCCGGGCTCGAGCACGCCGTCCACGAGGACGTCGGCCCGAACCCGTCGACGGCCGAGCTCGACCGCGGCGCCGCGCGGCTGCGCGAGTTCGGCGACGCCGCCGTGATCGCCCTCGGTGGCGGCTCGGCACTGGACGCGGCCAAGGGCATCTCGCTGCTGGCCGGCAACCCCGGCGCGGCCGCCGCCGACGCGGACCGGCTGTGGGAAGCCCGGGCCGGGCTGCCCCTGATCGCCGTGCCGACGACGTCGGGCACCGGCGCCGAGACCAACGGCTTCGGTGTCACCGAGGACCCGTGCGCGCGCCGGAAGGTCTACATCGGCCACCCGTCGGTGAAACCGCGGATCGCGGTGCTGGACCCGGAACTCACCATCAGCCTGCCGCCGGCGGTGACCGCGGCCACCGGCCTGGACGCGCTCGTGCACGGCATCGAATCGCTCGCCTCGCGCGGGTCGAGCCCGGTGTCGGCGGCCTACGCGGCCCAGGCGGTCACGCTGATCGGCCGCTGGCTGCCGGTCGCCCACCGCGACGGCGGCGACCTGGAGGCGCGGTCGCAGCTGATGCTCGGGGCCCACCTGGCGGGGCACGCGCTGACGCTGTCCGGTCTCGGCCTGGTCCACGGCCTCGGGCACGCGCTGACGGCGCACACGGGCACCCCCCACGGTGTCGCGCTGGCGGCGGTGCTCGAGGAGGTGCTGGCCTTCAGCGCGCCGGCGGCCGAAGCCGCGTTCGAGGCGGTGGGCCGCGCGCTCCACGTGACGCCGGAGCCGGGCTGGGCGGAGGCGTCGATCGCGGCGGTCCGCGAGGTCTCGGGCGCGCTCGGGATCAAGCGCCCGTTGCGCGAACTGGGTGTCACGACGGACCTGGTCCCCGCGATCGCGGCGGGCGCGCTGGCCGACGCGGTGACGAAGAACGCCCCGCGGCAGCCGTCCGAGGCGGAGGCGGTGGACCTGCTGCGTTCGGTGTTCTGACGCGGTGTAGCACCACTGGTGCCGTCGGCGACTAATCCGGCGTGGACCGACGTCGTCTCAGCGCGCTACTGGCCGCGGCCGCCGTCGCGGCTCTGCTCGCCGCCGTTCTTCTGCGCGACGGCTTCTCCTGGAGCGCCGTCATGGCCTGGCTGGGCGCCTGGTGGCTCGTCCTCGTCGCCGGGGTGCTCGCCGTCGCCGCCGCGGTGATCGGGCTGCGCGGGCGCGCCCCGCACCCCGCACCGGACGACCGCGGCGGTCGCTGGACGCACATCGCCGGCCTGATCACGGCGTTCACCGCGCTGGGCGCGCTGATCTTCACCGCCCTTTCGCTGGGCGCGACGCGAGACCAGATCGGGATCGCCGAACAGGGCCAGATCACCGACCGCTACACCAAGGCGGTCGACCAGCTCGGCTCGCCCGGCGCGGACCACCTCCAGATCCGCATGGGCGGCATCTTCGCGCTGGAGCGGCTCGCCGTCGACTCACCGAGGGACCAGCAGACCATCGTCGAGGTGCTCGCGGCGTTCATCCGCACGTCCAGTCCGCGCGCGGACCTCGCCCAGCCGTGCCCGAAGACGCCCGCGGACGTCGAAGCGGCGTTCCTCGTGCTGACCCGCCGCGACGTTTCCCGCGAAGGCGGCAAGGCCTTCGCCGCCGACCTGCAGCAGACGTGTCTCACCGGGATCAGAGCGCCGTACGCCGACCTCACCCGCCTGCTCCTGATGCGAGCGGACCTGTCGGGCGCCAACCTCGCCGGGGTGCACGGAAACCTGGCCAACCTGGACGACGCCCGGCTCGCCCACGCCGACTTGGCCGGCGCCGAACTGTCCGGGCTCTTCTTCTACGACCGAGCCGACCTGTCCGGAGCGAACCTCCGGGAGGCGAGGCTGCTGGGCACGATCGACCACGTCAAGCTGACGGACACCGACCTTTCGGCCGCCGACCTCAGCGGCACCACCCTCGTCGGGGTCGACCTCACCGGCGCCCGGCACGACGCCGCGACGAATGTCGAAAGGGCCACCCACGACGCGAGCACGATCGCGGCTTGGTGGTGATCGGCCGCTTCACGCGGGTGACGATCGGGCAGGACGACCTCGGTTCCTTTCACGCCGATGGGGTTCGACCAGTGGTTCCGGCTGTTCATCCCGGTGGCCGAGGGGTCCCTCGACCGGCTGCCGCACAAGCTCAGCGCGCTGGCGTACGCGAAGTACCCGACCATCGCCAAGACGAGCCGGCCGATGCTGCGCACCTGTTCGGTCCGCGCCCACCTGCCCGACGGCCCCGGGCTCGACGTCGGCTTGTCCTCCACGGCTCCGCAGCGACCTGGGCGCGGCTGGGCGCGCGGGGTGACGCCTTCGCGATCCCGGTGCCCGGCCGCGAGAAGTCGCTCCTCGTCGCGGACGAAACCGGCCTGCCGGCGATCGCGGGCGTACCGGCCTCCCTCCCCCGCGACGCCACCGGGCACGCCCTGATCGAGCTGCCCGACGCCGAAGACCCGGCAGGCTCTCGATGCCCCGCCCGGCGAACGACATCATGTCCTGCGGTTACGGGAAGGCACGGCACTGAGTCACCGGCGTTCCTGGACGATCCACGTGTTGCCGTCCGGGTCGGCGAAGTCCAGGAAGCTGGCGTAGTCCCGCCGCCGCGGATCCGGTCCCGGCGCGAAGTCCCCTTGCCAGTCCGCGGACTTCTTGTGCCGGATTGCGCTGACGGGGACGCCGCGGCCGGCCAGCTCGCGGTGCGCGGCTTCGATGTCGGCCACCACCAGGTAGTTCGCGCGGGCCGAACCGGGGGCCGCGTCGGTGAGGCCGGTGCCGAACTGGATCGAGCACGCCGATCCGGGCGGGGTCAGCTGCACGACGCGGAACTCGTCGTTCGGCCGGTAGTCGACGTCCGGGGTGAAGCCGGCCCGCTCGGTGTAGAAGCGGGCCGCCCGGTCGACGTCGGCGACGGGCAGGGTGACGACTTCGATGCGGTAGTCCATCAGGCACCGCCCTTGGCCAGGCGGCGACGCACGCGCGCGAGCAGCGCGGGTTTCCGCGTGGGCCGCCGCCGCGGCACGTACACGGCCGGGACGAAGGCGGCTTCCGGTGTGACGGCGCCGGCCGGTGTCAACGGGGACATGAGTACTCCTCCTTGCGGTTCGAGGTCGTTTCGGTGGTCTCGGAGATCGCCGCGCGGGAGGATGCCGGGCCTGGCCGAGGACGCCTTCCAGCGTGTGCTCTGCGTCGTCGCGCACCTCGACGACATGGAGTACGGCCTGTCCGGGGCGAGGCAGGCATGCCCAACCCGCTCGAGGAGACGGCCCGCCTGCGCCTGGCCGAGCAGCAGGCGGCGTCTACGGCCTGGATCTGCGCCGCGACATCAGACGCCGATGGGCTTCACCCACGCCGACCGCCGGGTGGTGGCCCTCGCGACCCTCGACGCCCTGCGGGACGCGGCCAACCGGTGGGTCTTCCCGGAGCAGATCGGCGAGCTCGAACCGCGCGACGTGCGCTGGAACGCCTTCCCCGGTCTCCCCGGCTACCCGAACGTCACCCGCGGGGTGGACGTCACCGGCGAGCCGCTGCGCCGCGGTGTCGCCTCGCTCGAGGCCCATTCCGCGTACCTGGCCGCACTCCCCGGCCACCCCGTGCCCGCCCTGGGCAGCAAGGCCACGGGTGTCGACCACGCGGTGCCGGAGCTCGCCGGGCCGGACATGGACTACTGAGCGCGCTTCTCCCGGGCGGGGTTCAGACGAGCGGCTCACCTCCGTCGACGCCGAGTGTCACGCCCGTCAGGAAGCCGGCGGTGAGTGCGAAGACGACCGCGTCGGCGACGTCTTCGGGCCGGCCGATCCGGCGCGCCGGGTTGCCGGCGGTGCGCGCCGCGAACAGCGCGGCCTTCTTCTCCGCGCCGAGGCCGTCGTAGGCGCCGGTGTCGACCGTGCCCGGCGAGACCGCGGTGACGCGGATCGGCGCCAGCTCGACCGCGAGGCCGCGGGTCACCACGTCGACCGCCGCGTTGGTCGCGGCCACGGCGAGCATGCCCGGTGCGGGTTTGCGGGCGGAGGAACCCGAGAAGAAGACGAACGCGCCGTCCTCGGGCATGCGGGGCGCGAGGTACTTGGCCAGCAGGATCGGGCCGAGCACCTTGACCTCGAACGACTTCAGCACGGTGTCGTGGCCGAGGTCGCCGAGCGCGCCGCGGGCCCGGGCCGACGCCGTCGACACCACGTGGTCGACCCGGCCCAGCCGCTCGGCCAGCGCGGCGACGCCGGCTTCTTCGGTGAGGTCGACCTGCTCGGCCGTGACGCCCGGGTCGTCGTAGGCCGCGGCGAGGGCGTCCTGGTCGCGGCCGGCGACGACGACGGTGGCGCCGGCCTCGCGCAGGGCCAGGGTGACGGCGCGGGCGATCCCGCTGCCGCGGCCGACGACGAGCACGCGACGGTCTTTCAAGGGGGTGGACATGATCACTCCGTTCCGGTGAGGACGCCCGCGGCGCGCGACCGCAGTTCGCCGGGATCGAGGCCCCGGTCGACGCCGTGCGGGGTCACGGCCTGGCCCGGTTCGAGGGCCTGCTTCCGGTCGTCGAGCCACACGTCGACGACGTCCGGCTCGAACGAGACGAACCCGGACACCCGGGCCACCTCGGGCCAGGCCTCGGGGTAGGACCAGGCGGCACGTTTGCGCGAGCCGATGTCGAAGTAGCCGGCCAATCCCTTGTAGGGGCAGAAGGTCTGGCCCTCGACCGGGGCCAGGGCCGACTGGTCGATGTCTTCGCGTGGCACGTACCAGCGCGGGGCGAAGCCGGACTCGTAGAGCACCACGGGGCGCCGGGTGTCGGCGACGACGCGGTCGCCGTCGCGCACCACGAGGTGCCGG
This sequence comes from Amycolatopsis sp. NPDC049252, assembly GCF_043197175.1. Lineage (NCBI taxonomy): Bacteria > Bacillati > Actinomycetota > Actinomycetes > Pseudonocardiales > Pseudonocardiaceae > Amycolatopsis > Amycolatopsis sp. NPDC049252. The sequence continues at coordinate 27,792 of NZ_JBICSQ010000054.1, forward strand.
GACGTCTGCCGGATGTCGACGCGGTGGTACGGGTCGGCCGCGTGCCCGAGGATCCGCTCGTCTTCTTCGTAGAAGGCGTCCATCGCCCGCCAGGCGAAGGCGACACGGTCGCGCAGGACGCCGGCGTGGTCCGGCAGCCCGGTGTACTGCCAGGCCGCCCGCGGCGCCTCCCGTTCGCCCGCCCGCACGGTGAACCAGGCGGCCGGGCCGAGGTCGCGGTGGGGCGTCGTGCGCGGCTCGGCATCGAGCACGCCCTCGGTCACGTCGGCGCGCGGGAAGTAGGCCACCGGGTAGCGGTTCGGCTCGTGCAGGAGCACGACGTCTTCACTGTCGGCGACCCACTGCCCGCCGAAGCGCACGCGCATCCGGCGGCGGAGCGGCTCGGCGAACAGCAGCCGCTCGGGTAGTGGCCGCGGCACCAGGAAGTGCCCGACCGAACGCTCCGAGAGCGGTCCTTGCTGCCATGCCAGTCCCATGACCTGCCCCTTTCCGGCTAACCGTTCTGAATTGCCTTACTGGTTAGACACAGAACCACGGCAGGGTGTAACCTGTCAAGCACGAGTTGGGAGGTTAGACCGATGAGCTACGAGAAGCTGCTGCTCGACCTGCTGAACAGCACCCCCGTGCGCAACGGCGCACCCGAGGACGACCTGGCCGACGCGGCGCTGGGCCGTGGCTGGCTCGCCGCCCACGACCAGCCGGACTCCGAGGAGGAGTGGCACGCGGTGCGCGAGGCGCGGGCCGTGCTGCAGCGGATCGTGCGCGGCCAGGACGCCCCGGCGGCGGCCGCGCCGTTCGTCGAAGGCCTGAGCTACAAGGCGCACTTCGCGGACGACGAGATCCAGTGGGAGCTCGATCCCGCGCCGGGCCACACCGCCGCGTCCCGGGTCGTCCTCGCGTGGGCCGAACTCACGAAGGCGGGCGGGAACCGGCTGCGCCCGTGCGCGAACCCGGACTGCCGGCTGTTCCTGATCGACCACAGCAAACCCAACAGCGCGCGCTGGTGCTCGATGGCGGTCTGCGGAAACCGCATGAAGGCACGCCGCCACTACCAGCGCACCCGCGCCGAATCCACGGAGTGAAGCCGTGCCGACACTGCTGTCCCTGAACGTCGGGAAACCGAAGGACGTGCCCTGGCAGGGCCGGACCGTCCACACCGGCATCTTCAAGTACCCCGTCGACGGCCCGGTGCTGGCCCGCCGGCTCAACATCGACGGCGACGGACAGGGCGACCTGGGCGGCCACGGCGGCGAGAACCGCGCGGTGCTCGTCTACCAGCGCCGGTCCTACGAGTTCTGGCGTGAAGAACTGGGCCGCGACGACCTCGAATACGGCCAGTTCGGTGAGAACTTCACCGTCGACGGGCTGGCCGACGACGAGGTGCACATCGGCGACCGCTACCGGATCGGGGAGGCCGAGTTCGAGGTCACCCAGCCACGCGTCACCTGCTTCCGGGTGGGGATGCGCCTCGGCGAGCCGCGGATCCCGGCGCTGCTGGTGGCGCACCACCGGCCCGGCTTCTACCTGCGGGTGATCCGCGAAGGCCGGGTCCAGGCGGGCGACGAGATCGTCCGCACCCGGACGGGGCGTCACGAGATGAGCGTCGCGGCGATCGACGCGCTCCTCTACCTGCCCGGCCGGGACGCCGCCGACCTCCGCAGGGCCGTCGACATCCCGGCGCTCAGCCCCGGCTGGCAGGGGTCGTTCCGTGCACTGCTCGAGGAGCGGGCGCCCGAAACCCGGGCCTGGACCGGGTTCCGCGAGCTGCGCGTCACCCGGCTCGAGCCCGAGAGCACGACCGTCACGTCGATCCACCTGACCACCGCCGACGGCGCGCCGCTCCCCCGGCCCGAGCCCGGCCAGTTCCTCACCCTGCGGGTCCCCGGTGCCGGCGATCCAGCACCGGTCCGCAGCTACTCGCTGTCGGCGGGTGCGTCGGATGCGGAGTACCGGATCAGCGTCAAGCGCGACGGCGCCGTGAGCGGTTACCTCCACACCCACCTGGCGCCCGGCGCGCTGCTGCCGGTCGCCGCGCCGCGCGGCGACTTCGTGCTGGCCGACGGCGACTCCCCGGTGCTGCTGATCTCCGCCGGCATCGGCGTCACGCCGGTGCTGGCGATGCTGCACGCGCTGACCGCGGCCGGCAGCACCCGGGACGTCCGCTGGCTGCACACCACCCGCTCGGCCGCCGAGCACGCGTTCGCCACCGAAGCGCACGAGCTGCTGGCGAGTCTCCCCAGAGCCCGCGAAGACGTCTTCTACACGACGGAGACCCCGCCGCCCGGCACCCCCGGCGCGCGCCGGGGGCGGCTCGACCGAGCCGCTTTGTCCACTTTGGACCTTCCGGTCGACGCGACCGCATACGTTTGCGGCCCCGAAGGCTTCATGACCGCGACGCGGGACGCGCTCGTCGAACTCGGCCTGGCGCCCGGTCGTGTCCACAGTGAACTGTTCGGCGCCCGGCCGGCGATCAACCCCGGGATCGTCGGCGCCACCCACCCGCCACCCCACGCGCCGGCGACCCCGCCGGGCACCGGCCCCCGGGTCACGTTCGCCCGCAGCGGCCTGACGGTGCCGTGGAGCGAGCGGTACCCGAACGTCCTGGAGTTCGCCGAGGCGTGCGACGTGCCGACCCGCTGGTCGTGCCGGACCGGCGTCTGCCAGACGTGCGTGACGCCGGTCCTGTCCGGCACCGTCGGGTACGAGCCCGCACCCCTGGAGGATCCGCCACCGGGCACGGCGCTGGTGTGCTGCGCCCGGCCGGGGAGTGATCTGGTCCTGGATCTCTGAGCGCCGGACGGCGTGCCCGGAGCGGCCGTGGCAGTCTCGGTGTCATGACGGCAGAACGGTTCGAAGTGACCCGCAAGGTCGAGGCACCGCCGGCGAAGGTGTTCGCCCTGTTGAGCGATCCCCAGGGGCACGTCGCCATCGACAGCTCGGGGATGCTGCAGTCGGCGGACGGCGAACCGGTCCGCGGGGTGGGTGACGAGTTCGTCGTCCACATGGACCGCGAAGCCCTCAACGACGTGCCGCTGGGCAAGTACGACGTCACGGTGATCATCACTGAGTACGAGCAGGACGCACTGCTGGAATGGACCATCTCCGGCACGATCCAGCCGCCGATCCGGCACCTGTACGGCTACCGGCTGGCACCGGACGGCGACGGCACCCTGGTCACGTCGTACTACGACTGGAGCCGGATCGAGGACCGCTACCGGGACAAGATCAGCTTCCCGATCATCCCGGAAGCGGCCCTGCGCGCGACCCTAGGCATCCTGGCCCGCACCGTGGAGTGACACCATTCACCCGTTCAGGGGGGAACGTGTCCTTTGTGGACGAAACGGACGGGAAGAGGACCAATCCGCGGCCGTCGCGGCGCCGAAAGGGAGAGGTCCACGAAGGATCCACCCCCGGTTCCGGGCGCCGCCCGGCCGCCGGGTACGCCCGTGGGCGCGCAGCGCCGCGCGCGGGCGGGAAGGAGATCACCCGTGTTTGGCAAGAATTTCGCCGCGTCGATGATCAACCGCAGTGCCGAGAACGAACAGGACCGCCGCCGTTTCCTGCGGGCGGCCGGGATGACCGGGCTCGGCGTCGTCGGCGCCGGTGCCCTCGGCGGGCTCACCGCCGGACCGGCGGCCGCGGCCACCGCACGACCCGCCGCCGCGGCCGCGCCGGGCGGCGTCAGTGACGGCGCGGTCCTGAACTTCGCCCTCAACCTCGAGTACCTCGAAGCCGAGTTCTACCTGCACGCCGTCACCGGCAAGGGCCTGGCGGACTCGATGACCACCGGCACCGGCACCCGCGGCGGCGTCACCGGCGGACGCGCCGTCCGGTTCCAGACCAAGGCCGCCAAGCAGTACGCCCAGGAGATCGCCTCGGACGAGAAGGCCCACGTCCAGTTCCTGCGCTCGGCGCTGGGCTCGGCCGCGGTCAGCCGTCCCGCGATCGACCTGCAGTCCAGCTTCACCGCCGCCGCTCAGGCCGCCGGGCTCGTCAAACCCGGCCAGACCTTCGACGCCTTCTCCTGCGAAGAGAACTTCCTGCTCGCCGCGTTCCTGTTCGAGGACGTCGGCGTCACGGCCTACAAGGGCGCGGCGCCGCTGATCACCAACAAGACCTACCTCGAAGCCGCGGCCGGCATCCTCGCCGTCGAGGCCTACCACGCGGCGAACATCCGCAGCGCGCTCTACCAGCGCGGCGAGGGCAAGGCCACGCTCAAGCTGTCCGCCGCCCGCGACAGCCTCGACGGGCCCACCGACGACGACCAAGGTGTCGTCGACAGCCACGGCAACGCCAACATCGTCCCCACCGACGCCAACGGCATCGCCTACAGCCGATCCCCCGGCCAGGTCCTCAACATCGTCTACCTGACCAACAAGGCCGCCACCTCCGGCGGGTTCTTCCCCAAGGGCGTCAACGGCGAAGTGAACACCAGCGCCGCCAACTGACCGTCGCCGTCCGGCCGGGCCCGGCGGCCCGGCCGGACGGCCGGTCACCGGTCCCAGGACATGGGCACGGTTGCGCACGGGTGCATCCGGGAGGTCTGCTCGGCCGAGCCATCCCTACCGCGGAAGGACCACCATGTCGGTCACCGACGATCTCCTGGCCAACAACGCCGAGTACGCCGCCCGGTTCTCCGGGCCGCTGCCACTGCCGCCCGCCAAGCACGTCGCCGTCCTGGCCTGCATGGACGCGCGCATCAACGTCTACGGTGTGCTCGGCCTCAACGAAGGCGAGGCGCACGTCATCCGCAACGCCGGCGGGGTCGTCACCGAGGACGAGATCCGGTCGCTCGCCATCAGCCAGCGGCTGCTCGGCACCGAGGAGATCATCCTCATCCACCACACCGACTGCGGCATGCTGACCTTCACCGACGACGGCTTCAAGAAGTCGATCCAGGAGGACGTCGGCGTCAAGCCCGCCTGGGCCACCGAGGCCTTCACCGACCTCGACACCGACGTGCGCCAGTCGATCGCGCGGATCAGGAACAGCCCGTACATCCCCAAGAAGGACTCGGTGCGCGGGTTCGTCTTCGACGTCGCGACCGGGAAGCTGAACGAGGTCGCCTGACGGCGCTCAGGCCTCTTTCGCGAACAGGATCCCCAGCTCCGCGCACGTCTCCAGCAGCCACGGCGCGGCGGCCCGCATCCGGTCCTCCGTCCAGCGCTCCGCCGGACCGGACACCGCCACCGACATGCCGCCGTCACGGTCGAAGGTGGACGGAACGGGCGCGGCGATGCCGTGCACGCCGGGGTGGTCCTCGCCGAACGACAGGACGTACCCGTCGGCGCGGGCCCTGGCCAGGGCCGCGCGCAGCTCCTCGGCGTCGTCGGCCTGGTCGGCCAGGCGGTCCGCTTCCCGGACGGGCAACGCGGCGAGGATGGCCCGGCCGCTCGCCCCGCGGCCGAGCCGGGTCGTCTCGCCGATCGTCGCCGCGCGGCGGAGGACCTCGGCGGTGCTTTCGGCGCCGAGCACCAGGACCGCCCGGCCGCCGCTGCGGACGTGCAGGGTCGCCGTCTCGCCCGTCGTTTCGGCGAGCGCGCGCAGGGCCGGAGCCGCCGCCTGGTGGAGCGCGGCCTGCGGGAGCACCGCCGCGGCGACGCCGACCAGGCGGCTGCCGGCGAAGTAGCCACCGGAGTCGATCCGGTCGACGTAGCGTTCTTCCTGCAGCACCCGCAGCAGGCGGTAGCAGGTGCTCTTCGACAGGCCGACCTGCGCGACGAGGTCCGGCAGGCCGACCGGTTCCCGGGCCGCCACGACGGCTTCGACGAGCCGCAGCGCCCGCCGGGCCGTCTCCGCGCCTTCCGTGTGGTTCGACACGTCGTCCCTGTCCCCACCTGGTTCCACCATGTGGATCGCGATCTTACTCGCCGGTGCGGCCGTTCAGGCGAAAGACGCGGGACCGAAGCGGCCCCACGCGAGGAACGCGGCGAGCGCGAGGTAGGTCAGGTTCAGGGCGACGAACCTGCCGGCTCCGTCGTGGCGGAGGTGGGTGATCATCGCGCCGATCATCAGCAGCACCCAGCAGGCCGCCGTCACCGGCACGAGGACCGGCGCGACGCCGGCGAGGGCGGGCAGGACCAGCCCGATCGCGGCCAGCAGCTCGACGATTCCGAGGGTCTTGACGAAGCCGGCACCGAAGTCGCCGGTCCACTGCCCGCCGGGGATCGCGGCGAGTTTCTCCTTGGCCACGAATGTCTTGCTGATGCCGCCGGTCAGCGCGACGACGGCCAGCAGCCCGGCGGCGATCCACAGTGCGAGGTTCACGGGTTCTCCTTGAGGTCTTGGTGATCGGCCTCAAGACGCCGCCGGACCGGAGTTTGTGACAACCCCTACCCGCCGCCACCGCTCGGTCGGTTACGACCCCGGCCGAGGCGCCCGAAGTGCGGCTTTCGGGCGACGAGGGTGAACTGCACCAACAGGGCGTAACGGATCACCCGCTTGGTCGATACTCCGTTCGTGTCCGGGAGGCCCGGACCTTCACGAGGGGACCCATCGCTCATGTCTCGACTCCACCTGGGAGCACTCATCGCCACCGGGGCCGTCGCCGCCCTGATCTGCACGGGGTGCTCGGGCACCGCCGGCAGTGCCGCCCCGGCCACCGAGTCCGCCGCGCCCGCGGCCGCCTCCACCTCCGCCGCGCCCGCGCTCGACGCCAAGATGGCCGGCGCCGCCGTGGTCGAAGCCGCGAAGCAGGCCAAGGCCGTGCACGTCCGGGGCACCATCTCCCAGGGCGGGAACATCAACCTCGACCTGCAGCTCAACCCGGACAGCGCGAGCGGCACCATCGTGAAGGACGGCACCGAGGTGCCGGTCCTGCGCGTCGGCGACAAGTACTTCTTCCGGTTCAGCGACTCGCTGATCAAGGAGGCCGGGATCCCGGCCTCGGTGGGCAAGCTGCTCAAGGACAAGTGGGTCCCCTCGACGTCCCAGATCGGCGCCGGCGTCGGCGAGGCGTTCAAGCAGTTCCTCGACTACAAGACCTTCACCGACAACACCATCGGCGAGGTGGACTCGGCGAGCTTCTCCGGCGGCGAGCAGACGACCGTGGCCGGCGTCCCGGCGCTGACCTTCACCAGCTCCGACGGCACCGCGACGGTGGCGGCCGCCGAGCCGCACTACCTGCTGCGCATGGCCGACCCGAAGAGCGGCACGATGGAGTTCGCCGACTGGGACAAGCCGACGACGGTCACCGAGCCGAAGGCCTCGGAGATCTACTCCGGCCCCGGCGCCTGATGGGGCACGGACCGCGCCCGGCCGGGCGCGGTCCGTTTTCAGAGCCGTGAGACCTGGTAGTGCGCGATCAGCCAGCTCTCGCCGACGCGGCGCACGACGACACTCAGGTTCACCGTCAACGCCGGCCGGTCCGTGAAGCCGAAGCCGACGCTCAGGTAGCCCAGGACCAGGTCGTCCGCGAGGCGCCGGGTCTGCAGGATCTCGTAGTCCGCCGTCAGGCCGAGGGGCTGCGAGCCGTAGTACTCCGCGACGCCCTCCCGGCCGACGCTGTAGGGGTGCAGGCCCTGGAAGATCGCGTCCTCGGTGAAGTACGTCGCGACGCGCTGCGGCTCGTGGGCGCCGACGGCCGACCGCCAGTCGTCCAGCACGGCGGTGAGAATGTCCGTCTCGGTACTCATCCCGGTTTCCCTTGCTGCCGAAGGACTTCAGTGACCGGCGCTCTGGCCGCCGTCGACGTGCAGGATCTCACCGGTGACGAACGGCGCGCCCTCCAGGTACACGATCGCGTCGACGATGTCCGCGACGTCGCCCATCCGCCCGACGGGGTGCAGGCCCGCGAGCGCGTCGTGCGTTTCGGCCGGGTGCATCGGGGTGCGGATGATGCCGGGCGACACCGCGTTGACGCGGATGCCGCGCCCGGCGTACTCGATCGCCAGCGACTTCGTGACGGAGTTCAGGCCGCCCTTGGTCAGCGACGCCAGCGCCGAGGGGACGGCGCTGTTCGCGTGGTCGGTCAGGCTGGTCGTCACGGTGACGATGTGCCCGCCGCCGTTGCCGAGCATCGCGGCGATGGCGCGCTGGGTGACCTCGAAGAAGCCACGCAGGTTCACACCGGTGACCTGCTCGAAGTCGGCTTCGGTGTAGTCGGTGAACGGCTTCGCGACGAAGACGCCGGCGTTGTTGACCAGGGCGTCCACCCGGCCGAACCGGGCCAGCGCCTGCTCGATGACGCGGGCGCCGACGGCGGGATCGGCGATGTCGCCGGGCACGGTCAGGATCCCGGCGTCCCCCGACGGGGTGATGGATCGCGAGTTCGCGACCACGGCGTACCCGAGCTTGCGGTACGCCTCGACCGAGGCCGCGCCGATGCCCTGCGACGCACCGGTGACGACCGCGACCTTCTGGGTGTTCATGAGTGTGGGACCTCCTCGTGGCGGACGGGCGCCGTGCTCGTCCTGAAGCGATCGTGAGCCCGGCGCGAGAGCCCTCGCCACGACCGGTTTCCTCGCACCTGGGAGGCCCGCGCTCCCACCGCATTAAGCTCGGCACATGGAGCTACGCCAGCTTCGCTACTTCGTGACCGTCGCCACCGAACTGAACTTCGGGCGCGCCGCGGAGCGGCTGCACATCGCCGGGCCGTCGCTGTCCCAGCAGATCAAGGCCCTCGAACGGGACCTGGCCTGCCGGCTGTTCGACCGCGACCGCCGCTCCGTCACGCTCACCGAGTGCGGCGAGACCCTGCTGCCGAAGGCGCAGCTGCTGCTCGCGCAGGCGGACGAGCTGCGCCGGACGGCCGCGGGGATGGGCGCGCGCGAGCCAGTGCGGCTGGGGTACGTCAACTGGCGGCCCGACGACCTGCTCGACCGGGTCGCGGGCGTGGCGCAGCTGCACGTCGACACGTGGGTGCTGCCTTCGCACGCCCAGGTGCGCCGGGTCGCCGACGAGAGCATCGACCTGGCGATCTGCTGGGTGACCGCCGGTGATCTCGCCGAGCACGGCCTGCGCGCCGACCTGATCGGCGCGGACCGGCTCTACGCGGTCGGCACCGGCGCCGGCCCTGGTGATGTCCGCGCATCGGACACGCTGGTGCTCGTCGACGGCGACACCGCGAGCTGGGCGTCCTGGAACGTTTACGCCGAGGAGTTCGCGCACGCCACCGGTGCGCGGATCGTCCGCACGCGGGACGGCGGCATCACCGGCCCGGGGTTCTTCGACCACGTCCGCAAGCTGCGGCGCCCGGTGCTCAACTCGCCGAAGGGCCAGACCGTCCCGCTCCCGCCGGACCTGGCCCGGCGGGAGGTGGTGGCGCCGTCGCCGTTCTGGACGTGGTCCCTGGTGTCCCGCCAGGACGAGACCCGCGCGGCGGTCCTGGCCACGATCGCCGCGCTCACCGCCAAAGTGGGGACGCTCGGCCTGGACACGGGCACACCGTGGCTGCCCGCGGACGACCCCCACACCCCGGCTGCTCCGAAGGTTTGACGACGTGCCGGACGATCAGGTCCCGCTTCCGTCCGGCGAAGGCTGAGGGGGGTTGCCTGCGAGCGGAAGCGGGAGTTCGAGGCCGGTACGGGGGTCGCCTCGCGGCGAGTGGCGCGACACGGCTCCGGCGGACCGGAATTCCGTGAAGGCAAGGGGTGAGGCCCGGGGACCCACCCGTACCGACACCCGTTACAACGCAACGGGAAACGTGGTGTTCCCGCGCCCCGGGGTGACGTGCGGCACGCGCCGGTTCACCACCGTCCCAGCCGCTCCAGCAGGTGCCGGACCGGCAGGGTCATCGCGCCCAGCCCGAGCGCCGCGGTGACGCCGTCGTCCGGCGCGGCCAGCCGCCGCTCGAGGCGGGCCAGCAGCTCCCGGCCGTGGTCCAGGTCCACCGGGTGCCCGGTGGTGCCGACGGCGCGGACGACGTCACCGAGGGTCTCGATGAGGTCGGCCAGCGCGGCCCGCGCGTCCGGCCACGGGAGGACGAACGTCTCTTCGTGCTGCGAGGCCGTGCGGATCGCGCCGACCAGCTGCTCGATCGGCGGCCACAGGCCGATCAGCGTCTCGGTCCGGCGGTCGTGGTCGTGACCTGAGCGGGGGTGGCGGCGACGCAGGTTGAGGATGCGCTCCTCCTGCGTCTGCCGGACGGCGTCGGCGGCGGCCGTGACCAGGCTGCGCAGCTCGCGGGCCTCGCCGAGCCAGTCCTCGACGTCGTCGGGCGGCTCGTCCGCGCGGATCAGCCCGGCCGTGGTGTCGAGGAACGCGGCCATCGCGGTGGCCAGCCGGCCCGCGGCCGCCGCGATCCGCTGGCCGAACAGCGGCGGGTACACCAGCGCGTTGACCGCGGCGCCGATCGCCGCGCCCAGCGCCGTCTCGACGAGCCGGTCGCCGAGCAGCACCGCCGGCGTCCCGTAGGCGATCAGCAGCATGCCCGTGACGCCGACCCAGACCCCGGATTCGCCGAACCGCCGCCACGACCCGGCCAGCAGGCCGAGGAACACCACCAGCCCCAGCGCCACCGCGGGCCACGGGATCAGCTGCCCGGCGACGCCCGCCAGGACGACACCGGCGGCGACCGCACCGACCTGCTGCGCCCAGCCGCGCACCGACCGGTAGACCGTCGCCTCCACGAGGAACACCGCGGCGTAGGGCGCCAGGAACGGCTGCGGCAGGTGCAGCACCGCGGTCGCCAGCAGCCACGCCCCGGTCGCCGCGAGGGTCGCCTTCGCCGCCTGCACGAGTACGTAGCGTTCCCGGCCGGGGACGCGGACGGCGCGCGTCAGCCAGCCCAGCGGCGTCCGGACGCCCTGGCCGAGGATGTCGTCGCCGGCCGCCGTCGTCGTCTGCTCCACCCGCCGCGACTACCCGCGTCGGCGCAGGACCACGCATGATCGCCCGGAATCCGGGTACCCGAGCCCCATGATCACGTGGGAGGCCAGACCGGCGCACGGTCTGCTGGAAACCGCTCCGCCGAAGCCGCTGCCGCTGCCCCGGTCCACCGCTTCGATCGGCGGTGACCTGCGCACGCTGTACGCGGCGGGCGCGCTCGACCTGCCGCAGCCCGGCACCGGCGGGCTCGTCGGCCGCTGGGCCGCCCTGGCCGCCATCGGCCGGATCGACCTGACCCTCGCGCGGCTGGCCGAGGGGCACACCGACGCCGTCGCGATCCTCGGCGAAGCCGGCCTGACCCCCGTGCCCGGCGCGCTCTACGGCGTCTGGGCGGCGAAGTCCGGCGGCACCGGCGCGGTCCTCGAGGACGGCAGGCTCGGCGGCACCGTGCGGTTCTGCTCCGGGCTGTCCCTCCTGGACCGGGCGCTGGTCGCGGCGGGCGACCGGCTGGTCGACGTCGACCTCACCGACCCCGGCGTGCAGCGGCACCCGGACACCTGGCAGGCGGTCGGGATGGACGCCTCCGACAGCGGCGACGTCGTCTTCGACGGCATCCTGGTGTCCGCCGACTCCCTCATCGGCCCGCCGGACTGGTACATCGGGCGGCCCGGTTTCGCCCTGGGCGGTGGCGGAGTGGCCGCCGTCTGGCTCGGCGGGGCGGCCGGGGTCGTCGACGGGGTCCTGGCGTACCTGCGGGAAACCGGCCGCGCCGACGACCACCAGCTGGCCCACCTGGGCGCGATGCACGCCGCGCTGCGCTCGGCCGAGACGCTGCTGCTGCACGCGGCCGGCACCATCGAGCAGGCCGCGGACCCGTGGCACGTCGCCAGCACCTGCCGCGCCGGCGTGGAGCACGCCGTCCGCGAGATCCTCGACCACGCGCCCCGGCTGACCGGCGCGAGCCCGCTGGGCCGCGACCGCCGGTTCGCGCAGCGGCTGGCCGACCTCGGGGTCTACGTCCGCCAGCACCACGCCGAACGCGACCTGGCCGCGCTGGGCCGTCAGGTGCTGGACGCCGGGGAGGGCGTGTGACGCCCGCATCGGCGTGGACCCGCGAATTTCCCGAGTGGACGGACGACCCGTTCACCCGCGCGCTGGTCGTCGCCGCCCACCCGGACGACGAAACCCTCGGTGCGAGCGGCCTGCTGCAGCACCTGCACGCCGTGGGCACCGCCGTGACGCTCGTGGTGGCCACCGACGGCGAGGCCGCGTTCCCGGACGCCGGCCCGGACGAACGCCGGGAGCTGGGCCGCACCCGGCGCCGGGAACTGCGGGATTCCCTGCGGGAGCAAGGACTTTCCGACGTGGAACCGGTCTGGCTCGGCCTGCCGGACTCGGGGCTCGCCGAGCACGAGGACGCGCTGACCGACGCGCTGCGCGAGCACGCCGAAGGGCGCGACCTCGTGCTGATGCCGTGGCCGGAGGACCCCCACCCGGACCACCGCGCGGCCGGGCGGGCCGCGCTCGCCGCCGCGCCGGTGTCCGCGCACCGCTGGTCGTACCCGATCTGGCTGTGGCACTGGCACTCCCCCTCGGACACTGGGATCCCTTGGCCGCACGCGCGGTCCTACCGGCTGACCGGCGCCGAGCGCGCCGCGAAGGCCGCCGCCGTCGCGGCGTTCCCCTCCCAGCTCAAGCCCGGGCCACGGGGTGAGGACCCGATCCTGCCACCGGAGGTCCTCGCGCACTTCGACCGGCCGGCCGAGACGTTCTTCCGCGAGCCGCCCGCGCGTTCGGCGCCGGTGAGCCGGTTCGCGCAGCTGTACGCCGCCGACGACGACCCGTGGCACGTCGCCGACGGCTGGTACGAGCGGCGCAAACGCGCGGTGCTGCTCGCTTCCCTGCCGCGGGAGCACTACGGCACCATCGTCGAGCCGGGCTGCGGCCTCGGCCTGCTCACCCGCGAACTGGCGGCGCGCTGCGACCGGCTGCACGCCTTCGACCCGGTTCCTTCCGCCGTCTCGCGGGCCGCGGCAGCGGTCGCCGACTTGTCGCATGTGGACGTCCACAGTGGATCCGTCCCGTCCGGGATCCCGGCGGGGCCGGTGGATCTGCTGGTGTACAGCGAACTCCTGTACTACCTGGACGACGCCGATCTCACGGCGACCATCGAGGCGTCGGCCGCGGCGTTGGCGCCGGGCGGGGACCTGGTCGCCCTCCACTGGCGGCCGTGGGCCCCGGAGGCGCCCCGCGACGCCGCCGAGACGCACGAACGGCTTCTCGCGCACCCGGCGTTCGAACAGGTGGTGGCCCACACGGACGAAGCGTTCCTGCTGCACGTGCTGAGGCGCCGGTGATCACGGCGGTCGGCGTGGTGGTCCCGGCCCGGGACGAGCAGGACCTGATCGAGCCGTGCCTGCGCGCGCTCCGGCAGGCGCTGTGGCGGCTGCCCGCGCGGGTCGAACGGGCGGTGTGCGTGGTCGCCGACCGGTGCGCGGACGACACCGCCGCCCGCGCCCGGTCCGTGTTCGGTGGCTGGGCGACCGGCCGGGTCGTGGTCACCGGCCGGCCCCGCACGATCGGCGAGGTCCGCGACCTCGGCGTCCACGCGGTGCGGACCGAGCTGGCCGGGCACGCGGCGTCGGAGGTGCTGCTGCTCAACACCGACGCCGACACGCGGGTCGGCTCGGGCTGGGCGCGCGAGCACCTGCGCCGGGTCGAGCGGGGTGCGCACGCGGTCACCGGCCCGGCCGAGCTGGCGGAGCCGTTCCCCGGTTCGCCGCACGCGGCCCGCCGCTACCACGCGGTGGTCTCGGGCGGGGTGAACGTCTACGGCGCCAACCTCGGCGTCCGCGCGGACGCGTTCGACACGGTCGGCGGCTTCGGTGTCCGCCGGACCGGCGAGGACCACGACCTGTGGCGGCGCCTCGGCGAAGCCGGGTTCCGCTGCCGGGTGGAGCCGGCGGCGGTGGTGCGGACCAGCGCCCGCCTGGAGGGCCGCGCTCCGGACGGGCTGGCGGCGCTGCTGCGTACGTTGCGTGAGGAACCGGTGGCTTGACGATTACCCGGGCTCAGTGCGGGTACGCGTAGAGCATGACCTCCGAAAGCCTGGTAGTGATCGGAAGTGGCGCGGCCGGGGTGTCGGCCGCCCGTGCGTATCGCGAGGCCGGCGGGCGCGGCGACGTCCGGGTGCTCACCGCCGACACGGATCCGCCCTACGAGCGGCCGCCGTTGTCCAAGGACTTCCTGCGCGGCGAGACCGACGACATCGGCATGGAGAGCGAGGAGTTCTTCACCGCGCAGGACATCGCCGTGTCCCTTGGTGATCCGGTCGTCGAGCTCGGCGACCACCGCGTGCGCACCGCCGCCGGTCTGGAGCACGCCTTCACCCACTGCGTGCTCGCGACCGGCGCGGAACCCGCCCGGCCCGCCATCCCGGGCGCGGACCACGTCGACGTGCTCGTGCTGCGGTCGGCGAAGTCGTCGCGTGAGCTGAAGAAAGCCGCGGCGGACGCCCGGAGCGCCATCGTCGTCGGCGCCGGGTTCATCGGCTGCGAGGCCGCCGTTTCGCTCGCGCGCCTCGGGGTGCAGGTGACCGTCGTCTGCCAGGAGGACGTCCCGCAGGAATCCCGCCTCGGCCGCGACGCCGGGATCCGGATCCTGCGGTGGCTCAAGGCCGAAGGCGTCAGCGTGCTGCGCGGCACGACGCTCGAGTCGATCGAGGCCGGCCACCGGATCCGCTCCGATCTCGTGCCGGTGCTCGACGCCGGCCTCGTGCTGCTCGCCACCGGCATCCGGCCCCGGGTGCAGCTCGCCGAGAAGGCCGGCCTGAAGATCGACCAGGGCCGGATCCGCACCGACGCTCAGCTGCGCACCAGCGCCGACGACGTCTTCGCGGCCGGTGACGTCGTGTTCGCGGACAACGCCGCCGCGGGCCGTGCGCTGGCCGTGGAGCACTGGGGTGAGGGTCTCGCGATGGGTGCGATCGCCGGGCGCAACGCCGCGGGCGAGTCCGGGACCTGGGCCGACGTCCCGGGCTTCTGGTCCGAGATCGGCGAGCGGGTGCTGAAGTACGCCGCCTGGGGTGACGGCTTCGACCACGCCCACCTGGTCGAGCACGACGGCGGCGGCTTCACGGTCTGGTACGAACGCGACGGCGCGGCGGTCGGCGTCCTCACCCACGACGCCGACGACGACTACGAGCGCGGCCAGGACCTGATCCGGAAGGGCGAGCCGATCACGTCCCGGTGACCAGCGGCTCCGCCCGGCCCCGGATCTCGTCGAACAGCTCGCGGACGCACTCGCGGACCCGCGGGCCGCCGTCGCGGCCGGTCCAGTAGCGGCGGACCGCGCCCACCAGGCGGTAGCAGACGTCGATCGGGACCAGGAAGCAGTCCGTGCCGCACTCGGCCTCGTGGAACAGGATCGCCTCGACCTCCGGCTCGGCCGCCGCGAGCAGCGGGTGGCCGTCGGACAGTTCGGTCCAGAGGTCGAGCGTCAGCAGGCTTTCGGTGGGACCGGCCGGCCCCGGGTGGAACGCCGCGACGCCCGCCCCGCGGCGCAGGAAGAACGCGAAGCTCGCCGGGATGCCCAGCCCGGCCCAGTCGATGCCGGCGACCGGGCGGTCCGGGTCCCACAGGTAGCGCTCGGGCACCGCGCGGTAGCGGGGGTCGCCGCAGCGGCTTTCGGTGAAGAGCAGGAAACACGCGCGGCACGCGCACAGCAGGCCGCGGCGGCCGGTGTCGACGACGTGGCCGTGCCGCGACGCGACCGGCGTCCCGCACAGCTCGCACTTCTCCAGCCACGCCGAACGCCGCCCCGGCACCGGGGCGGGCCGGTCCCCGCGGTGCGGGAAACCGGTGTGGGAGCTCATGACGCCCGTCCCTCCGCGCCCGGCCCCCAGCCGGGCGGCGGGCCCATGCCGATCTGGAAGAGCGCCGCGGGCTCGGCGATCTCGACACCGGTCAGCTCCGGGGCGGCGTCGAGGAGCGCCTTTTCGAGGAGCGCGTCGGACGCCGTAGAGCCGCAACCACGACTGCCCGCGCGCCGCAGCCGGGCCACGCCGTCGGCGACGCCGAGGAACTCGACGTCGCTGCCCAGCCGGTCCAGCGCGCGGCGGATCCGGACGTCCGCGCCGTGCGGGTGCAGGTCGTGCAGCACCAGGAGCCCCGACAGCAGGCCGTCTTCGGCGAGCGCGTCGACCAGGGCCGGGTCCCGCTCGCGCAGCACGCCGACGACCCGGGCGAGGCCTTCGCCGTAGAGGTCCATCAGCTGCCGGACCAGCTCCTCGGCCGGCTCGCGACCGGGTCCGCCGAGCAGGACGCCCAGCAGTTCTTCGACCCGGTCGCCGACGGCGCGGACGGTGGTCATCGCCGTCACCAGCGGGTGGCCCGGGACGGCGTGACCTGCGGTTCGTCGGCACCCGCCTTGGTGCGGATCTCCCGCAGGATGCGGATCGCCGAGCCCGACACCGTGCTCGCCGCGGCCGGGGCGCCGGCGCCCGCCGGGTCCTCCATGAAGGGCATGAACTTGTCGGGGAAGCCGGGCATGGTGCAGCCGATGCAGATGCCGCCGACGTTCGGGCAGCCGCCGATGCCGTTGATCCAGCCGCGCTTGGGCACGTTGCACTTCACGACCTGGCCCCAGCAGCCGAGTTTGACCAGGCACTTCGGCGAGCCGTGCTGTTCGGCGAACTCGTCCTGCTCGTAGTACCCGGCCCGGTCGCAGCCCTCGTGCACGGTGTTCTGGAACAGCCACTTGGGGCGCAGCGCCTCGTCCACGTCGATCACCGGCGCCCGGCCGGACGCCTGGAAGAGCAGGTGCAGGATGGTCTCCGAGAGGTTGTCGGGCTGGGCGGGGCAGCCGGGGACGCACACGATCGGCAGGCCGGCCTTGGACCGCCAGTCCCAGCCGAGGTAGTCGGGCACCCCCATCGCGCCGGTCGGGTTGCCCGCCATCGCGTGGATGCCGCCGTAGGCCGCGCAGGTGCCGACGGCCATGATCGCCATCGCCTTGGGAGCCAGCCGGTCGAGCCACTCGCTGGCGGTCACGGGCTGGCCGGTGACCGGGTCGTTGCCGAACCCGGACCAGAAACCCTCGGTCTTGTTCGACTCGTCGGCTATCGAGCCTTCGATCACCAGGATGAACGGGTCGAGTTCACCCCGATCGGCTTTGTGCCACCACTCGATGAAACTGTCGCGGCTCTGTTCGGGACCGCACTGGAAATCGAGAAACGGCCAGTGCATTTCGATCTTCGGCAACCCGGGAAGGCCGCCGAGAACGATCTCTTCGATGCTCGGCTGGCTCGCCGCGGTCAACGCGACCGATTCTCCGTCGCAGCTCAGGCCGCCATTCATCCACAGGATATGAACGGTCGGTGGCTCATTGACCGGATCGGCCGAAGGGCCGTTGCCGTTCTGCGTGGCCCTGTCCATCGATGCGCACCTCTTGCAGGCTCGGGAAGTTCAGGCTCGAGTCCTTCAGGAATCCCGCCCCGGGACGGCCCGACGGACGCCCACCGTAGACCTGTCCGGCATTCGCGGCAAGAGTGTCCCCCGCACGGACGACACCGTCCCTGCTCCGTTCCGGGGTCGGGGAAAATCCGTGCGACGGCTACACTCGGAGGCCACCGGAAGGGGCGCTTCGAGTGGTTGAGTCGGCTGGTCGGTCGCGCGGGGGATCGATCGAGGTGGTGTCGGTCGAGGTCAGCACGAAAGTCTTTCCGGCCCGGCCGTCCGCGGTTCCGGAAATCCGCGAATTCCTCCGCGGCTGCCTCGCGGACTCACCGCTGCCCGAGTCCGAAGATCGGGAGCTCGGAAACACGATCCTCAGCACGCTGCTGGCGGCGGCGGGACCGGCGGGAATGATCGAAATCTCGTGCCGGAAATACCCCGGAAGGGTCGAGTTCGACGTGCTGCCCTCGGCCACCGCGCACCTCGACCCGGCGGCGCCGGAACCCGAACCGGAGGAACCCGACGCGGGCGAAAGCTTCGCCGAGTGGATGACGGAGGCCCTGCGCCGGACCGGCACCACCCGGGAAGCCGCGGCGCAGCGGCTGGGCGTGTCGGTGAAGACGGTGAACCGCTGGATCGGCGGCCAGACCGAGCCGCGGTTGCGTGAGCTGCGCCGGATCCAGGACCAGTTCGGCGACGTGCCCCTGCGCTGATACCCGGTGGACACTTGTGTCCGGGCCTCAGCCGAGCGTCCCCGTGCCCTTCCCCGCCCACGATCCCGACGTCGCCAGCTCGATGGTGCAGCCGGCGGAGTCGGAGCTGATGTCAAGCCATTCGCAGATCTGGTCGGTCATCCACAGGCCGGTGGCGGATCGGCACAGATCCGGCGGCCGGGACCCGAAGAACGGCGGCAGGTCGAGCGGCTCGTCGCTGTGCAGCGTGCACACGACCCGGCCGGCCGCCGGCCGGACCCACACGGCCGCGTGGTCGATGCCGTGGTCGATCAGGTAGGCGATCGCCTCGCCGACGGCGATGCCGAACATCGCCACGGCGTTCTCGGGCCGCAACAGCGGGCCGGCCTTCTCGAGCACGTAGCGCCGCACGGCGACCAGGTCACCCTCGAAGCGGAAGATGTCGACGGCTTCACCGAGCGGCGGCGGTGACGCCGGGACGCCGTCGATCCGCTCGGGCACGGTGAACTGCTCGGACGGCTCGGCCTTGCCGTCGACCAGGAACTCCGGGTGCGCGCGGCGGGCGTCCTCGATCGCGCCGGCCTCGAAGACCCTCGTGTCGTACGGGCAGATCATCCAGATCCCGGTGCCGGCGAGGGACACGTTGAACCCGGCCTCGGCGAGCTTCCACTCGGCGGCGCCGCGCGCGACGCGGGCCGGCTCGGCGAGCACCCGCACCGTGCTGCCCGGCGCGGTCGACCGGTAGCGCGTCCAGTACCGGTGCAGGGCGGCGGCCAGCTGGGGCGGACGGCGGTCGAAGCAGGCCGGCTCGACCTGGATGATCTTGCCGGCGTCGGCGCCCAGCACGTCGTCGAGCAGCTCCTGATTGGCCTCGGTCGTGCTGACCAGCACCGGCTCTCCCCGCCGCAGCCCGTCCCGCGCGAACGGCAGGGCCATCGCGAGGAATTCCGCGTCGCTGCCGTAGACACAGCTCTGGTGCCGAAAGTCCGCCTCTGCGGCGGAGGACGTCGGGGTCGCCATGCGCGTTTAACCTCCGGGACCGGTCTTCGAAGTCGACCGCAAGATGGTGTCGTTCCCCAGAACTCGAACGGGAACGTGGGGAGAGTACCCGGGGTGGCACCTTTCCGGTATCGCCGCTCGAATGCATTCCACCTTTCGGACCAGCAGCCGGCCGTGCTTTTGGAACGTCTGGGTACCGTGCCATTTATGTCTCGCGCCATGATCACCGTCGCCGCAGGTCAGCGGCCTGGTGGCGGCGCGTCCCTGAACACTCCGAACATTTATGTCCGAAGATCGCGGAGGCGCGAACACTACTGTCCCGGCGGGTCCCGGAAAAGCGGCGCGACGGCATAACGAGGTGCCGCCGTTGTTCGCAAAACACGAATTTCCGGTATTCGGCGGGAAGGCCCGGCGGCACCCGGTCCTCGCTCACGGCACGCTAGTGAGCGGGGTGCGCTCGCGCGTGGCTCTGCTCCAGGGACAGGCCGTGCTGCCGGCCGTCGACGATCGTCCAGAACCGGGGGCAGTTCAGCGGCTCGCCCGCCGGGCACCGCTGCCCGTGTTCGAGGGCGGTGCGGGCCACGTCGATGCGGCGCTGCCGCTCGGCGAGTTCGGCGAGCTTCTGCTCGATCAGCTCCTGGCGGCCGTCACCCTCGCCCGAGAGGAAACTCGCGATCTCGGCCAGCGTGAAGCCGATCTCGCGGAAGAAGAGGATCACGCCGACGTCCTTGACCGCCGCCTCGGTGTACCGGCGGCGGCCGCCGTCCCGGGTCGCCGGCCGGACCAGGCCGAGCTCGTCGTAGTACCGCAGCGTGGTCGCCGGCACGCCGGTGCGTGCGGCCAGTTCGCCGATGGGCAACGTGCGCTCGGTCATTGACTTCGAGCCTACTCGAAGTGGTTTTCTCGGCCCATGGACATCGGGGAACGGGTGCTGGGCCACGGTTTGCGCTGGTGGGCCCGGCACGGCGGGATCGCGCAGTTCCACCGGCCGGCCGGTGCCGCCGGGCACGTCGCGGGCTGGATCATGGGACGGCGCTCGTCGAACGTGACACGAAACCGTTGGGCGGCAAAGCTTCTCGACGTCGGGCCGGCCGAGCGCGTCCTCGAGCTCGGCTGCGGTCCGGGCGTGGCCGTCGCCGCGCTCGCCGGCCGGGCGACCCGCGGGCTCGTGGTCGGCGTCGACCATTCGCCGGTCATGATCCGCCAGGCCCGCCGCCGCAACCGGGCCGCGGTGCAGGCCGGGCGGGTGCGCCTGGTCCCCACGCCGGTCGAGCGCCTGTCCCTTCCTGGCGAGCCGTTCGACGCCGCGCTGGCCGTCAACACCCTCGGCATGTGGCCCGAACCGGCCGCCCGGCTGCGCGAACTCGCCCGGCTGCTGCGGCCCGGCGGCCGCATCGCGCTGGTGTCCCAGCCCCGCTGTACCGGCGCCACCGCGGCGACGTCGGTAGCGGCCGCCGAAGAGCTGGCATCCCTGCTTGCCGAGGCCGGGTTCGTCGGCCTCCGGACCGAGACCCTCGATCTCGACCCGCCGGTCGTGTGCGTGATCGGGTACGTCAGCGGCAGAGCCGCACCCGCACCGTCGTGAACGCCCACCCCGCGCGTAGCAGCGGAAAGCTCCACCGTCAACACATCGGGCGGTAACTGGCGTCTTTCCCTGGTGTCATTGGCGCCGAGCCAGTATCGGGCCCAGGACGTTGTCGGAACACCGGTGCACGGGCCACCGTGGAGATCGACTTCGGAAACCTGAGCAAGGCGGTGACCCGTGCGTTTCGATCTTCTCGGCCCCCTCGACGTCGTCCACGACGGACGTCCGGTCGTGCTGCGCGGGGCGACCCAGCGAGCCGTGCTGGCCTACCTGCTGCTGCACCACAACGAGGTCGTCGCCACGAGCGCGCTGCTGTCGGCGCTCTGGCCGGACGAGATCCCGGCGACCGCGCGGAAGATGGTTCAGAACGCCGTTTCCGGGCTGCGCACGACCCTCGCCACCGGGGGTGGGCAGGCGATGCTGCTGACCCACGCGCCGGGCTACCTGCTGCGCCTCGACAGCGACCAGGTCGACGTCGCCCGGTTCCGGCGGCTCGCCGCCGACGGGCGGGCCGCCCAGGCCGACGGCGACCCGGACCGGGCCGTCACGGCCTACCGGGAGGCCCTCGCCCTGTGGCGGGGCCGGGTGCTCGCCGACCTCGCCGAGACCGGCGTGGAGTGGCCCGAGCTGGTCGCGCTCGAGGACCAGCGGCTGGCCGTGCACGAGGACCTGTTTGGCCTGGAGCTGGACCGCGGGCGTCACCACGAAGTGCTGCCGGACCTGCGCGGGCTGGCCGAGGCCCACCCGAACCGGGAACGGCTCAACGCCCAGCTGATGACCGCGCTCTACCGCTGCGGCCGGCACGTCGACGCGCTCGAGGTCTACCGCGCGACGCGGGCCAGCCTCGCCGAGGGCCTCGGCCTGGAGCCGGGCAAGGAGCTGCGCGAGCTGGAACGCGCGATCCTCCAGCACGACGAAACCCTGCTGACGCGGCGGCCGGACCCGGTGCCCGAGCCCGAACCGGAGCCTGCGCCCGAGGTCTCGCCGCCGCTGCCGTTCACCCCGGCGCCGGTGACCGTCGTCGCCCGCGCGGAACCCGTGGAGAGCGAACGGAAGCCGGTCGTCGCGGTCGGCGTCGCCGTCACGTTGGACGACGATCCCGAGGACGCCGCCGAAGTCCAGGCGCGGCTGCGAGCCGTCGCCGAGGAGGAAGCGGGCACCTGCCTGCCCGGCGGCCCGGTGCAGCTGGTCGTGTTCGGCCTCCCGCGCACCGGGGACGACGACGCCGTCCAGGCGGTCCGGACGGCGCTGCGGATCCGCGACCGGCTGGCCGCGGAGGGGATCACGACGCAGATCGGCGTCGACAGCGGTGACGTCCTCGTCGAGTACGGTGCCGAGCCGGCCGGGCCGGTGCTGGACCGCTGCGTGCGGTCGGCGCTGTGTGCGCCGGAGGGCCGGGTGCGGGTGTCGGACGCGGTGCGCGAAGCCGCCGAGCCGGTGGTGGTGCACGAGGCGGCCGGGGACTCCCCCAGCTGGTGGCACGCCGTTTCGGTACGCCCGCGCGCGGTGGCCGAGCCCGCCGACCCGGGCAGTTTCGCCGGCCGCGACCACGACCTGGACCTGCTGGGCCACTTCCTCGGGTTCGTCGAGCGCAGCGGCCGTCCGCACCGGGTGACGGTGCTCGGTGAGCCCGGCATCGGCAAGACGCGGCTGCTCGCCGAGTTCGCGGAGGTGCTGGCCAAGCGCACGGAGATCCGGGTGCTCGAGGCCGGTGCCGACGTCGTCGAGGCGTTCGCGTCCGCCCCCGGGCTGCTCCCCCGCACCGCCGCGCGCTTGCGGAGCGAAGGAGGACTCCGGCCCGCGGCCGCCGAGCTGACCGCGCACGGCCCGCTGGTCGTGCTGGCCGACGACCTGCACCGCGCGGGCCCGGACGAGCGCGACACGATCGGCGGCCTCGACGACGTCTGCGCCGGGCTGCCGGTGCTGGTCGTCGCGGCCGCCCGCGCCGAGCTGCCGGACGGCTGGGC
Source organism: Amycolatopsis sp. NPDC049252 (assembly GCF_043197175.1). Lineage (NCBI taxonomy): Bacteria > Bacillati > Actinomycetota > Actinomycetes > Pseudonocardiales > Pseudonocardiaceae > Amycolatopsis > Amycolatopsis sp. NPDC049252. Next base: position 50,254 of record NZ_JBICSQ010000054.1, read on the forward strand.
CACGGGCGGCACGACGCTGACCCTCGCCCCGCTGGCCGACGACGCCGTCGGAGCGCTGCTCGACACCCTGCTGCCCGGCACGACCCGCCTCGCCCGCGGCCGGCGGGAGCTGGTCGCCCGGATCGGCGGCAACCCGCGGTTCGCCCACGCGTACGCCGAGGGCGTCCACGGCCGCACGACGCCGTTCCCGGCCCTGGGCCAGGCGACGACCCAGCACCCGACGCCCCCGCTGGTCCGCCGGACCCTGGCCGCCCACCTCGACAGCCTGCCGCCGGCCGAGAAGTCGGTCCTGAAGGCGGCGAGCCTGACGGGCGACACGTTCACGGCCGAAGAGGTGGCGGCGGTCTGCGCTCTGCCGCTCTCGGAGGTCGAGACGGCCCTCTCGCGGCTGGCACGGCTCGAGGTGCTGGACCGGGAGGACGACGCCTTCGCGTTCCGCCGGGCTTCTTTGCGAGAGCTGGCTTACCAGCGCATCCCGCGTGCGACTCGCACCGCGCTGCTGCGCCGCCCGGCTGCCCGGCCGACCCGCGTCGAAGCCCTCGCCTGACGTGGCCAGCCGGGGTCGTGAGTGTTGAGAAGGGTTAGAACACTGCTCAACACTCACGACCAGCCGCGGCTGATCGTAGGACCTCACCTTGCCGCGCGCCGCACCTTCCGGCGCGTCGCCGCGCAAGCTGGGTTTCCAGCGCATCCCGCGCGCGACCCCGCACCGCTGCGACGCCCCGCTGCCCGGCCGACCCGCGTCGAAGCCCTCGCCTGACACCGCCAGCCGCGGTCGTGAGTGTTGAGAAGGGTTAGAACACTGCTCAACACTCACGACCAGCCGCGGCAGAGACGGAAGCCCCGGTCACCGAGGTGACCGGGGCTTCCGCTGGGCGAAGACTCAGCTTGCCGGGCGCTGCATCACGTCCGAGGTGTACTTCACCGACGACGCCTCGTGCCGTGAGGTGAACGGGCACTTCCAGTTCTCCTCCGTCATGCGGCCGGCGAAGTGGCGGGACGGCATCTGGTACTCGTACGTCGTGAAGCTCGGGTTGACCGAGCCGTTGTTGGTCGTCTCGCGTTTGCGGATCGCGTCCTGCATCGAGAAGAACTTGTCGCCCAGCAGCATGAACTGCATCAGGGAGTTGAACGCGATCGCCGGGCGGACGAACCGGCGGCTCGCGCGGGAGGCGCCCGGGTGCATGCCCACCACGAAGAACGAGTGGCCGGCCACGTGGAAGCCGAAGTTCGGCTCGGCCGGGTCGGACGTCGCGCCTTCGTCGAGGCCGTAGGTGCGGCTGTCGATGTCGTGGATCAGCTGGAGGTGACGCCACAGCAGGCGTTCGTGCTCCTCCTCGTCCAGGATCCCGCCCGGCTCCTCGAACGTCGAGACGAACGTGCGGAAGCTCTTGTCCGACAACGTGGGCCGGATGCCGCGGGCGTAGCCGAGCAGGTCGCGGTAGTGGGCCCGCGCCGACGCCGGGTCGCCCAGCGCCGGGTAGTGACCGTGGACGATCGAGCCCTTCTTCAGCGCCGCGCGGGCGCCCAGGCAGCTGAACTCCTTGGTCTGGACGAACTCTTCGAGTTCCGTACGGGGATCGCTCATGACACTCCGCCTTTCCGGTGCGCGCGGGCCGGGCGCGGCAGCCAGTCGAAGGCGCGCACCGTCACCGGGCGCGCCGGGACGGCCAGCGCGGCCGCGTGACCGCTGCCGGCGTCCAGTTCCGTGATCGTCCACTCGGGACTGTCCTCGAAGGACACTTCCCCGCCGGTCAGGGTGAACGACGGCCCCGGCAGGCCGGCCAGGCCACGGCCGTCGACCTTGAGGTAGGCCTCCTTGCACGTCCAGTACCGGAAGAACGTCACCGGCTCGCGCACGGCCGCGGCCTCTTCGGGACGCAGGGTCCGCGCGGCCAGGCCGTCGTGGTCGACTTCGCGGATCTCCTCGACGTCCACCCCGACCCGGACCCCGGACGTCACGGCGATCAGCGCCAGCCCGCCGGAGCGCGACAGGCTGAACTCGATCCCGGACGCCCCCGCGAGCACCGGACGGTCGCCGTCGCGGGTGAAGCGCAGAGCCTCCGGGGTGTACCCGGACAGGACGTCGCGCAGGGCGACGTGCGAGGCCAGGAACCGGGCCCGCTCCTCGTCCACCGTGATCCGCGCCGCGCGGCGCAGCTCCTCGTCGGACAGCTCGCCGAGCAGGCCGTAGACGTCGGCCGAGCCCGGGGCGAGCACGCGGGACAGCGGGATCCGCCACACGTGCGCGTCCAGGAGCGGGCGGAGACGTTCGCCCAGCGCGCCGGACGGCTGCTGCCAGGCCAGGGACCACTGCGTCATCGGCTCAACCTCCGGTGGATCACGCGCAGCAGCTCCGGCACGCGCTGTTCGAGGTAGAAGTGCCCACCCGGATAGGTGAACAGCGTCGCGTCGGTGCCGAGCTCGAGCCACGCGGCCAGCTCGTCCTCGTCGGCCCGCGGGTCGCGGTCACCGCCGAACACGGTGAGCGGCACCGGCAACGGCTCCCCCGGCACGTGCCGGTAGGTCTCGTTGACGGCCAGGTCGGCGCGCAGCAGCGGCAGGAACATCGCGAGCAACGTCGGCTCGCGCCGGAGCACGTCCGGCAGCCCGCCCAGTGCGTGCAGCTCGGCCGCGAGCCGCTGGTCGGGCAGGGCCCGCAGCGGCGGCCGGGTGTCGGGCAGCTGCGGCGCGGCCCGCCCGGAGACGAACAGGTGCCGGGGCGGGGTCGCCCCGCGCTCGACCAGCCGCCGGGTGAGCAGGTACGCCGTCAGGGCGCCGACGCTGTGGCCGAAGAACGCGTAGTCCCCGGTCAGGGCGTCACCCAGGCCGTCGAGGGCCGCGTCGACGAGCGATTCGACGTCGTCGTACGGCGTCTCGCGGCCCCGTTCGGCCCGGCCCGGCAGCTGCACCGGTAGCACGGCGAGGCCGGCCCCCGCCGCCGCCGGCCAGTCGCGGTAGACCACCGCGCTCGCCCCGGCGTGCGGGAAGCAGAACAGCCGGGTCGCGGTGCCGTCCGGGACCCCGCCGGGCAGCCAGGGCCGCGCCGTGGCCGGGGCGGTCACCGCAGCTCCACCGTCAGGTAGGACGGCGGCGGCTGGATCGTGCTCAGGTCCGACTCGAACACCAGCCGGGAGCCGTCGCGGGAGATCTCGGTGAACCCGGCGAAGGCGTACGTCACGTACATGACGCGGTTGCGCCCGGTCTCGACGAAGTCCGCGCGCAGCTTCGCGCCGTCGGCCTTGGCCAGGCCCATGATGTGGTTGAGCAGCACCGTGCCCACCCCGCGCGACATCACGCGGCACGACATCAGCATCATCCGCAGGTGCCAGGCTTCCGTGCCGCGTTCGGCCAGGGCCAGGCCGATCTTGCCGTAGCCGCCGTACTTGTCCGAAAGGGACGCGACGAGCAGCACGTGGTCCGGCGACTGCCGCAGCTCGTCCAGCTCGTCGTAGGAGTACGTCCGGCCGGTCGAGTTGAGCTGGTTGGTGCGGACCGTCAGCTCCTCGGCGCGCTGCAGGTCCTCACGCTGGGCGCGGGCGATCGTGAACGTCATGTCCAAAGTGGACAAGAACTCTTCGCTGGTGCCCTCGTGGTCCTGTTCGACCTGGTCACGGACGGCCGCCGCGCGGTACAGGTCACGCCGCACGCGGGACTCGTCGGTGACGAACTTGGGCCGGAACTCCTCCGACGCCAGCTCCGCGGCCAGTTCGGCGACGTCGACCGTCTTGACGGCCGGCAGCGCGTGCGCGACCTCGGCCAGCTCGAACGGCTGGTCGTCGACGAACGCGATCGCGTCGAGCCCGATGTTGAGCGCCTTCGCGATCCGTTCCACCGAACCGGACTTGGGGTTCCAGGTGATCTGCGGGTACAGGAAGTACTCGTCGAGGCCGGCCGCCTTCAGCCGCGCCATCGCGGCGTCGTGGTCGTTGCGGCTGGCCACCGAGTGCAGCACGCCCAGCTCGTCGAGGCGCTTGATCTCCGCGACGACCTCGGGCCGCACGCTGACCTCGCCGTCCTCCAGCAGGGTGCCGTCCCACACTGTGTTGTCCAGGTCCCAGACCACGCACTTGATCCGGCCCCGCTTCGGTTTCGCCACCACAGTCGTTTCCACGCTGGTCATCCCGCCACCTCCCGGTACGCCTCGTCCGCGATGGTCAGCTCCTGGATCTGGGTGCTGCCCTCGATGATCTCCATGACTTTCGCGTCGCGGTACAGCCGCGCGACCGGGTAGTCCGGGCCGCAGCCGTTCGCGCCGTGGATCTGGACCGCGTCCGCGCCGGCCTTGGCCGCGGCGGTGGACGCGAAGTACTTGGCCACCCAGGTCGCCATGATCGTCGCCGGGTCGCCCGCGTCCTTGAGCCGGCCCGCCTTCTCGCACAGCAGCCGCGCGGCGTCGCGCGCGGTGACCATTTCGCTGATCTTGGCGCGGATCTGCGGCAGGTCCCGCAGCAGCCCGCCGCCGGCCGACCGGGCCGACGAGTAGGCCGCCGACGCCGCCAGCGCGCCCCGGATGATCCCGACGGACCCGCACGCGACGCTGTACCGGCCGAGGTCGAGAGCGCCGGTCATCACCGTGCCCGCGGCCCAGCCCGGCGGCCCGACCAGCGCGTCCGGTTCGAGCCGGACGTCGTCGAACTCGATCGTGGCCAGCATGCTCGCGGCGGTGCCGAGCATGTTGCGCACCGGCGTCACGCGGACGCCGGGGTGGTCGGCGGGCACCAGGAACGCGCTCATCCCGGTGGCCGTGCCGGCGAACACCAGCAGCAGCCCGGCGAGCTGGCCGCCGGTGATCCACGTCTTGCGGCCGCGCACCGTCCAGCTGCCGTTCTCCGCCACCGCCACGGTTCCGGCGGCGGTCGAGTCGCTGCCGCTGAAGTCCGGTTCGGTCAGGCAGAACGCGCCCAGCGTCGCGCCTTCGGCCAGCGCGGGCAGCCAGCGCTCGCGCTGCTCGTCGTCGCCCCAGCGCTGCACCGTCGCGGTCACCATCGTGTGCACGGTGAGCAGGCTGCGCAGCGACGAGCAGCCGCGCCCGACTTCCTCGTGCACCCGGCCGAGGGTGACCATGTCCATGCCGGCGCCGCCCGCCTCGGGCGGGAGGAACGGGGCCCACAGTCCCAGCTCCCGCACCCGCCGCAGCACGTCGCCGGGGACGGCCTCGTCCCGGTCCCACGCGTCCGCGTGCGGAACGACCTCTTCGTCGACGAAGCGCCCGACCACCACGAGTTCGGGGGCTTCGGTCCGTGTCCTCGCCCTCATGACACCGCCCTCACGTCAGGCTCCGCTCAGTGAGCGGCCGCGGCCGTGCGCCGCTGCACCAGCTCGGTCATCCGCGTGACGGTGCGGAAGTTGTCCAGCTTCAGCTCCTCGTTGGGGATGCGCGTGGCGAACGCCTTCTCGATGAACATGACCAGCTCCATCGCGAAGAGGGAGTTCACGAACCCGAGGGCGAAGATGTCCTGCTCGTCGGTGAACGACAGGCCAGGGAATTTCGCCCCGATGAAGGTGCGGATCTCGCCGCGGACGTCCTGCGACATGGTGGCTGCCTCTCTCGTGTGCGTAGGGGGTCGGGCTGCGGCGTTCAACCGCTGTAGCTGTAGAAGCCCTTGCCGCTCTTGCGGCCGTGCAACCCGGCCGACGTCATCTGCTTGAGCAGCGGGCAGGGGCGGTACTTGCTGTCGTTGTACTCGTCGTAGAGCACCTCGACGCTGTAGAGGATCGTGTCGACGCCGATCAGGTCCGCGGTCTCCAGCGGGCCCATCGGGTGGCCGAAGCAGCTGCGGAACACCTCGTCGACGGTGGCCGCGTCCGCGACGCCTTCGTGCACCAGGAAAGCGGCCTCGTTGACGGTGAGCATGAGCACGCGGTTGGAGACGAACCCCGAAGCGTCGTTGACCGGGATCGGCTTCTTGCCCATCGACTCCAGCAGCGTCCGCACGATGTCCTTGGTGGACTCGCTGGTGTGGTAGCCGGGGATGAACTCGCACGCCGGCTTCATCGGCACCGGGTTCATGAAGTGCACGCCCATCACCTTGTCGGGGCGCGAGGTGAGCGCGGCGACCTTGGTGATCGGGATGGCCGAGGTGTTGACGACGAACACGGTGTCGGCCTTGCAGGCCTCGTCGAGCTTCGGGTACAGGCGGGACTTCAGGTCCCAGTTCTCGGTGATGTTCTCGATCACGACCTCGGTCTCGGCCAGCAGCTCCAGCTCGGTGCCGGTGGTGATCCGGGCGAGCACGGCGGCCGCGTCGATCTCGGGCCCGCCGAGCATCCGGCTCATCCGGCACTCGAGCTCGATCCGGTCGCGGGCGTCGGCCAGCTTGCCCGGGTCGACGTCGACGAGCACGGCTTCGTGCCCGCTGGTGGCGAGGTTCTGCGCGACCCCGGTGCCCATCACACCGGCGCCGACGACTCCGACGATGCTCATGACTTCTCCTTGGTTTCACATACAGTCAGGTCCAGCACGCCGTCGAGACGCCCGTGTTCGGCCCGCACGGCCGCGGCGTCGGCACCGAACACGACGGTCGCGCCCAGTTCCGCACCCAGCCGGGTGGCCAGGTCGCGGGCGGTGACGTCCAGGTCGCCTTCGACCAGGTAGACCGGCTTCCCCGCGTCCCGGGCGCCCAGTGCGACGTCCGAGCGTGCTTCCGTCGGCTCGATCCAGTACCGCTCCCGCTGGAACGGGTAGCCCGGCAACGTCGTCTTCCTCGGGTCACGGCCGGCGTGGTAGGCGCGCCAGTCGATCGCCACCCCGGACAGCCAGGCCCGGCCGAGCGCTTCGGTGAGCACCTCCGTGTCCGGTCGCGGGTCGGCCTCCCCGGGCAGGGTCGGCACCAGCAACGGCCACGACGCCTGCGGGAAGCCGGGGTGACCGCGGAACATCGAGCCGAGCGACTGCCCGGCTCCCAGCTCCAGCAGCACGGTATCCGGCGAATCGCTGGCCAAGTGCTCGATCATCGCGGCGAACCGGACGGGCCGGCACATGTGCTCGGCCCAGTAACCGGGGTCCTTGAGCTGCTTCGCGGTGATCGGCGCGCCGGTGACGTTCGACAGGTACGGCACGTCCGGTTCGCGCGGGGTCAGGTGCTGCCGTGCCCACGCGGTCAGCTCGGCGGCGACCGGGCGCAGGGCGCGGGAGTGGAACGCGTGCGTGGTGCGCAGCGGCCGGGCCGGGACGCCGTGCTCGGCGAGCGCGGCGGCCAGCTTTTCGACGCCGTCGGCGGGGCCGGACACGACGATCATCCGCGGCCCGTTGAGCGCGGCGACGTCGACGCCGAACGCCGTCACGTCACCGACCTTCGCGGCGAGTTCGCCGGCGCCGAGCGGAATCGCGGCCATCGCGCCCTGCGGCAGCTTCTCGATCAGCTTCGCCCGGGTCGCGACCAGCGCGGTGGCTTCCTCGAGCGTCAGCGCGCCGGCGAGTGCGGCGGCGGCGAACTCGCCGACGCTGTATCCGGCGAGCACCGCGGGTTCGACGCCCCAGGCGCGCAGCAAGCGGCCGAGCGCGTAGCCGAGGGTGAACACGGCGGGCTGCGTGACGGCCGGACCGGCGTCCTCGGTGTCGGTCGCGCGGCCGAGCAGGCGGGCGAGGTCACCGCCGTCGGACCCGCGCGCGCCGAGCAGGCTCGACGTCGGGTCGGTGCCGAGGTGCTCGCGGAACAGCGCGGCGCACTCGTCGATCGCGGCCTTGAACTCCGGCTCGCTGTCGTACAGCCCGCCGGCCATGCCGCGGTACTGCTCCCCCACTCCGGCGAGCAGGAAGGCCGCCTTCCTCGAGTGCGTGTCCGACTCGGCGACCACGCGTGTCTCGGACGTGAAGGCGTCGTCGTCCACTGAGGACAAGACGGTCATGCGCCGGTGTTCGAACGCCTTCCGGCCGGCGTGCAGGGTGTAGGCGACGTCGGCGAGGTCCGTCCACTCGGGACGGCTCGCGGCCAGCCGCCCGGTCATGGCGTCGGCCGCCTCGGGTGTCCGCGCGGACCAGACCAGCAGCTGGTGCGGCCGGGCGGCAGGCCGTGACGGGTGGTCCTCCGGCGCCTCTTCGATGACGACGTGGGCGTCCGTGCCGCCAAAGCCGTACGCGCTGACCCCGGCCAGCCGGGGCCGGTCGCCGCGCGGCCAGTCGGCCAGGGTCTCCTGCACGACCAGCTTGTCGCCGCTGTGCGCGAGCTGCGGGTTGGGCTTCTCGAAGTTGACCGCGGGCGGCAGCTTCTCGTGGTGCAGCGCCAGCGCCGCCTTGATGAACCGGGCGATGCCGCCGGCCTGGTTGATGTGGCCGAGGTTCGCATCGATCGAGCCGAGGGTGACGCGCTCGACGCCGTCGACGTCGAAGATCTTCTGCAGTGCGGAGATCTCGGCGACGTCCCCGAACGGAGTGCCCAAAGTGGACACTTCGACGTGGTCGATCTCGGTCGGGTCGACGTCGGCGGCGGCCAGCGCCTCGGCGACGACGGCGGCCTGGCCGGGCACCCCCGGCAGGTTGAACGCCTGGCGCGCGCGGTTGCCCTCGTGGTGGATGGCCCAGCCGCGGACCACGGCGTACACGCGGTCGCCGTCCGCGAGAGCGTCTTCGAGGCGTCGCAGGACGACCACGCCGAGGCCGTTGCCGGGCACCTTGCCGTTGGCACCGGCGTCGAGGATGCGGTTGACGCCATCGGGGGCGAACCGGCTGCCCTCGCGGTACAGGTAACCCGGCTCTTGCGGCACCACCACGGAAACCGCGCCCGCGACGACCAGGTCGGACTCACCGGTGAGCAGGCTGGAGCACCCCTGGGCGACCGCGGCCAGCGCCGTCGAGCTGCAGCTCTGCACGCTCACCGACGGGCCGGTCAGGTCGAGCGCGTACGACAGCCGCGACGCGATCAGGTCCTTCTCGTTCTGCAGGATCAGCTGGTCCGGGCCGGCGGTCAGCGCGGTGACGTCGTTCTGCAGCAGGTTCGACAGCAGGTACGTGCTCGGCGCGCCACCGGCGAACACCCCCGCGAGGCCCTCGATGCGGTCCGGGTCGACCCCCGCGTCTTCGAGGGCGTGCCAGGCGTTTTCGAGGAACAGCCGGTGCTGCGGATCGAGCAGCTCGGCGTCGGCGCGGGGGTAGCCGAAGAAGTCGGCGTCGAAGCGGTCGATGCCGGGCAGCAGGCCGGCCGCGGCGACGAACGCGGGATCGTCGGCGACTTCGGGGGCGACCCCCGCGGCGAGCAGCTCGTCGCGGGTCATCCGGGTGATGCCGTCGCGGCCGGCGCACAG
>NZ_JBICSQ010000055.1:0-58936 GCF_043197175.1 Amycolatopsis sp. NPDC049252
GGGCGAAGGACTGCGGCAGCGGCCGGTCGCGGGGCACGGCGGGGATCGGGTCGGCGGCGGTGCGGGCGGCGCCCACGGTGTCGATCGCCGCGGCCAGCCGGGCCACCGTCGGGTGCGCGAACACCGCGCGCGGCGACATCGACACGGCGAACTCGGCCAGCAGCCGGGAAACGAGCCGGATGCTGAGGATCGAGTCACCGCCGAGCTCGAAGAAGTTGTCCTGTGCGCCGACCCGGCCGGCGCCGAGCAGCCGCTGCCAGATTTCGGCGACGGTCTGCTCGGTCACCGTGGCGGGTGGGACGTGGGCCCGCTGGGCCGGGATCGGGCCGTCCGGCGCGGGCAGCGCGCGGCGGTCGACCTTTCCGTTGCGGTTCAACGGAAGAGCGGGCAGGACGGTGACGACCGCGGGCACCATGTACTCGGGCAGGGTCTCGGCGGCGTGCGCGCGCAGCGCGGCCGGGTCGGCGGTGCGCCCCGGGGTGGCGACGACGTGGGCGACCAGCCGCCGGGTGCCGGCGGCGTCGGTGTGGACCGTGGCGATCGCCTGCGCGACCGCCGGGTGGGCGGCCAGCACCGTTTCCACCTCGGCGGGCTCGATCCGGAACCCGCGCAGCTTGACCTGGTCGTCGGAGCGGCCGAGGAACACCAGTTCGCCGTCGGCGTCGCGGCGGACGACGTCGCCCGTGCGGTACATCCGCTCCCCCGGCGCGCCGAACGGGTCGGCGACGAACCGGTCGGCGGTCGCGCCCGGGCGGCCGAGGTAACCACGGGCCAGGCCGGGCCCGGCGAGGCACAGCTCGCCCGGCGCGCCGGCCGGCAGCGGCCGCAGGTCGCGGTCGAGGACGTAGGCGCGGACGCCGTCGAGCGGGCGGCCGATCGGGATCGGCTCGGGCACGTCCGCGCTCAGCCGGAAGGACGTCGCGAACGTCGTCGTCTCGGTGGGGCCGTAACCGTCGACCACGACGAGGCCGGGGCACGCGGCCTGGACCGCTCGCACCGCCGCCGGCGGGACGACGTCGCCACCGGTCCACACCTCGCGCAGGCCGCGCAGGGCATCCGGGGCGTCGTGGGCGAGGAGCCGGAACAGGCCCGCGGTCAGCCAGGCCGCCGTCACGCCGTGCGCGGACACCGCGCGCCGCAACGATTCCACGGTCAGGTCGGGACCGTCGGGCAGGACGGTGGCCCCACCGGAGAGCAGCGGAACCCACAGCTCGTAGGTGGCGGCGTCGAAGGCCAGCGGCGAGTGGGCCAGCACCCGGGCGTGGGCGTCACCGGCGAACCTCGAGTCCTGGGCCAGCGCGGTGATGTCCCGGTGGCACACCGCGACCCCCTTGGGCGTCCCGGTCGAGCCCGACGTGTACATCACGTAGGCGAGGCTGCCGGGATCGATCGCGCGCTCCGGCGCCGAGGAGGACCGCGGCCCGCCCACCGCCATCGTGGGTCCACTGTGGACGGACTCGGCGGTGGTCACCCAGGTCGGCCCGGCCACCACGACCGTCACCGCGGCCTCGGCCAGCACGGCCCGCAGCCGCTCGTGCGGGGCACGGGTGTCCAGCGGCACGTAGGCCGCGGCCGCCTTGAGCACGGCCAGCTCGGCGACGACGTGGTCCACCGACGGTTCCAGCAGCAGCCCGACGCGGTCCTCGGCGCCGACGCCCAGCTCGATCAGCCGGTGCGCGAGGTGGTTCGCCCGCTCGTCCAGCTCGGCGTAGCTCAGGGTCCGGTCGCCGGCGACGACCGCGGGGGCGTCCGGCCGGCGCCGCACCTGGTCGGCGAACAACGCCGGCACCGTCGCGGCGGGCGCGGGCGCGCCCGCGCCGTGGGCGTCGGCGAGCACCTGGGCGCGTTCGGCGCCCTCGACCCACGGCAGCCGGGCCAGCGGCCGGGCGGGATCGGCCGTGACGGCGTCGAGCAGCAGGCCGAGCCGGTCGGTCATGGCCGTGATCGAGCGGGCGTCGAACAGTGCCGGGTCGTAGGCGAGGTCGAGCGCGAGCCCCTCGTCGAGGGAAGCGCGCAGGCACAGCGGGAAGTTGGTGGCGTCGGCCGACGCGACCTCGACGACCCGGGGCGCGCCCGTGGTGGCGGGCTCGCTGATCGGGTAGTTCTCGAACACCACCATGCTGTCGAACAGGTTCTGCCCGGCGGCGACGTCGCTGAGCGGCCGCAGCCGGCCCAGCGACACGAAGTCGTGGTCGCGCGCTTCGCTCTGGGCCGCCTGCAGCTCCCCCAGCCACGCCGCGACGGACCGGGAGCCGTCGAGGCGGACGCGGGTGGGAACGGTGTTGATGAACATGCCGATCATCGTTTCGACGCCGGCCAGGTCGGCCGGGCGGCCGGAGACGGTGGTGCCGAACACGACGTCCCGGTCGCCGGACAGCAGCGACAGCAGCAGCGCCCAGGCGCCCTGCACGACCGTGTTGACGGTGAGGCCGTGGGTCCGGGCGAACTCGCGCAGCCGCAGCGTCGCGGCCGGGGCCAGCTCGGTGCGGACGGAATCGGTGGAGCGGGACCGGTGGGCCTCGGCCGGCGGGCGGTCGTAGGGCACCGCGGTCGGGGCGTCGAAACCGGCCAGCGTGACGCGCCAGAACTCGTCGGCGCGGGTCTGGTCGCGACCGGCCAGCCAGCCGAGGTAGTCGCGGTACGGGCGGCGGGTGACCAGGCCCGGCCGGGCGCCCGACGCCGTGGCGGCGTACTGCTCGCACGCTTCGGCGAAGACCTGGGCGGCGCTCCAGCCGTCGAGCAGGACGTGGTGGGAGGTCCAGACCAAGTCGACCTCGTCGGCGGGCAGCGCGGCGATCGCCAGCCGGGTCAACGGGGCCCGGCCCAGGTCGAACGGCACCGCGCGGTCGGCTTCGAGCAACTCGCGCACGGCGTTCTCGCGCGCTTCCGGGTCGAGGTCGCGCAGGTCGTGGTGGGTGACCGGCAGGGTGGCCGCGCGGTCCACCACCTGGACGGGCTCCTCGACGCCGGTCAGGACCAGCCGGGTCCGCAGCACCGGCGTGCGGTCCACCACCCGCTGCCAGGCCGCGGCGAGCCCGGCGGGGTCGGTGACCCCGGCGAGGCGCACACGGACCTGTTCGAAGTAGGCCGGGGAGCCGCTGTCGAACAGCGTGTGGAACACCATGCCGGCCTGCAGCGGCGTCAGCGGGTAGACGTCCGCGACGCCCCGGCCGTCGCCGGCCACGACGTCCAGTTCGCGCTGGCTCAGCCGGGCGAGCGGGAAGTCCGCGGGGGTGCGGCCGCCGGCCCCGGGGGTGGCGCAGTGCGCGACGATCTCGCGCAGCGCCGCGGTGACCTGCTCGGCGAGGTCTCGCACGGTGCTTTCGCGGTGCACGCCGGGGGAATACGTCCAGGCGAGTTCCAGCCGGCCGCTCTCGACGATGCCGACGACGTCGAGCAGGTGACCGCGGGGCCGGACGTCGTCTTCGCCCAGGACGCCGCCGAAGCCCCGGTAGAGGCCGCCGTCATCGCCGGCGGCGGTCCACTGCCCGAGGTAGTTCAGCGAGATCTGCGGGGTGCGGCCGCCGCGCAGGGGCGAGTCCGGCACGAGCCGGCTCAGCGCACCGTAGCCGAGGCCCTTGCCGGGCACGGCCCGCAGCTGTTCCTTGACCGCCTTCAGCGTCGGCCCCCAGTCCTCGGTCTCCGGGAGAGTGAGCGCGACGGGGAACTCGGCGGTGAACCAGCCGACCGTGCGGGACAGGTCGAGGTCGTCGAAGAGCTCCTCACGGCCGTGCCCTTCCAGCGCGACCAGGACCCGCTCGGATCCGGTCCACCGGGCCAAAACCCGGCCCAGTGCGCTGAGCAGGACGTCGTTGACCTGCGTGCGGTAGACGTCGGGGACCTGGCGCAGCAGGGCGTCGGTGGTGGCGGCGTCCAGGCTCGCGGTGACCGTGCGGGTAGCGGTGTTCTCCCCCGCCGCGTCGACCGGCAGGTCCGCGGCGGGACCGTCGAGCACCCCGGTCCAGTAGGGCAGTTCGGCGTCGAGGCCGCCGCCGCGGACGTGCGCGGCGAGGCGGTCGGCCCAGCGGAAGTAGCTCGTCGTCCCGGGCCCGAGGTCGATCGGGCGGCCCGCGAGCACCTGGCGGTACGCGGTTTCGAGGTCGGCGAGCAGGATCCGCCACGAAACGCCGTCGACCACCAGGTGGTGGACGACCAGCAGCAGGGACGGCGGCCGCGCCGGGCCGAAGGTGAACAGGACGGCCGCCACGAGCGGGCCGTCCCCGACGCTCAGGGAGGCGCGTGCTTCGGCCGCGGCGGCGCGCATCGCCTGGTCGGCCTCCGAGTCCACAGTGGACAAACAGATCCGGCGGAGCGCGGGGATCCGCGCGTCGGCGCGGGACTCCTGCCGCCAGCCGTCGCGGTGGTGGGTGAACCGGGTGCGCAGGGCTTCGTGGCGGGACAGGACGGCGTCGAGGGCGGTGGTGAGGGCCGGGACGTCCAGGTCGGGGTCGAGTTCGGCCACCGTGGACATCGTGAACCGGTCGTTGCCGGTGTCGAAGAGCCACTGCTGGATCGGGGTCAGCGGGGCCGGGCCCGTGAAAGCCGCTTCGGGACCGGCGGGCCCGTCCGTGCCGGCGACCAGCGCCAGCTCGGCGATGTTCTGGTGCCGGAAGACGTCCTTGGAGGTCAGGCGCAGGCCGTGCTGCCGGGCCCGGGACACGACCTGGATGCTCAGGATGGAATCCCCGCCCAGCGCGAAGAAGTTGTCCGCCACGCCCGGCTGCTCGACGCCGAGGACGTCGGCCCAGATCGACGCCAGCAGCTCCTCGGCCGGCGTCCGCGGCGCGATCCGGCCGGCGGCCGGGGTCACGATCGGGGCGGGCGCGGGCAGCGCGCCGCGGTCGACCTTGCCGCTGGCGGCCAGCGGGAGCCGGTCGAGCCGCACGAACACCGTGGGCACCAGGTGGTCGGGCAGGCTCGCCTTCAGCCGGGTCCGCAGGTCGCCCGGCTCGCCCGTCGTGACGACGTAGGCGACGAGACGGGCGTGGCCGTCGTCGTGGCGAGCCACGACGACCGCGTCGGCGACCTCCGGCAAGGCGCGCAGGGCCGTCTCGACCTCGCCGGGCTCGATCCGGAAGCCGCGGATCTTGACCTGGTCGTCGGCGCGGCCGAGGTACTCCAGGTTTCCGTCGCGGGTCCAGCGGGCGCGGTCACCGGTGGCGTACATCCGGTTTCCCGGCGCACCGAAGGGGTTCGGCAGGAACTTCTCCGCGGTCGTCCCGGGCCGGTCGAGGTACCCGCGGGCGAGCTGGGTGCCCGCCAGGTACAGCTCGCCGGGGACGCCGATCGGCGCCGGGCGCAGCCGGTCGTCGAGGACGTAGGCCCGCACGTTGCCGACCGGGCGGCCGATCGTCTCGCGCCCGGTCCCGCCGATCCGGGCGAGGGTCGCGTCGACCGTGCATTCGGTGGGGCCGTAGATGTTGAACGCCGTGACGCCGTCGGTCGCCCCGAGTTCGCGCCACAGCGCGTCGCCGACGGGCTCTCCGCCCAGCAGCAGGACCGGCGGCCGGTGCTCGCTCGCGTCGAGCAGGTGCCGGACGAACGACGGTGTCGAGTTGACCAGGTCGATCCCGCGGTCGGCCACGTAACCGGCGAGCAGCGCGGGGTCGAGGCGGGTGTCGCCGTCGACGACGTGCAGTTCGTGCCCGGCGGTGAGCATCAGCAGCAGCGCTTCCCAGGACGCGTCGAAGGAGAACGCGGCGGTCAGTGCGACCCGCAGGCGGTCCTTCCCGGCCGCGGCGGCGAAGGCGCCGGCGTGGTCGGCGGCCAGGTTGGCCAGGGCGCGGTGGCTGACGACGACGCCCTTGGGCACGCCGGTCGAGCCGGAGGTGTAGATCGTGTAGGCCGCGTTGTCGAGCCTGAGCGGCTCGAGGCGGCCGGCGTCGGTGAGGTCCACATCGGACACCGAGTCGGAGGCGGAGATCGGTTCGGTGACCACGACGACCGGCCGAGTGTCGGCGAGCAGTGCTTCCCTGCGCACGGAAGGCAGTTCGGGGTCCAGGTAGAGCAGGACGGCCCCGGCCTTGAGCACGGCCAGGAACGTGACGACGAGGTCCGCGGACCGGGGCAGGGAAACGGCGACGAAGCGCTCCGGACCCGCACCGCGGCCGACGAGGTCGCGAGCGAGCCGGTTCGCCCGGCTGTTCAGTTCGGCGAAGCTCAGCGCGGTATCGCCGCAGACCAGCGCGGTCGCGTGCGGGGTGCGCGCGGCCTGCGCCTCGAACAGCTCGGTCACGGTGGCGCCGGGAGTCGGGCGGTCGGTGGCGTTCCAGGTCCCGACGACCAGGTCGTGTTCGGCCGCGGGCAGCAGCGGCAGCGTGTCGACGGGCCGGGTGGGGTCGGCCGCGACGGCGGTGAGCAGCACCGTCAGGTGCTCGGCGAAGCGGCTCATCGTGGCCGCGTCGAACAGGTCGGTGCGGTAGTTCAGCAGGCCACGCAAGCCGTCGGGGCGTTCTTCGAACTCGATGCTGAGGTCGAAGCCCGCGGTGGTCATCGGCAGGTCGAGGTCGCTCGCGGCGAGCCCGGCGAGGGCGGGCAGCCGGTTGCCGGCGTTCTGCAGGGTCACCAGCACCTCGAACAGCGGCGTGCGGCCGGTGTCGCGCTCGGGGCTCAGCTCGTCCACGATCCGCTCGAACGGCACGTCCTGGTGGGCGAACGCGTCCAGGACCGTCCGGCGGACGGCGGTGAGCACCTCCCCGAAGTCCTGCTGCCCGTCCAGCTGTGACCGCAGCACCACGGTGTTGACGAACATCCCGACCAGGTGCTGCACCTCGGGGTGGTCGCGGCCGGAGGTGATCGTGCCGACGGCGACGTCGTCCTGCCCGGACCAGCGGCGCAGCACCAGCTGGCAGGCCGCGGCCAGGGCGGTGAACAGGGTCGTGTCCCGGTCGGCGGCCAGCCGGCGCAGGCCGGCGAGCGGTTCGGCGCCGAGGGTGAACTCGCGCTCGGCGCCGTGCGGCGTCCGGATGACCGGCCGGGGGCGGTCGGTGGGCAGGTCGAGCGGGCGCAGGCCGTCGAGCTGACGGCGCCAGAAGCCGAGCTGGTCGTCGACCGGAAGTTCTCGTTGCCACGCGGCGAAGTCCGCGTACCGGATCGGCAGCACGGGCAGCTCGGTGTGCTCGTTGCCGTAGAGGGCGGCCAGTTCGCCGACGAGCACGCCCATCGACCAGCCGTCGGTGATGATGTGGTGCAGGGACAGGACGAGCGCGTGGTCGTCCGGGGCGACGCGGGCGAGCCGGGCACGCAGCAGCGGGCCGCGGGTCAGGTCGAACGGCCGGGCGAGGTCCTCGGCGAGCAGCCGGTGCAGGCTCCCGGGGTCGTCGGAGAGGTCGGTGACGGGCAACGCCGGTTCCCACGGCTCGCCGACGATCTGGCGGGGCCGGCCGTCGGTGACGGCGAAGGTGGTGCGCAGGGACTCGTGCCGGGCGATCAGGGTGGTCAGGGCCGCGGCGAGGGCGTCGGCCCGCAGGTCACCGCGCAGCCGCACGCCGAAGACGGTGACGTGGTCGGTGCTGCCCGGGGCGAACTCCTCGAGGAACCACAGGCGCTGCTGGGCGAACGACAGCGGCAGGTCGTGCTCGCGGCTCACCGGCGGGATCGCCGCGACGGCGACCGGCGCGGTGGCCAGGCTCGCCGCGAGCCCTTCGACCGTCGGGGTGTCGAACACGCTGCGCGGGGAGACGTCGACGCCGAGGGCGTCGCGCAGCGCGGAGGCCAGCCGGATGCTGAGGATGGAATCCCCGCCCAGCTCGAAGAAACTGTCTTCGGCCCCGACGCGGTCCAGGCCGAGGGTGGCGGCCACGACCGCGGCGACCGTGCGTTCGGCGTCGGTGCGCGGCTCGACGAACTCCGCGCCCGCCGGACCGGCGGCGGCCGGGGCGGGCAACGCGCGGTGGTCGAGCTTTCCGTTGCGCGTCAACGGCATCGTGTCGATCGTGACGAAGGCCGAGGGCACCATGTACTCGGGCAAGGTCCGGGCCAGCCGCTCGCGCAGCAGGGCCGCGCTCGGCGGGTCCTGCGGGTCGGCCGCGACGACGTAGGCGACCAGGCGCTTGCGGCCGGGCTCGTCCTCGCGGGCGAGGACGGCCGCCGAGCCGACCTCCGGCAGCGCGAGCAGGGTGGCCTCGATCTCGCCCGGTTCGATGCGGAAGCCGCGGATCTTGACCTGCTGGTCGGCGCGGCCGCGGTAGCGCAGCGCGCCGCTTCCGGTGCGGGACACCAGGTCCCCGGAGCGGTACATCCGGGACCCGGGCGCGCCGAACGGGTCGGCGACGAACCGGGCGGCGGTCAGCCCGGGACGGCCGAGGTAGCCGCGGGCCAGGCCGGCCCCGGCGACGTGCAGTTCGCCGGGCACCCCGGCCGGGACGGGGTTCAGGTCGGCGTCGAGGACGTACCCGCGCAGGTCGGGCAGGACGTCGCCGACGAGACCGGGAGCGTCGGGCTCCAGGTCGTGCTGCGTTACGTGGACGGTGGTCTCGGTGATGCCGTACATGTTCACCAGCCGGGGCGCGGTGGCGCCGTGGCGCCGGAACCAGCCGGACAGGCGGCGCGTGTCGAGCGCCTCGCCGCCGAAGATCACGTGCCGCAGTGCGAGCCGGGCGCCGAGGACGGGGTCGTCTTCGTCGGCGCGGCACAGCTGGTAGAACGCCGACGGCGTCTGGTTGAGCACGGTGACGCCCTCGTCGGCCAGCAGGCGCAGGAACTCCCGCGGTGAGCGGGACACGGCGTGCGGGACGACGACGAGCCGGCCGCCGTGCAGCAGCGGGCCCCAGATTTCCCAGACGGAGAAGTCGAAGGCGTAGCTGTGGAACAGCGTCCACACGTCGTCACGGCCGAAGCCGAACCGGCCGGCGGTCGCGGCGAAGAGCCGCGTGACGTTGCGGTGCGGGATCACCACGCCCTTGGGCTGCCCGGTCGAGCCGGAGGTGTAGATGACGTACGCGGGGTGCTCGGGCGCGCACCGCGGCGGCGGGTCGGTGTCCGGACCGGTCGCGTCGACGTCGTCGAGGGTGAGAACGGCGACGGGAGCGGTGTCGGCCAGCATCCGCTCGACGCGCTCGTCCGGGGTGGCCGGGTCGATCGGCAGGTAGGCGGCCCCGGCCTTGAGCACGGCGAGGATCGCGACGACCTGCTCCGGCGAGCGCGGCAGGCGCAGGGCGACGTAGCGCTCGGGCCCGGCGCCGAGCGCGACCAGCCGGTGCGCCAGCCGGTTCGCCCGGCGGTTGAGTTCGGCGTAGGACAGGGCGGTGCCCTCGCCGGTGAGGGCGATCGCGTCCGGGGTCGCGGCGACCTGGGCGGCGAACAGGTCCGTGATGGCCGGCGCGGGCAGCGAAACCGGGTCCGCGTCGCCGGGCAGCTGCGCGCGATCGGCGGCCGAGAGCCACGGCAGCCGGGCGATCGTGCGGTCCGGGTTCTCGGCGAGTGCCAGCAGCAGGGTTTCCAGCCGGGCGGCCAGGGCCTCGGCGGTGGCCGGGTCGAACAGCGCCGGGTCGGTGGCCAGCTCGAAGCCCAGCTGTTCGCCGGCGTAGGCGCGCAGGGTGATCGGGAAGGTGGTGGCGTCGAGCGCGGTCACCTCGCGCAGGGTGACGCCGGCCCGCGCGGCGGCGTGCTCGTCGAACGGGTAGTTCTCGAACGCGACCATGCTGTCGAACAGGTTCTGCCCGGCCGGGACGTCGCTGAGCGCGCGCAGCCGCCCGAGGGCGACGAAGTCGAAGCGCCGCGCGCGGTTCTGCTCGTCCTGCAGCCGCCGCAGCCAGGCCGGCACCGGCTCGCCGCGGTCGATCCGGGTACGCGTCGGGATGGTGTTGATGAACATCCCGATCATGGTCTCGACGCCGGGCAGGTCGTCGGGCCGGCCGGAGACGGTCGTGCCGAACACGACGTCGTCCTCGCCGCTCTGGTGGGCCAGCAGCAGCGCCCACGCGCCCTGCACGAGGGTGTTGACGGTCAGGCCGTGGCGCCGGGCGACGTCGCGCAGGCGGGTGGTGTCCCCGGCCGTCAGTGAGCCGCGGACCGGCTGCGCGGTCCGGGTCCGGTGGGCCTGGGCCGGTGACCGGTCCCAGGGCAGCGGCGTCGGGGTGGCGAACCCGGCCAGCACCTCGCGCCAGTGGTCCTCGGCCGCGGTGCCGTCCTGCGCGGCCAGCCAGGCGAGGTAGTCGCGGAACGGGCGGTGGGCCGGCACGCGCGGCACGCGGCTGCCGGTGATGGCCGCGTACTGCTCGACCACCTCGGTGAAGATCTGGGCCAGGCTCCAGCCGTCGAGCACGATGTGGTGTGACGTCCACATCAGCAGCACCCGGTCGTGGCGCAGCGCGATGACGGCCAGCCGCATCAGCGGGGCGGTGGCCAGGTCCATCCCGGCGGCGGCGTCCTCGGCCGAGAGCCGCGCCAGCTCGGCGGCCTGCTCGTCTTCGGACAGGCCGCGCCAGTCGTGACGGGTGATCGGCACGGCCGCGCGGCGGCGCACCACCTGCAGGGGTTCCTCGACACCCTCCCAGACCAGCTGGGTGCGCAGCACCGGGGTCCGGTCGGCCACCTGCTGCCAGGCCCGCGCGAACGCCTCCGGGTCGCGGACGCCGTCGAGCAGCATCCGGGCCTGGTCGACGTAGGCGTCGGCGGCCGGGTCGAGCAGGCTGTGGAAGAGCATGCCCGCCTGCAGCGGGGTGAGCGGGTAGACGTCTTCGACGTCGTGCCCGTCGCCGGCGATCCTGTCCACAGTGGACTGATCGAGGCGGGCGAGCGGGAAGTCGGACGGCGTGCGGCCGCCGGCGCCGGGCTCCGCGCAGTGCGCGACGATCTCGCGCAGCGCCGCCAGCATCGCCTCGGCCAGCTCCTGCACCGTTTCGCGGTTGTTGACCTGCTCGGAGTAGCTCCACGTCAGCGACAGCTCGCCGCCGTCGACGACCCCGGTGACGTCCAGCTGGTAGGTGTTCGCCTGGTCCGGCGCGATGTCCGCGCCCGCGCCGTCGAGCCGGCCGCGGAAGAGCCCCTCGCCGCCGCTTCCGCCGTCCCAGCGTCCGTGGTAGTTGAAGCAGATCTGGGGCAGCGGCAGGGACTTCAGCGCGCTGCCGGGCGCGTCGGCGGCGGCGAGGTGGCGCAGGGCCTCGTAGCTGAGGCCGCGGCGCGGGACGGCCCGCAGCTGCTCCTTGACCGCCTTGAGGGTGGTGCCCCAGTCCCCCGACGGCGGCAGGTCGAGCGCCACCGGGAACTGCGTGGTGAACCAGCCGACCGTGCGGGAGAGGTCGACGCCGTCGAGGACGTCCTCCCGGCCGTGGCCCTCCAGCGCGAGCAGGACGCCGTCCTGCCCGGTCCGGTCCGCCAAGGCCCGGCCGAGCGCGCTCAGCAGCACGTCGTTGACCTGCGTCCGGTAGGCCGCGGGGACCCGGTGCAGCAGCGCGTCGGTGTCACCGGCGCCGAGGCTCACGGTCAGCGTGCGTGTGGAGCCCGCGGTGCCGGCGCCGTCGTGGTCGACCGGCAGCGCCGTCGGCACCCGGCCGGCCACCCGGGTCCAGTGCCCGACGTCGCCGTCGAAGGCGCCGGAGCGGACGTGCTCGCGCAGCAGGTGCGCCCACCGGGTGAACGTCGTGCCCGCGGCCGGCAGCCGGACGGCGGCGCCGGTGCGGGCCTGGTGGTAGGCGGTGTCGAGGTCGGCGAGCAGCACCCGCAGCGACACGCCGTCGACCACGAGGTGGTGCACGGCCAGGAACAGCAGCGGCGGCCGGGTGCCGCGCACCAGCAGGACCGCCCCGGCGACCACGCCGGTCGTCAGGTCGAGCCCGGCGCGCACCTGGCCAGCCGCGGCTTCGATCCCGGCGCGTTGCCCGGCTTCGCCGAGCGAGGACAGGTCGCGGCTCCACAGCACCCCGGTCGGCGGCGTCGGCACGACTTCCTGCCGCCACTCGCCGTCGAGGTGGAAGAACCGGGTCCGGAGGGCCTCGTGGTGGGCGACGACCGCGTCCACTGCCGTCCGCAGGGCGTCGTGGTCGACGTCGGCGGGCAGTTCGAGCAGCTGCGACATCGTGAAGTGGTCGAGCGGGCCGTGGGTGCCGAAGAACCAGTGCTGGATCGGGGTCAGCGGTGCGGGCCCGGTGATCGGCGCCGTCACGTCCGGGGTGAGCGCCGCGGCGGACTGCACGACGGTGGCGAGCCCGGCGATGGTCTGGTGCAGGAAGATGTCGCGCGAGGTCAGCCGCAGCCCGGCCTGGCGGGCCTGGGCGACGACCTGGATGCTCAGGATCGAGTCGCCGCCGAGGCCGAAGAAGTTGTCCTCGACCCCGACGCGGTCGTTGCCGAGCACCTCGGCCCAGATGGCCACCAGCTGGTGCTCGACGGTGGTCCGCGCCGCGACGTAGACCTGGTCGCCGTCCTCGGGGACGCCGGGGGCCGGGAGGGCCCGGCGGTCGACCTTCCCCTGCGGCGTCACGGGAACGGCGTCGATCGGCACGAACGCCGAGGGCACCAGGTAGTCCGGCAGGGTGGCCCGCAGGGCCTGGCGCAGGTCGGCGGCGGCCGGTGCGGCCGGGCCGGCCGCGACGACGTAGGCCACCAGCCGGGCGTGCCCGTCGTCGCCGCGGTGGGCGACGACGACGGCCGCGGAGACGCCGGGCAGGCGCAGCAGCGCGGCCTCGACCTCGCCGGGTTCTACGCGGAAGCCGCGGATCTTCACCTGGTCGTCGAGGCGGCCCAGGTACTCCAGCTGCCCGTCCGCGGTCCAGCGGACGCGGTCG
The DNA here is from genome assembly GCF_043197175.1 of Amycolatopsis sp. NPDC049252. Lineage (NCBI taxonomy): Bacteria > Bacillati > Actinomycetota > Actinomycetes > Pseudonocardiales > Pseudonocardiaceae > Amycolatopsis > Amycolatopsis sp. NPDC049252. The sequence goes on from NZ_JBICSQ010000055.1 coordinate 12,726, forward strand.
CCGGTGCGGTACATCCGCTCGCCGGGGGCGCCGAAGGGGTTCGCGACGAAACTGCCGGCGGTTCGGCCGGGCCGGCCGAGGTAGCCGCGCGCGAGCTGCGCGCCGGCCAGGCAGAGTTCGCCCGCGACACCGGTGGGTACCGGCCGGAAGTCCTCGTCGAGGACGTGGGCCCGGGTGTTGGCCAGCGGGCGGCCGAGCACCGGCCGGGCGGTCGCCCCGACCCGGCACGACACGGCGTCCACTGTGTACTCGGTGGGGCCGTAGAAGTTGTGCGCCACGGTGACTTCGGCGTCGGACAGGGCGCGCCACAGCGTCTCGTCGAGGGCTTCGCCGCCGAGCATCAGGATCTTCGGGCGGTGTCGCGGGTCGGTCAGCAGCCCGGCGGGCACGAGCCGGCGCAGGTAGGTCGGGGTCAGGTCGAGGAAGTCGATCCGGTGCTCGGCGATGTGGTCGACGAGGGCGTGCGCGTCCAGCCGGACGTCGTCGCCGACGAGGTGCAGCTCGTGGCCGTCGGCCATGAGCACCGGGCCTTCGAGCGAGGTGTCGAACGACAGGGTGGCGGTCAGCGCGACCCGCAGCCGCCGTCCCGGGGCGGCGAAGTCGTTGCGGTGGTTGACCAGCAGGTTGGTGAGGTTGCGGTGCGGGACGGCCACGCCCTTGGGCCGGCCGGTGGAGCCGGAGGTGTAGATGACGTAGGCGGTGTTGGCCGCGCGCAGCGGCGCGACGCGGTCGGCGTCGGTCAGGTCGGCGCCCGGGTACTCCCCCAGCGCGGCGTCGGTCTCCGGGGTGCCGAGGACGAGCCCGGCGCCGGGAACGGGCGTGGTCTCGTCGCCGTCGTGGGTGACGACCAGGGTGGCGCCGGCGTCGCGCAGCAGCAGCTCGATCCGGTCGGCGGGCAGGGCCGGGTCGATCGGCAGGTACACCGCGCCCGCCTTCAGCACGGCGAGCAGCGCGACGATCGCGTCGGCCGTGCGGGGCAGCGCGAGCGCGACGACCCGTTCGGGGCCGGCGCCCAGCGCCACGAGGTGGCGCGCGAGCCGGTTGGCGCGGGTGTTCAGCTCGGCGAAGCTCAGGGTGGTGGGCCCGGCGACCAGCGCGGTCTCGTCCGGGATGCGGCGGGACCGGGATTCGAACAGCTCGGTGAGGGTGGCCTCGGGGACGTCCAGGCCGGTGTCGTTCCACGCGGCGACCCGCTGCCGCTCGGCGCCGGTCAGCAGCGGCAGTTCGCCGACCGGGCGGGCGGCGTCGGCGGCGATGCCGGTGAGCAGCACGGTGAGGTGCTCGGCCAGCGCGGCGACGGTCCGCTCGTCGAACAGGTCGGTGTTGTACTCCAGCGCCCCTTCGAGGCCGTTGTCGGTCGGCTGGAATTCGACGGTGAGGTCGAAGTTGGCCGCGCGCCGGGCCACCTCGACCGGTTCGACGGTCAGCCCGCCGAAGTCCGGCTGCCGGGCCGGGCTCCCGTGCAGCAGCACCATGGCGTCGAACAGCGGGTTGCGGCTGGGGTCACGCTCGATCTTCAGCGCTTCGACGAGCTTCTCGAAGGGCGCTTCGGCGTGCTCGAAGGACTCCAGCACCGTCGTGCGGACGTCGTCGAGGAACGCTTCGAACGGCGTACGTCTGTCCACTGTGGATCGGACGACGACGGTGTCGACGAAGAAGCCGACCGTCCGCTCCAGTTCCGGCCGCCCCCGGCCGGAGACGACGGTGCCGAGCGCGATGTCGTCGCGGCCGGTGTACCGGGCGAACAGCACCTGGCAGGCCGCGACCAGCACGGTGTAGAGCGTCGTGTCGTGAGCCCTGGCGAGGCCGGCGAGCGCGGCGGCGACCTCGGCGGGCACGCTGAAGCCGTGCAGTGCGCCCGCCGTCGTGCGGACGGCGGGCCGCGGCCGGTCGGCCGGCAGGTCGAGCGGCTCGACGCCGGCCAGTTGCGTGGTCCAGTAGGCGAGGTGCCGGTCCAGGGCCGGCCCGGCGAGCCGGTTGCGTTGCCAGACGGCGAAATCCGCGTACTGGACGGCCGGCTCGGGCAGGTCCGCGGGTTCGCCGCGCACAGCGGCCGCGTACAGCGCGCCGAGCTCGGCGACCAGGATGCCCATCGACTCGCCGTCGGTGACGACGTGGTGGGCGGTGAGCAGCAGGACGTGGTGCTCCTCGGCGACGCGCACCAGCAGCAGCCGGACCAGCGGGCCGCGGCGCAGGTCGAACGGCCGGGCGTACTCGGCGCCCAGCACCTCGTCGAGATCGGCGGGCCGCAGCGCGGGATCGGCCGTCAGGTCGACCGTCCGCACCGGGACCTCCGGGGCCGGGTGGACGACCTGGACGGGCGTGCCGGCGGTGTCGTCGGTGTCGTTGATGGTGGTGCGCAGGGCTTCGTGACGGGTCACCAGGTCCCCGAGCGCGCCGGTGAGGGCCGCCGTGTCGAGCGGCCCGGTGAGCCGCAGCCCGACCGCGCTGTTGTACTCGGCGTCCCCCGGCCGGAACTCGTCGAGGAACCACAGGCGCTGCTGGGCGAAGGAAAGCGGCAGGTCCTCCTCGCGCGAGGCCCGGCCGATGACGTCGGTGCGCTCGGCCCGCCCGGCCAGGCGGCGCTTGAGCGTCTCGCGCAGCTCGGCGGGCAGCGCGTCGATGCGGCTCTTCCTCGAGGTGGTCATGTTCGCTTTCCTCACAGCACTGATCGGGGTGTTCGGGGGTGTTCGGGGCGGTCGGGTCAGGACGCCTTGCGGCGCCGGCGGGCGACCCGGCCCCCGGCCTGCATCGCACTGACGGTCCCGGTGGCCGGGTCGGTCAGGAAGCGGCCGCCGACGATCCGGCGGCCGGTGCCGGGCTCGCGCACCGAGAACGCCCCGTTGTCGAGTACCGCCAGCTCCGGGTAGACCTCACCGTCGACGACCAGGACCGCGCCGCCGTCGTCGCGCACGTCGACCTGGTACTCGAGGTCGCCGTTGGTGTAGCTGCCGGACACCTCGGCCGGCGGGCGGGCAGCCCGCTTCCCGTCGCCGGGCAGCTCGTAGTCGCCGACCGGCAGTCCCGCCGCGCGCAACTCCGCGACCAGGTCCACCCACAGCGCCGAGCCGCTGCCCGCGTTGGTGGTGAGCGCGACGACGCGATCGTGCGCGGGATCCACGCGCAGGTGGCAGGAGGTGCCGTCGGCGGTGCCGTCGTGCCCGGTCCAGTCCGCGTCGGCCCCGCGGTAGGTGGCGAGACCCAGGCCCCAGCCGTCGGCCAGGCCGAAGGGTTCGGCCCCCGGTACCGGCCGGCGCGTCAGCTCGAGCAGGTCCGCCGGCAGCGGGCTGTCGCCCCCGCCGTGCATGCGGCCGAACGCGACGAGGTCTTCCGCGCTCAGCGCGAGCGCGCCGGCCGCGGCTTCGACGCCGCTCAGGGTCTGCGCGACCGGCCGGGCGCGCCCGGTGACCGCGTGCACGGCGTGCCCGCTGACGTGGGTGCCCGCCCGGCGCCGGGAACCCGGCTCGACGACGAAGGCCGGGACGATCCCGAGCTCCTCCAGCAGCAACGTGTCCATCGCCTCCCACCAGCTCATGCCGGTGATGGCCTCGACCACGTAGCCGGTGAGCACGTACCCGACGTTGGAGTAGGAGAAGCCCAGCCCGGGCGGCTGGACGAGCCCGGCGTCGCGGCACGCCCGCAGGTACCGGCGGGCCGACCCGGTGTTCTCGGCGGCGCCGAGTGCGGCGGGCAGGCCGCCGGTGTGGCTCAGGACCTGTGCGAGCGTCGGTCTGCCGACCTGGGGGCCGAGGTCGGCGAGGTGGTCCCCGAGCGCGTCACCGGGGTCCAGGTCGCCGTCGGCGACGAGCAGCATCGCCAGCGCGGCGGTGAACGCCTTCGTGATGGAGCCGACCGGGAACTTCGCGGCGGCGGTGACGTCGCCGACGGCGACGGAGCGCGTCCGGCCGCCGTCGTGGACCGCCAGCTGGGCCGCGGGGACCCGGTGCTTGCGGGCCAGGCCCGCGAGCAGCCGCTGCAGGCGGTCTTCCTCGGGCCCGGCCGGACCGTCTTGGGCCGGGACGTGGATGGTCTGGAAGAACGTCGAAGAAGAGGGCACGATCGAGAAGCCTTTCGCGTTGGTGCGGCCCGGGCGGGCCGTGGTCGTGGGCCGGCTCAGCCGTCGGCGGCCATCTGCCGCTGCAGGCTGAGCGGCCGCATGTCGGTCCACACCTCGTCGACGTGGTCCATGCACTCCTGGCGGCCGCCGCGGAAGCCGTCGGCGCGCCAGCCGGCGGGCACCTCGTTCGTCAGCGGCCAGAGGGAGTACTGGCCTTCGTCGTTGACCAGCACCTGGAACTCGATGTCGTCCTGCATTCCGGTTTCCTTTCTCGGGGTCTGTCAGAGGTCTTGGCCGGCGGCGAGCCGTTCGAGGTCCCGCAGGACCCGTTCTTCGACGAGCTCGGCCAGGGCCAGCACGGTGCCGGCGGCGAGCACGTCCTTGGGGGTGAGCTGGACGTCGAAGGCGGACTTGGTCATCGACGTGATCCGCAGGCTGCGCACGGAATCCCCGCCGAGGGCGAAGAAGTTGTCCTCGACGCCGACGCGGTCGAGGCCGAGGGCCTCGGCCCAGATCGCGGCCAGCACCTCTTCGGTTTCGGTTTCCGGGGCCGCGTAGTCCGCGCCCGCTTCCGGCGCGGCGGGCGCGGGCAGCGCCCGCCGGTCGAGCTTTCCGTTGGCGGTGAGGGGAAGGGCGTCGAGCGCGACGAAGGCCGCGGGCACCAGGTGCGCCGGCAGGGTCGCGGCGACGTGCTCCCGCAGCCCGGCCACCGAGCCCGCGACGACGTAGGCGACCAGCCGCTGGTCGATCGCGACGACGGCGGCGTCGCGGACGTCCGGGTGGGTCCGCAGGGCCGCCGCGATCTCGCCGGGCTCGATCCGGAAGCCGCGGATCTTGACCTGGTCGTCGGCGCGGCCGAGGAACTCGAGCGTGCCGCCGGCCCGCCACCGCACCAGGTCGCCGGTGCGGTACATCCGGGTGCCGGGCGCGCCGAAGGGATCGGCGAGGAACCGCGTCGCGGTCAGCCCCGGCCGGTTCAGGTAACCGCGGGCGACGCCGGCCCCGGAGACGTACAGCTCCCCCGGCGCCCCGATCGGCACCGGGCGCAGGGCGGCGTCGAGGACGTGGACGCGGGCGTTGCGGATCGGCCGGCCGATCGGCGGGGTCGGGCCCGGTTCCAGGGGATCGCTCCAGGTGGCGACCACGGTGATCTCGGTGGGGCCGTAGGCGTTGATCATCCGGCGGCCCGGGGCCCAGCGGGTGACGAGGTCGGCGGTGCAGGCGTCGCCGCCGACCACCAGCGTCCGGAACTCCGGCAGCGCCACGTCCGGGACGCTCGCCATCGCCACCGGCGGGATCAGCGCGTGGGTGACGCCCTGATCGCGCAGCACGCCGGCCAGCTGCTCGCCGAGCAACGGCCCGGGCGGCGGCACGACCAGCGCGGCCCCGGCCGGCAGCGCCATGCACAGTTCCAGCACCGAGGCGTCGAAGCTGGGTGAGGAGAACTGCAGCACCCGGTCGCCCGGCCGGACGTCGAAGTGGCCGATCTCGGCGCCGGAGAAGCTCGCCAGGCCGGCGTGGGTGACCACGACGCCCTTCGGGGTGCCGGTCGACCCGGACGTGTAGATCACGTACGCCGGCGCGGTGAGCGGTACGGCCCGGGTGTACGGCTCGGCCGGGGAGCCCGCGTCGTCGAGGGCGGCCAGCTCGGCGGGGGTCAGCACCACGACCGGGGCGGCGTCTTCGAGCATGAACGCGATCCGCTCGGCCGGGTAGTCCGGGTCGATCGGCAGGTAGGCGGCGCCGGTCTTGAGCACGGCCAGCTGCGCGACGACGATCTCCGCCGAGCGCGGCAGGGCGAGCGCGACGATCCGCTCCGGCCCGGCGCCGCGCGCGGCCAGCACCCGCGCCAGCCGGTTGGCGCGCGCGTCCAGCTCGGCGAAGGTCAGGCTTTCGTCGCCGGCGAGCACCGCGACGGCGTCCGGGGTCCGGGCCACCTGCGCCTCGATCAGGTCGGTCAGGGTCACCGGCGCGACGTCGTGGCGGGTGTCGTTGAACGCCACCAGGATCTCGTCGCGTTCGGCCGCGGTCAGGACGTCGAGTGTCCCCAATGGACGGTCCGGCTCGTCGGCCAGTGTGTTCAGCACGTGCTCCAGCTGCCCCGCCAGCCGCTCGATCGTGGTCGCGTCGAACAACGCCGGGTCGTAGCCGAGCCCGAGCGACAGCCGCGGGCCCGGCGAGGCCACGACGCTGAGCGGGTAGCTGGTCGTCTCCCTCGCGTCGAGGTCCCGCAGGCGCACGCCATGACCGGCGACATCGTCGGCGGTCACCGGGTAGTTCTCGAACACGACGATGCTGTCGAACAGGTTCTGCCCGCCTTCGACGCCGCTCCAGCCCTGCACCGCGGTCAGCGGGACGTGCTCGAAGCGACGCGATTCCGCCTGCGTGGCCTGCAGGCCGCGCAACCAGTCCGCGGCCGGGGCCGCGGGATCCACCGCGACCCGCACCGGCAGCGTGTTGATGAAGATGCCGGTGATGTCGTCGACCCCGGCCAGCCCGGCCGGGCGGCCGGACACGGTCGCCCCGAAGCAGACGTCGTCCTCGCCGCTGTAGCGCGACAGCAGCAGCGCCCACGCGCCCTGCACGATCGCGTTGACGGTGAGCCGCTCGCGCCGGGCGAACGCGGCGAGCCGGGCGGTCCGCTCCTCGTCGAGGTCCCGGCCGGCCCACACCGACGAACTCGCTTCGTGAGCGGCGGCCGGAACCCGGTCGTAGGGCAATGGCGTCGGCTCGGTGACGTCGCCCAGTTCGCGGCGCCAGTATTCCTCGGCGCCCGCTTGGCCCTGCGCGCCCAGCCACGTCACGTAGTCGGCGAACGGCCGCCGGTTCGGCAGGGCCGGCACGGCGCCGTCGCGCAGGGCGGCGTACGCGGCGCAGACGTCGGACAGCACCTGGAAGACGCTCCAGCCGTCCAGCAGCACGTGGTGGAACGTCCAGAGGAGCTGGACGGCGTCCCCGGGCAGCCGGGCCAGGGTGACCCGCAGCAGCGGCGCGGCCGCCAGGTCGAACGGCTCGGCGCGGTCACGGGCGAGCAGGTCGCGCAGGGCCTCGCCGGTGCCGAGGTCCCGCCAGTCGAGCTCGGTGACCGGCAGCCGCACGTCGCGGTGCACCACGAGCAGCGGGTCGGCGACGTCCTCCCAGACGACGCGGCCGCGCAGGACCGGCGTCCGGTCGACCACGTGCTGCCAGGCCGCGGCCAGCGCGTGCGGGTCGGCGACGCCGTCGAGGACGGCGGTGACCTGTTCGAAGTAGACACCTTGCGCCTGCTGGGAAAGCCCGTGGAAGACCATGCCGGCCTGCATCGGGGTCAGCGGGTGGATGTCGGCCACGGCGCGGCCGTCGCCGGCGATCCGGTCGACCTGGTCCTGGTCCAGCCCGGCGAGGGGGAAGTCCGACGGCGTCCGGCCGCCCACCCCGGGCCCGGCGCAGTGCGCGACGGCTTCGCCGAGCGCGGCCACCAGGTCGGCGGCCAGCCGCTCGACCGTTTCGGCGGTGTGCACCCCGGGCGAGTAGTACCAGGTCAGCTCCAGGGAGTCGGCCTCCACCCGGCCGACGACGTCGAGCAGGTGCGCGCGGCCGGCGCCGGCGCCGACGGCGGAGTCCAGGCTGCCGGCCGCGCCGTCGAACCGGCCCAGGTAGTTGAAGCCGATCTCGGCGCCGGCCGCGGGCGCGGTGCCGGTCAGGTACCGCAGCGCGCCGTAGCCCACGCCCCGGCGGGGCACCGCGCGCAGCTGCTCCTTCACCGACTTGAGCAGGGCCGCCCAGTCGTCGTCGATCCGCAGCGCGACCGGGTACATCGAGGTGAACCAGCCGACCGTGCGGGACAGGTCGACGTCGTCGAACAGGTCCTCGCGGCCGTGCCCCTCCAGGTCGATCACCACGCGGTCGCGCCCGGTCCAGCGGGTCAGGACCCGGCCCAGCGCGGCCAGCAGCACGTCGTTGACCTGCGTCCGGTAGGCGCCCGGGACGTCCTGCAGCAGGGCCCGGGTCAGCTCGGCGTCGAGGCGCGCGGTGACCGTTTCGGTGGTGCCGTCCGCTGTCTTGCCGTCGACCGGCAGAGCCGGGTCGACCGCCAGAGCCGTGCGCCAGTAGGGCAGTTCGTCGTCGAAGCCGCCGGCTTCGGCCCGGGCGGCGAGCCGGTTGGCCCAGTCGCGGAACGACGTCGTCTTCGGCGGGAGCGGGCGCCGCTCGTAGGCGGTTTCGAGGTCCTCCAGCAGGATCCGCCACGAGACGCCGTCGACGACCAGGTGGTCGACGGTCAGCCGCAGCACGGCCGGTTCGAGCAGTTCGGCGGACAGCAGCGGCCCGGCGGCGACGTCGATGACGGCGCCGAGGAGCTCGGCCGGCTCGGCCGCGGCGTTGATCTGGCCGTCACCGGTGAAGCGCATCCGCAGCGCGTCGTGGTGCTCGACCAGCGCGGCCAGCGCGGTGCGCAGGCGCTCGACGTCGAACGGTTCGGCCCGCTCGACCCGGACGGATTGGGTGAAGTCCGCGGCGGCACCGAAATCTCCGGTGAAGAACCAGTGCTGGATCGGGGTCAGCGCGGCGGGGCCGCTGACCGGGCCCTGCTCGGCCACGGTCACCGCGGCCGTCCCGGCGGCGACGGCCAGCGCCGCGACGGTCTGGTGGGCGAACAGGTCCCGCGGGGTGAGCGCGAGGCCGTGCCGCCGCGCCCGGGACACGACCTGGATGCTCAGGATCGAGTCGCCGCCCAGCTCGAAGAAGTTGTCCTCGATCCCCACGGCGGGCACGCCGAGCACGTCAGCCCACACGTCGGCGAGGATCCGTTCGGTCTCCGTGCGGGGCGGCAGGTAGCCGGCCACCGGCTCGGCGGCCGGTTCCGGCAGCGCCTGCCGGTCGACCTTCCCGTTGCGGCTCAACGGAAGCGCGTCGAGCGTGACGAACGCCGCGGGCACCATGTAGTCGGGTAGATCGCGCTGCAGCCACGCACGCAGGTCGGTCGTCGTGGCGGTGCCGACCAGGTAGGCGACGAGCCGCTTGTCGCGGGTGACGACGACGGCCTCGGCGACGCCGGGGTGCGCGGCCAGCGCGTTTTCGATCTCGCCCAGCTCGATCCGGAAGCCGCGGATCTTGACCTGGTCGTCGGCCCGGCCGACGAACTCCAGCACCCCGCCGGCCGACCAGCGAACGACGTCGCCGGTGCGGTACATCCGCGCCCCCGGCGCGCCGAACGGGCTCGCCACGAACCGTTCCGCGGTGAGCCCGGGCCGGCCGAGGTAGCCGCGCGCGACGCCGGTGCCGGCGACGAACAGCTCCCCCGCCACCCCCGGCGGGACCGGCCGCAGCCCGGTGTCGAGGACGTAGGCGGCCATGTTGTCGAGCGGTCCGCCGATCGGCACCACGTCGGGCACCGGCTCGCCGGGCGGCAGGACGCAGCGGCTGGCGAAGGTCGTCGTCTCGGTGGGGCCGTAGCCGTCGACGACGGTCAGGCCCGGGCACGCGTCGCGCACCTGGCGGACGGCGCTCGCGGGGACGACGTCGCCGCCGGTCCACACCTCACGGACCCCGCGCAGGCACGCGGGATCCTCCTGCGCCAGCAGGCGGAACAGCCCGGCGGTCAGCCACAACGCGCTCACGTGGTGCTCGGCGACGAGCACGCGCAGCACGTCGGGGTCGAGGTCGCCCGGCGGTGCGACGACCACGCGGCCGCCGCCCAGCAGCGGCACCCAGACCTCGTACGTCGAGGCGTCGAACGCCTGCGGCGAGTGCAGCAGCACGCTCCGGTGCGCCTCGCCCGCGAAGGAGCGGTCCGAGGCCAGGCCGACGACGTCGCGGTGGGTCACCGCCACGCCCTTCGGCGTCCCCGTCGACCCGGACGTGTACATCACGTACGCCAGGTTTTCCGGCCGCACCGGCACCTCCGGCGCGGTCGCCGGGCCGTCGAGAGGCTCGCCGACCAGCACCGTCGGTCCACTGTGGACGTCCGAACGGGACCGGTCGGCGACGACCACGGAGACACCCGCCTCGCCCAGCATCAGCCGCATCCGGGCGGCCGGGGCGCGCAGGTCGACCGGCACGTACGCGGCGCCGGCCTTGAGCACCGCGAGCTCGGCGACGACCAGGTCGGCCGACCGCTCCAGCAGCAGCCCGACCCGGTCCTCCACGCCGACGCCGAGCGTGATGAGCCGGTGCGCGAGCCGGTTCGCGCGAGCGTCCAGCTCGGCGTAGGTCAGCGGCCCGAGCGCGGGGGCGTCCGGCGTCCGCCGCACCTGGTCGGCGAACCGGCTCACCACCGTCGCCGGGGCGACCGGGTGCGCCGTGGCGTTGAACGTCCGCAGCACGCTTGCGCGGTCGTCCTCGGTCAGCAGGTCCAGCTCGCCGACCGGCCGCTCGGGCGCGGCGGCGATGCGGTCCAGGACGAGGAGCAGGTGCCCGGCCAGCCACTCGATCGTGGCCGCGTCGAACAGCTCGGGGTCGTGGTCGAACGACACGGCCAGCCGCTCCCCCGGCGTGACGACCACGCTGAGCGGGTAGTTGGTCGGCTGCAGCTCGCCTTCCTCGTGCAGGCCGATCCCGTGCGCGGCGATCGCGCCGGCGTCGAACGGGTAGTTCTCGAACACGAGGATGCTGTCGAACAGCCCGGCCCCCATCCGGGCCAGGGACACGAAGTCGTACCGCCGCGCCCGGGCCTGGGCCGCCTGCAGGTCGCGCAGCCACGCGGTCACGGTCTGTCCGTCGGGGACGGTGACGCGGCTGGGCAGCGTGTTGATGAACAACCCGACCATCGCCTCGACGCCCGGCAGGTCGGCCGGGCGGCCGGAGACGGTGGTGCCGAACACGACGTCGGTTTCGCCGCTGTGCCGCGACAGCACGAGGCCCCACGCACCCTGCACGATGGTGTTGAGGGTCAGCCCGGCGCGCCGGGCCAGCTCCCGCAGCCCGTCGGCCGGCGCCGACACGTGGTGGGACGCAGTGGACCGGGTGCGGTGCACCTCCTTCGGCCGGCGGTCGTAGGGCAGCGGGGTCGGCGTGCGCACCCCGGCCAGCTCGTCGTGCCAGTGCCGTTCGGCCGCCGCGGTGTCCTGCGCGCCGAGCCAGCGCAGGTAGTCGCGGAACGGCGGCCGGGGCCCCGGCGTGGCGGCACCGGCGTAGCGGGCGCAGACCTCGCCGAAGACCTGGGCGGCGCTCCAGCCGTCGAGCAGCACGTGGTGGAACGTCCACAGCATGAGGACGTCCCCGCCGGGCAGCCGGGCCAGCGCCAGCCGCATCAGCGGCGCGGTGGCGAGGTCGAAGCCCCGCTCCCGGTCCGCCTCGAGGAACCGCTCGCGGTCGTCGTGCCCGGTCCAGTCCAGGTGCGTGACCGGCACCGGCGCGGACCGCTCGACGACCTGGACGGGTGCGTCGAGGCCGTCCCAGACGACGCGGCTGCGCAGCACCGGCGTGGCCGCGACGACGTCTTGCCAGGCCTGGGCCAGGCGCTCGGGGTCGGTGACACCGGTCAGCCGCAGCCGGACCTGGTTGAGGTAGGTGCCGGCCGCGCCGTCGACGAGGCTGTGGAACACCATGCCCGACTGCATCGGGGTCAGCGGGTAGATGTCCTCGACTCCGGTGCCGGTCCCGGCGAGGCGGTCCACGGCGGCCTGGTCGAGCCGGGCCAGCGGGAAGTCCGACGGCGTGCGGCCCCCGGCGTCCGGGCGGGCGCAGTGCCCGACGATCCCGGTGAGCGCGGCGAGCAGCGCGTCGGCGAGGCGGCGGACGGTGGCCTCGGTGTGCACCTGGTCCGAGTAGTGCCAAGTGAGTTCGAGCCGGTCGCCGACGACCGCGCCGACGACGTCGAGCAGGTGCCCGCGGGCCTGCTCCGGGTGGGCCGCGCCGTCGAGGCCGCCGCCGTGGTCGAACCGGCCCAGGTAGTTGAAGCTGATCCCGGGTTCGACGCGCGGGGCGGTACCGGTGAGGTGGCGCAGGGCGCCGTAGCCGACGCCCCGGCGGGGCACCGCGCGCAGCTGTTCCTTGGTCTGCTTCAGCGCGTCGCCCCAGTCGCCGCCGGGCACGGCGGGCACGGTGAGCGCGACCGGGAAGATCGAGGTGAACCAGCCGACGGTGCGGGAGAGGTCGATCCCGGGGAACAGGTCTTCGCGCCCGTGCCCTTCGAGGTCGACGAGGACGCGGTCGCGGCCCGTCCAGTCCGCGAGGACCCGGCCGAGCGCGGTCAGCAGGACGTCGTTGACCTGCGTCCGGTACGCGCCCGGCACGTCGTGCAGCACCGCGCGGGTCGCGTCCGCGGGCAGCCGGACGGTCACCGACCGGGCCGAGCCGTAGGTGTTGGCGCCCGTCGCGTCGACCGGGAGCGCCGGATCGGCGTCCGCGGCGGCCCAGTGGGCGAGCTCGTCGTCGAAGCCGCCCGCGGCGGCGTGCTCGGCCAGGGTGCGGGCCCAGTCGCGGAAGGACGTCGTGCGGGCGGGGAGCTCGCCGCCGGCGAGGAGGGTTTCCAGGTCCTCCAGGAGGATCCGCCACGAGACGCCGTCGACCACCAGGTGGTGCGCGGCGAGCGTGAGCGTGGTGCCGTCGAGGTCGGCCCGCAGCAGCGGTCCCCGCTCGAGGTCGATGGTGGCCCCGAGCACGTCCTGGGCGTCGGGCGCGTGGTGCTGGCCGCCGTCGGTGAACCGCAGCCGCAGCGCGTCGTGGTGCAGCTGCAGTTCCCGCAGTGCGCGGCGCAACGCCGCCGGGTCGGGCGCGGGCAGGTCGATCGAGACGGACTGGACGAACTGCTCGGGGTGCACCGGCTCCGGGTCGAGGTACCAGTGCTGGACGGGCGTCAGCGGCGCGTCGCCGGTGACCGGTCCCTCGTCCGCCGTGACCACGGCGGGGGCGGTGTTCGCGGCGAGCGCGAGCGCGAGCGCGGCGACGGTCGGGTGGTCGAACACCTGGCCCGGCATGAGGTCCAGCCCGGCCCGGCGGGCCCGGGAGACGACCTGGATGCTCAGGATGGAGTCGCCGCCGAGTTCGAAGAAGTTGTCGTCGGCGCCGACGCGGTCCACCCGCAGGACCTCGGCCCAGATGCCGGCCAGCAGCCGCTCGGCGTCGGTGCCGGGCTCGCGGTGGGTGCGGTCCGGCGTGCGGTCCGGTGCGGGCAGCGCCCGGCGGTCGACCTTCCCGTTGTCGTTGAGCGGCAACGCTTCCAGCGGGACGTAGAGCGCGGGCACGAGGTAGTCCGGCAGGGACTCGAGCAGGAACTCGCGCAGGTCCGGCGTCCCGGTCGCGACGACGTAGGCGACCAGCCGCTTGACCCCGGCGTCCGCCGCGGCGACGACGACGGCTTCGGCGACGTCGGGGTGCGCGGTGAGTGCGGTCTCGATCTCCCCCAGCTCGATGCGGAAGCCGCGGATCTTGACCTGGTCGTCGGCGCGGCCGGCGAACTCCAGCACTCCGGCGCGGGTCCAGCGGACGAGGTCGCCGGTGCGGTACATCCGGGTCCCCGGCGCGCCGAAGGGGTCGGCCAGGAACCGTTCGGCGGTGAGGCCCGGCTGCCCGAGGTAGCCGCGGGCGAGCCCGGTGCCGGCGAGGTACAGCTCGCCGAGGGCGCCGGGCGGGACCGGGCGCAGGCCGGCGTCGAGGACGTAGGCCGCCATGTTGTCCTGCGGCCGGCCGATCGGCACCACGTCCGGTACCGGCTCGCCCGGCGGCAGCACGAGGTGGCTGGCGAACGTCGTGGTCTCGGTCGGCCCGTAGACGTCCACCACGGCCACGCCGGGGCACGCCGCCAGCACCTGGCGCACCGCGGCGGGGGGAACCACGTCGCCGCCGGTCCACACCTCGCGGACGCCCCGCAGGCAGGCGGGATCCTCCTGCGCCAGCACCCGGAACAACCCCGCCGTCAGGAACAGCGCGCGCACCCCGTGCGCGGCGACCACGCGACGCAGCACCCGGGCGTCGACGTCGCCCGGCGGCGCGACGACCACCCGGCCGCCGCCGAGCAGCGGCACCCACACCTCGTAGGTCGAGGCGTCGAACGCCTGCGGGGAGTGCATCAGCACCGACCGGTGCGCGGGACCGGAGAAGCACCGGTCCCGGGCCAGCCCGACGATATCCCGATGGGTCACCGCCACGCCCTTCGGCGTGCCCGTCGATCCCGACGTGTACATCACGTAGGCCAGGTTTTCCGGGCGCAGCACCACGTCCGGCGCGCTCGCCGGCTCGTCGCCACCGTCGCCGACGCGCACGGTCGGTCCACTGTGGACATCCTGGCGCGGGTCGTCGGTGACGAGCACCCGCACGCCGTCCAGCAGCACGCGCAGCCGTTCCCGCGGGGCCCGGGCGTCCAGCGGCAGGTACGCGCCACCGGCCTTGAGCACCGCGAGCTGGGCGACGACGACGTCCGCCGACCGGCGCAGCAGCAGCGCGACCAGGTCGTCCCGGCCGGTGCCGAGCGCGATCAGGCGGTGGGCAAGCCGGTTGGCGCGGACGTCGAGTTCCGCGTAGGTCAGGGTTTCCCCGCCGGTGACGGCGACCGCGTCGGGGTGGCGCCCGACCTGCTCGGCGAACAGCTCCGGCACGGTCGCGGCCGGGAGGTCGTGCGCGGTGTCGTTCCACCGGACCAGGACGTCGTGCCGCTCGGTGTCGGTGAGCATCCGCAGGTCGGCGACGCGCTTGTCCAGTCCGGCCGCCAGTTCGGTGAGCAAGGTGCGCAGGTGCCCGGCGAACCCGGCGACCGTCTCGGCGTCGAACAGCGCCGGGTCGTAGCCGAAGGCCAGGTCCAGGCGTTCCTCGCCGGGGTAGGCGACGACGCTGAGCGGGTAGTTGGTGGTCTCGACGCCGCGCAGCTCGCGCAGCCCGAGCCCGTCGGTGACCGGGTAGTTCTCGAAGACCAGGAGCGTGTCGAACGGGGTCACCGGCGGCGCGTACTCGAACCGCCGCGCTTCGGCCTGCCGCGCCTGCAGGTCCCGGAGCCAGTCGCCCGCCCGGAGGTGGTCGTGGACGTCGGTGACCAGCGGCAGCGTGGTGATGAACAGGCCGGTGATCTCGGCGGCCCCGGCCAGCTCGGCGGGCCGGCCGGCGACCGTGGTGCCGAAGCAGACCTCGGGGCGCCCGCCGTGGCGGGCCAGCAGCACGGCCCAGGCGCCCTGGACGAGGGTGTTGAGGGTCAGGCCGTGGCGTTGCGCGGCGGCCCGCAGCGGGCCGGCCGGCACGTCGACGCGCAGCGACGCCGTCGACTCGACGGTGTGCCGCTCGGGGGTGCGGTCGGTCCGCAGCCGGACGGGCACGGGCCGGCCGGAAAGCTGGTCACGCCAGTACTTTTCCGCGGCGGAGCGGTCCTGTTCGGACAGCCAGCGGACGTGGTCGCGGAACGGCCGCCGCGCGGGCAGCGGCCGGCCGGCGTGGGCCGCCGCGACGTCGGAGAGCACCTGGAAGAGGCTCCAGCCGTCCAGCAGGAGGTGGTGGAACGTCCAGACGACCCGGACCTCGGTCGCCGAGAGGCGGGCGACGAGCAGCCGCGTCAGCGGTACCGCGGTCAGGTCGAGCCCGGTGGCGCGGTCGGCCGCCAGCACCGCGTCCAGGTCCTCGGGTTCGCCGGTCCAGTCGCGGTGTTCGACGGGGAGGGTGACCTGCCGGTGGACGACCTGCACGGGCTCGTCCACGCCGTCCCAGACGACCCGGCTGCGCAGCACCGG
Organism: Amycolatopsis sp. NPDC049252; assembly: GCF_043197175.1. Taxonomy (NCBI): domain Bacteria; kingdom Bacillati; phylum Actinomycetota; class Actinomycetes; order Pseudonocardiales; family Pseudonocardiaceae; genus Amycolatopsis; species Amycolatopsis sp. NPDC049252. The sequence continues at coordinate 28,413 of NZ_JBICSQ010000055.1, forward strand.
CGTCCGGTCCACGACCTGCTGCCACGCGCGGGCGAGGGCGGCCGGGTCGGGAACACCAGTCAGCACGAACGTGATCTGCTGGAGGTAGGCGGACCGGGTGTCACCGGTGAGCCCGTGGAAGAGCATGCCGGCCTGGGCCGGGGTGAGCGGGTAGACGTCTTCGACGTCGCGGCCGTCCCCGGCGATCGTGTCCACGCCTGCCTGATCGAGGCGGGCCAGCGGGAAGTCCGACGGCGTGCGGCCGCCGGCGGCCGGGTCGGCGCAGTGCGCGGCGATCTCCGCCAGGCCGCGCCCGAGGTCGTCGGCGACCGCGGCGATGGTGGCTTCGCGGTGCAGCCGGTCGGAGTAGAACCAGGTGATCTCCAGGCAACCGTCGGTGACCCGGGCGACGACGTCGATGGCGTGCGCGCGGATCGCGCCGGGACTCTGCGAAAGTTCGAGGTCCCGCTCGAGCCCGCGGTAGAGGTCGCCAGCCACCTCGAAGCGGCCGAGGTAGTTGAAGCTGAGCCGGGGCGTCACCTCGGGGGCGGTGCCGGTCAGGTAGCGCAGGGCGCCGTAGGACAGCCCGCGCGCCGGGATCGCGCGCAGTTGTTCCTTGGTCCGCTTCAGGGCTTCGCCCCAGCCGCCGCCGGGCACGTCGAGCGCGACCGGGAACAGGGAGGTGAACCAGCCGACCGTGCGGGACAGGTCGACGTCGTCGAACAGCTCTTCGCGGCCGTGGCCTTCGAGGTCGAGCAGGACCCGGTCGGTGCCGGCCCACCGGCCCAGGGCACGGCCGAGCGCGGTCAGCAGGACGTCGTTGACCTGGGTCCGGTAGACGCCGGGGACCTCCTGCAGCAGCGCGCGGGTCAGGTCGGCGTCCAGCCGGGTGCTGACGGTCCGGGTGCTCGCCACGGTGTTGACGTCGTCGGTGTCTGCGGTGTCCAGCGGGATCTGCGCGCCGTCGACCACGCGCCAGTGGTCGAGGTGGTCGTCGAAGGAGTGCGCGGCGAGCCGGGCCGACCAGTCCTGGAAGGACGTGGTCCGCGGGCTCAACGCACGCCCGTGGTAGGCGTGGTCGAGGTCTTCGAGGAGGATCCGCCAGGAGACGCCGTCCACGACCAGGTGGTGCACGGCCAGGTGCAGGGTCGTGCCGGTCAGTTCGGCGCGCACCAGCGGGCCGTGCTCGAGGTCGATCGTCGCGCCGAAGACGTCGGCGCCGCCCGGTTCGGCGTGGTGCTGGGTCCAGCCGGTTCCAGTACGGCGGAACCGCAGCCGCAGGGCGTCGTGGTGGCCGGCGACGGTGTTCACCGCGGCACGCAACCGGGCCTCGTCGACGTCGTCGGTGAGCCGGACGCTCAGTTCCTGGGCGAAGTGGTCCGGATCGGCCGGTTCGGCGTCGAGGAACCAGCGCTGGATCGGGGTCGGCGTCACGGCCCCGGTCGCCGCCCGCCGTTCCGCGGCCGGGGCCGGCGTGCCGGCGGCCGCGGCGAGCGCGGCGATCGTCTGGTGCCGGAAGACGTCCCGGGTGGTGATCTTCAGGCCGGCCTTCGCGGCCTCGGACACGAGCCGGATGCTGAGGATCGAGTCCCCGCCCAGCTCGAAGAAGTTGTCCTCGACACCGACCTCGGGCAGTCCGAGCGCTTCGGCCCAGATGCCGGCGAGCAGGCGTTCGGCCGGGGTCCGCGGCGCGACGCGAGTGGTGGTGCCGGCCCAGTCGGGGGCGGGCAGGGCGCGCCGGTCGAGCTTGCCGCTGGGGTTGAGCGGCAGCCGGTCGAGCGGTACGAACGCCGAGGGCACCAGGTGTGCGGGCAGCGACGCGGCGAGGAACTCCCGCAAGCCGGCAGGTGCGGTGGGCACCACGTAGGCGACCAGCCGCTGGTGCCCGCCGTCCTTGCGCGCGACCACGACGGCCTCGGCGACGTCCGGGTGCTGCCGCAGCGCGGTTTCCACCTCGCCGGGCTCGATGCGGAAGCCGCGGATCTTGACCTGGTCGTCGGCACGGCCGAGGTATTCCAGCTCGCCTCGCGCGGTCCAGCGCACGACGTCGCCGGTCCGGTACATCCGGGCGCCCGGCGTGGCGAAGGGGTCGGCGACGAACCGGCCGGCGGTCAGCCCCGGCCGGCCGAGGTACCCGCGGGCCACGCCCGCACCACCCAGGTGCAGCTCCCCCGGCACACCGACGGGCACCTGCCGCAGCCCGGCGTCGAGGACGTAGGCGTGGATCCCGGCGACCGGACGGCCGATCGGCGGCGTGCGGTCGGTGTCGTGGTACCACGCCGTGGCGTACACAGTGGACTCGGTGGGACCGTAGATGTTCGCGATCCGGCTGTCCGGCAGCGCTTTCCGGATGTCGCGCAACGCGTGCAGGGTGAGGGCCTCACCGGCCAGGACCACCGTCGAAGGCCGCACGGAGACCACGCCCTGCGACAACAGCTGCGCGAACGCCGACGGCACGCCGCTCACCAGGCCGACTTTCCGGCCGGCGTCCGCCTGCTCGCCGAGGGCCAGGACGTCCCGGACGACCTCGACGGTGGCGCCCGTCATCAGCGGCGCGAAGATCTCGAACACCGAGACGTCGAAGTTGAGCGACGTCGACGCGACGACGGTCGACCCGGGCCGCAGGACGGCGCCGAAGTCGGCGGCCGCCCACGCCATCAGGTTCGCCGCGCTGCGGTGGGCGACCACGACACCCTTGGGACGCCCGGTCGAGCCGGAGGTGTGGATCACGTAGGCCGGGTTGGCGGGGTCGGGTCCGCCGCCGACCGGCGCCGCCGACCGTCCGGCGAGCAGGCCGGGGTCGTCGAAGGCCACCGAGGCTCCTTCGCCGTCCGCGGTGAGCATCAGGATCGGGGCGGCGTCGTCGAGGATCAGCGCGATCCGGCCGGCCGGGTAGGCCGGGTCGACCGGCAGGTACGCGGCGCCGGACTTGAGGACGCCGAGCAGCGCCACCAGCAGCCGTTCCGTGCGCGGCAGCGAGACGGCGACGAGCCGCTCGGGTCCGGCACCCCGGTCGAGCAGGACCCGGGCCAGCCGGTTGGCCTGGTCGTCGAGCTCCCGGTAGGTCAGCCGCCGGCCGTCGCAGACGACGGCGACCGCGTCCGGCGTCCGGGCCACCTGGGCCTCGAAGAGACGGGGCAGGGTGGGCGCGGGGACCGGGACCGCCGGGCCCCGCGCAAGGTCGTGGAGCCGGGCCAGCTCGGCACCGTCCATCATGGACAGTTCGGCCACCGGCCGGTGCGGGTCGGCGACGACGGCTTCGGCCAGCACCCGCAGGTGCCCGGCGAAACGGTCGATCGTCGCGGCGTCGAACAGGGCGGTGTCGTACTCGATCGCGACACCGCGGCCCTGCGGCTGGAACTCCAGCACGAGGTCGAACCGGGCCCGGGGGCGGGGCAGATCGTGCTCGCCCAGCCGCAGGGCGCCCGCCTCCCGGGTCCGGACGAGGTCCTGCTGGAGCACGAGCAGGACCTGCACCAGCGGCGTGCGGCCCGGGTCACGGGCCGGCCGCAGGTCGTCGACGACCTGGTCGAAGGGCACCTCGCCGGCGGCGAACGCCGCGAGCGCGGTTTCCTTGACCTGGCCGAGAAAAGCGTCGAAGGGCTGGGCCGGGTCGACGGCGGAGCGCAGGACCAGCGTGTTGACGAAGAACCCGGCCAGGCGCTCGAGCTGGTCGTGGTCGCGGCCGGACACCGCGGTGCCGACGGCGATGTCGTCCTGCCCGGTGTAGCGGGCCAGCAGCAGCTGGACCACGGCGGTCAGCGTCGTGAACAGGGTCGCGCCGGTGTCCTGGCCGAGGGCGGCCAGGCCGCGGGCGAGCCCGTCCGGCAGCGGGTAGCGGCGGATGGCGCCGTGCGTCTCGCGGACGGGCGGACGCGGCCGGTCGGTGGGCAGCTCCAGGGGCTCCAGCCCGGCCAGCTGCGCCCGCCAGTACGTCAGCTGCCGCTCGCGCAGCGGGCCGGCCAGGCGTTCGTGGTGCCAGCGGGAGTAGTCGCGGTACCCGATCGGCGCCGGGGCGAGCTCCTCCCCCGCGTACAGCGCGGCGAGCTCGTCGACGAGCAGGCCGACCGACCAGCCGTCGGTGACGATGTGGTGCTGGCACAGGAGAAGCAGGTGCTCGTCGGGGCCGAGGCGGATCAGCGTGGCCCGGGTCAGCGGCCCGGCGCCCAGGTCGAACGGGCGGTCCAGCTCGGCCGCGAGCAGCGCGTCCACGTCGTCGTCCGCGTCGACCTCGCGCAACGGGATCGTGCCGGTCCCGGCGACCACCTGGACGCCCTGACCGTCGACGGTGCGGAAGGTCGTCCGCAGCGCCTCGTGCCGCGTGACCAGGCCGGCCAAGGCGCTGCGCAGAGCTTCGCGATCGAGCGGCCCGGACAAGGTGAGCCCGACGCCGGCGTTGTACTCGGTGCTGCCGGGGTGCTGCTCGTCGAGCAGCCACAACCGGCGCTGCACCGGGGAGATCGGCACGACGTCGTCGTGGGTCGCGCGCTCGATGCGGTCGCTCACCGGCCGGTCGCCCTCGGGCAGCAACGCGGCGAGCTTCGTGATGGTCCGGGCGTCGAACACCACCCGCGGCGACAGGTCCGCACCGAAGCGGGCGCGGATCCGCGCCAGCGCCCGCGCGCCGAGGATCGAGTCCCCGCCGAGTTCGAAGAAGTCCGCGTCGACCCCGATTTCGGGCACGTCGAGCAGGTCGGCCCAGATTCCGGCCAGGATCCGCTCGGTGGCGGTCCGGGGCGGGGTGTGGGTCGCGCGGACCTGGGCCGCCCAGTCGGGCTCCGGGAGCGCGTCCCGGTCGAGCTTGCCGTGCGTGGTCAGCGGCATCCGGTCGAGCGGGACGAAGGCGGCGGGCACCAGGTACGGCGGGAGCTTGTCGGCCACGGCCGCACGCAGGGCGGCCGGCTCGGCGTCCCCGGCGACGTAGGCGACCAGGCGCTTGACGCCGGGCTGGTCTTCGCGGGCGACGACGACCGCTTCCCGGACGTCCGGGCGGCTCAGCAGCAGCGCTTCGATCTCGCCGGGCTCGATGCGGAAGCCCCGGATCTTGACCTGGTGGTCGGTCCGCCCGACGAACTCGAGCTCACCCGAGGCGGTGCGGCGCACGACGTCACCGGTGCGGTACATCCGGGCGCCCGGCGCGCCGAACGGGTCGGCGACGAACCGGCTCGCGGTCAGCCCCGGCCGGTCGAGGTAGCCGCGGGCCAGGCTCGGGCCGGCGAGGTGCAGCTCGCCGGTGGCGGCCGGGCGCAGCGACTCGTCGAGCACGTGGACCGTGGTGTCCGGCAGCGGCCGGCCGATCGGCGGCGTCCCGCCGGGCACGAGCGGATCGCTCCAGGTGGCCACGACGGTCGACTCGGTGGGGCCGTAGGAGTTGATCATCCGGCGGCCGGGCGCCCAGGTCCGGACCAGTTCGGGCGGGCAGGCGTCGCCGCCGACGATCACCGTTCGGAAGTCGGGCAGGCTCGCGGCGTGCGCGGCGGAGAGCGTGGCCAGGGCGACCGGCGGAATCAGGGCGTGCGTGACGCGGTTGCCGGCGAGGACTTCGGCGAGCCGGTCGCCCAGCAGCGGGCCCGCGGGCGGGACGACGAGCGCGGCCCCCGAGGGCAGCGCCATGCCCAGTTCCAGGATCGAGGCGTCGAAGCTGGGTGAGGAGAACTCGAGGACCCGGTCGCCGGGCCGTACGTCGTAGCGGTCCCGCATCGCGGCGAAGAATCCGGCCAGGCCGCGGTGGGTGACGAGCACGCCCTTGGGAACGCCGGTCGAGCCGGAGGTGTAGATCAGGTACGCGGGGTGGCCGACGTGCAGCGGGCGCGTTCGGTCCGGGTCCGTGAGGTCGTGGCCGGATCTGCCGTCGAGCAGCTCGGGCCGGTCGAGGGCGATCGTGGGCGTGGTTCCGATGCCTTCCGGTCCGGCGGCCGACCGGGTCAGGACGAGCACCGGCCGGGCGTCGGCGAGCGTGAAGGCGATCCGCTCGGCGGGGTGGTCCGGGTCGATCGGCAGGAAAGCCGCGCCGGCCTTGGCCGTCGCCAGCTGCGCGACGATCAGGTCGGCCGAGCGCGGCAGCGCGAGCGCAACGATCCGTTCCGGCCCGGCACCGTGCTCGACGAGCACCCGCGCCAGCCTGTTCGCCCGGACGTTCAGGTCCGTGTAGGTCAGCGTCCCGTCCGCGCCGGTCAGGGCGGGTGCGAGCGGCGTGCGGGCGGCTTGTGCCTGGACCAGCTCGGCGAGGTGCGCGGGCGTCGGCCCGCTGACGGACGCCGTCCTGGTCGCGTCGACCGGGACGTCAAAGAGCGGCATTTCCGGAACCTTTCGAGCACGGAGGCATCAGCGCCTGACCAGGCCGGCGCCAGAACTACGAAGGATGGGGTTCACTGGCGATTTCGCCAGGAGGCAGAAGGCTGCGCGGGCCGCTTTCCTGGAGAGCTGCGAACCGCGCCTACCAGCGTCGAGAGTTTTTGCCACCCGGTCAACAAAGCGGCGCGAAGCCTGGCAGCGGTGATCGCGAACACATGCGGTTGATCCTTTCTCACGTCAGCGAACTTTTGGATCTCCTGCTGAATCGGCAGCCGCATCGCGGTGCCGATTGCACGCCGGCCACTGCCGTGCGTTCGCAGCAGCCTTGGCTCCCCGGAAGGAAAGTCGGTCGCCCCAGCGGTCCGTGATCCCCCAACAGCCGGATTCGCCATACGTTACCCAGTCGAGATCGGGCTCGTACCGCCGAATGGAGCATAACCGCAAATCCGGGAAAGGCGCCGGGAAAGCCCGTCACGCAACGGAAAACCCGCCAGGCCGATCGGTTCACCCTTCTGCCATGGATATACCGCCAATGACGGGTTTAGACCACCGACAGCCCCGCCACCTGCAACTATCCGCAACTCGACACCAGTAAAGGACCCGCGTTCCAGCACTTTTCGAAATCACCCGGTTGGCGCGTAACGCCGGAAAGGCAGCGAAAGATCAACAGAAAAGATGAGCAACCGCGGAGCGAATCCGACAAAATGACCAGCCGGACGGCCAACTCTCACACAGCGGGAGGACACCTTGATCAAAGGAATACTCAGGGCCCATCCGGTGAATTTCTGACACGACGGCAGTCGCCTTAACCGGAGGAACGTTCCCCCGGAAGCACGGTGCCGAGCCCTGCGGATCCCGGTACCCGCGATGTCCTCGACCTTGTCCGCGCACGCCGCCAATCCGGCACTGGAGATCGCCGTAGTCCGGCTCCATGTCGTCACGGCGATTTCGTCGAGACCGGCGCCGGTTTCCCGGCTTTCGAGCGACTCTTGACCGACCCGATCACGGCAGTTTGATCGGTGGCAGCCCCGGCTTCACGAAGGTGCGGAAAGCCGTCGAGTCATCGCCGGGCACGGGACGCAGCCGACGGGATCTTCAACTGCAAAACAGCAGTTCAGGCCCGATCCCGCCTACTTGTGCCAGAACTTAGGACACCATTTCCCAAGCCGGCACCTTTCACGGTCAGACAGGGCCTGACCTGCACTTTCAGGCCGGTTGGGCCGACTGAGGTTGATCCGGGCCGGACGTGTGACGGCCTGTAGACGGCCTGGCTCCCTGCCGCTCCTATGCGCATACGGCCCGATGACAGCCCGCCCCGTCTTCTTGGCCGGGGCCGCCAGACCGACGCGAATGCCGTCGGCGGCAACCCGACGCCGGCCACGACCAACAGCTACTTCCTCGCGTCGGTGGCGGGCACCGGCTACCAGCTCTACCGCATGACCAACTCCGCCGGGCCCGGGACGACGCTGACCCTGCAGGCCACCGTCAGCGCACCGCCGCGGCAGGTCAACCAGCCGGGCGTCACCACGAAGCTCGATCCGAGCGACGGGCGGATCGTGTGGTCGCCGTACCAGCTCGGCAACTTCATCTGGTTCACCCACGGCATCGCCATCGGCGGTTTCCCGGGGATCCGCTACGGCGCGATCCGGCTGAGCGACAACGTCCCGTTCGTCGCGCTCGCCTACCGCAGCGGCACCAGCGACGACTTCAACCCCTCCATCGGGGTGTCGGACGCCGGAGGCGGCGGCGCGAGCAACTACGTCTGGCTCAACTGGGCCTACACCGACACCAGCGGCCACCACGACCAACACCCGCTTCGGTGACGACTCCTCGGTGTCGGTGGAAACCACCTGCACCGACGTCGTCGCGCAGCAGTACTTCGCGACCGGTGGCAGCTGGGCCACCCGCCTCGGCCGGCTCAGCTTCTGCTGAACCCGCCCTGTCACCCGATGGGACGCCTCCGTCCGGAGGCGTCCCAGGTTGCTGCTGTCCCTGCCCCTGCTGCTGCTCCTCGGCGGCTGCGGCACCGGTCCGCCGGCCGGAGAACAGCCGACGCCGCCCGCCGGCCAGGGCACCGGCACGGCGGCCAGTGGCAGCCCCTCCTCACCGCCCGGCAAGGGCGGCTGTGGACCGCGCAGCCTGGTCGCGACGGTCCGGCAGCAACCAGCGCCGCAATGCCTCGGTGTCGGGGACGTCCTGTACATCACGACCGAGTCCTCGCCGCAGCAGCCGTGGAGCCTGCCGGTCAGCTCCGACGAATCGGTCCTGCAGTGCATCGCCCGGCCGCTCGCCGACGGTGCCACCACCGCGACCTGCACCGCCCGGCGCCGCGGCGCCGCCGCCCCGCCGCCTTCGCCGGCGACCCGCACGGACCGCCGCAGACCCAGTGGGAACTCCGCGTCGAGGTCAGGTGAACGCCCGGTGGGTCACCCGCGAAACCGCGGGTGACCCACTCGAGCACGGTCAGCGGACGCCGACGGCGGTGGTGTAGGTGTCCTGATCGTTGGCGATCGACGCGTTCGGCGCGCCGGCCTGGCAAGTAGCCGGCGGAGTGCCGGGTGTGCCGGTGCCGGGGCAGAGGAACAGATCCGGCGGCCGGGTGTCCGACCAGACCGGATACGCGGCACGCGGGGTGACGGCGATTCCGGCGTAGTCACCGTAGAAGGTCCCGGTGAACTGCGTCGGCGGCGGCATGCTGCCCGACGTCGCCCGGGTGTGGGTGAACCCGGCCGACACCGTGATGTCCGAGAAGCCGGTGGTCTCGTCGGCGCCGTACTGACGGTCGTAGTAGCTCACCGCGAACGTGCCGTCCGGGCTGAACGCGGCACCCTGCCAGAACTGGTCGGTCCGGGCCTGGCCGGGCGCGGTGGTGACCACCGGCAGCTGCCGGACGTCGGTGCTGCCGCCGGCGAACGAAGCACCGGCGTTCGTCGAGGCCGACAGCACGATGTCGTTGTTGCAGGTGCCGTTCTTCACGCCGGTGTAGGTGTTGATGCCGGTGGCGGGGTTGAACCCGGTCGGCGTGCAGCCGGTGGTCTCGTTGGAGTTCCGGCTGATGTACGAGCCGTAGGTGACCAGGATCCGGCGCGGGTTGCGCGGGTCGACGCCGCCGATCGGGTAGTTGCTCGCGCGGAACACCGAGTTCGCCGACGGCCCCTTCTCCGGGACGCAGGCGCGTCCGGGGTCCTGGCCGTTCTGGTAGGTCGCGCAGTCCGGTAGCTCGTGGTAGTTCCCGACCAGCACCGGCGTCGAGAAGCTCCGGCCGCCGTCGGCGGAGCGGGCCAGCAGGACCTGGTTGTGGTTGTCCGCCGCGTTCGCCGTGGCGTTGTTGAAGTTGTTGAACACCACGTACAACGCGCCGTCGGGGCCGACGAACGGCTGCGAGTCCTGGTTCTGGTTGCACCGGCCCCGCGGCGTCGGGAAGCCGAGCGCGTTGGCGCACAATGACGTGTCGGCGCTGACCAGTACTGGCACGGAGAACGTTTCGCCGTAGTCGGCGGAGTAGGCCTCGTAGATGTAGCCGGTGCCGTCGTCGGCGAAGGTCGTCCAGGACACGTAGACACGGTCGCGGAACGGGCTGCGCGGATTGTTGTCGACGGTCAGCAATTGCTTGTCCAGCAGGAAATTCCCGGCTCCGGCGGTGTCGTCGTGGGTGGCGACGGGACGGCCCGTGAAGTTCCAGGACGCCCCGTTGGTTCCCGTCGAACGGAACACGAGGAACGCGCTCGATTGGTCCGGGTTCGGCGACACGGCGCTGCCGCGGTTGAACACCTGGCACGAGAGGTAGGCGTTGCCGCGGGAATCCCACGCCACCGAGGTGTCACCGCCGGACTGCCAGTACTCCCGGGGCGCGCCGCCGAAGTCGGTGCCGCGGCTGAAGCCGTTCGGCGTGGTCGCGTCGGCCCACGACCGGGCGCCGTCGAGGGAGTAGCTGACGCCGCAGGTGCCGTCGCCGCGGCGGTAGTCGTTGTAGGTGGCGATGACGTGGGCGGGGTTGTTCGGGTCGGCGGCCGCCCAGGTCTCGTTCTGGGCCTGGGCCCGGCCCTGCAGATCGGGGTCGGTGAGGTTCAGGCAGTTCTGGTTGACCTTGACGTTGGTGCCGTACCGGTTGGCGCACGGCGCAGCAGCTGAGGGCGTGGCCCGATTCGGGGCCAATGCTCTGGCAGCGTTGGCAGGGTCTTCGCCGTTGAGAACCGTGGACAGCAGTCCGGAGACGTGGCGCTGCTGCACGGGGGTGAGCTGGTGGTAGCCGAACGGCTGTGCGGTGGCCGGGGCCACGGCGAACACGCCGAGCGCGGCCGTACTCAGAATTGTCACACAGATCGCGGAAATGGTGCGGGGACGCGACACGGGCGTGCTCCCTTGATCGACCGGAGTTTCCGGTGCGCGGCCAGCCACACGGCACGAGCCGTGCCTTGGTCCGCCGCTGGAACCGTCGCCCCGGCGGGCCGTGGCGTTACCTGCTTGTCGACTGTCCACACTGGACTAGGTAAGCGCATGGCCAATTCCTCCGCCGTTCGGCCGCCGCCGAACGTTCTGGATCGGTCGAGGGGCCGGCACCGGCGCCTCCGAACTGGACAGTTGATCAGCCGGGGTCCTCCACATGGCGGCTTTACCGCACGGGCCTCGCGTGGCTGGATCGGGAGTCGTCATGGCCCGCAGCGGCGACCCCGCTGCCCGCCTCGTTGCCTCACCTCGATGCCAGAAGGTGAACGTGCCATGCCGCTGTCCCGAAAACTCGTCACCGCCGCCGTCCTGCCGGCCGTCGTGGTCGGCGGCCTGCTGGTTTCCGCGACGTCCGCGTCCGCGAACGTCGCCGTGACCCAGGTCAGCTCCGATCCGTTCACCGACGCCCAAGCCCAGCACAGAACCGAGGTCGAACCCGACACGTTCGCGTTCGGCTCCACGATCGTCTCCGCCTTCCAGGTCGGCCGCGTCTCCGGCGGCGGCTCCTCCGACATCGGCTTCGCCACCTCCACCGACGGCGGCGCCACCTGGACCCAGGGCTTCCTGCCCGCCACCACCGCCAACACCGGCGGCCCGTGCGGCCAGATCAGCGACGCCGCCGTCGCCTTCGACGCCAAGCACAACGTCTGGCTGATCTCCTCCCTCGGCGTAAACTGCCCGAGCGGCACCCCGGTGTTCACCAGTCGCTCCACCGACGGCGGCAAGACCTTCGGCAACCCCGTCACCACGGCGACGGGTTCGCTGGACAAGAACTGGATCGTCTGCGACAACACCACGTCCAGCCCGTTCTTCGGCAACTGCTACACCCAGTACGACATCACCAGCTCCGGCGACTCCATCCGGATGAAGACCTCCAGCGACGGCGGCCTCACCTGGGGCCCGGCCCGCGCGCCTTCCGGCACCCACACCGGACTCGGCGGTCAGCCGGTCGTGCAGCCCAACGGCACGGTCGTGGTTCCCTACCTGTCGCTCAACGACCAGATCCGCAGCTTCCGCTCCACCACCGGCGGCGCGAGCTGGACCTCCACCGTCCAGGTCGCCGCGATCAGCCACCACGACGCCGCCGGCGGCCTGCGCGAAGAAGCCCTGCCCACTGCCGAAATCGACAGCGCCGGCACCGTCTACGTCGCGTGGTCGGACTGCCGGTTCCGCTCCGGCTGCCCGAGCAACGACATCGTGCTCAGCAAGTCCGCCAACGGCACCACCTGGACCAGCCCGGCGCGCATCCCGATCGACGCCACCACCAGCACCGTCGATCACTTCGTCCCCGGCATCGGCGTCGACCCCTCGACCTCCGGCACGAGCGCCCGGATCGGCCTGACGTACTACTTCTACCCCGCCGCCAACTGCACCGCCTCGACCTGCCAGCTCGACGTCGGGTTCACCTCCTCGACCAACGGCGGGACGAGCTGGAGCACCGCCAGCCAGGTCGCCGGGCCGATGAACCTGAGCTGGATCCCGAACACCTCCCAGGGCCGCATGTTCGGCGACTACATCTCCACGTCCGTCCGGCCCGGCGGTAACGCCTACCCGGTGGTGCCGATCGCCTCGGCCCCGAGCGGATCCACCTTCACCATGGGCATGTTCGCCCCGACCGGCGGCCTGTCCTTGACCGGCGGCGCCCGCCGCAGCGCCGACACCCCGGCGCCGCAGAACACCACCGCGCACTCCGTCGTGACCGCCTTCTGAGGCTCGGCTGCCTGCGGGTGCCCACGGCGCGAAGGCGAGGTGGGCACCCGGGGCTCGCGGCAAGCGCGGGTGCATCGTGGCCGGCGGCCCGGGCAAGGTCGTGGGTACGGCCCGCCGGTCTACGGGCTCGCGCTCCTGGCTGCCGCAGAACGCGGCGATCGCTGCTAGTTCGCCGTACCCGGGTCGAGGGTGAGCTGGCGGGCGTGGAAGTCGAAGTGCTGGGTAGCGAAGTGGTAGACGTCGAGGACGCTCATGCGGTCCTTGAAGAAGGGATTCCAGCGAGGTGGGAAGGCCATCCCCCGCTGCAGTCCGGCCTCTGTTTCCGTCTCGAGCCGGCGATGCAACGCGGCGACGACCCGATCGAGCAACGACGCCATCCGCCGGTGATCGAACACCTTCGCTCCACCGACCGCGCCCCAGAAGTTCACCACGTCGAACGGCCGGGTTCCCGCGTCGAGCGTGGCGGCGAAGGCTTCGCCGACGGGTGCTGGAAGCCGACTGACGCCCCTGACCAGCGGCAGCAGCACGCGGACGATCAGGTAGCCGAAGACCATGTGATAGAGAAGCTGCTCGTTGGTCCACCGCGTCCCGTCCGAGAGGCGGCGGAGATCGGTCGGTGAAGCGTCGGCGAGCAGCCCGTGCAACGAGGAGCGCGCACCAATCCCTATCCGTGTCGCAAAGCGATCCTGAAGCCGACTCTGCCCGGGAGAGCTGAGAACAGTGTCCGTCATGGAGCGGGGAGCGGTTGATACGGTGGGGCCGTGACGACGAATCGGCTTGGCAAAGTGCAGCAGGTCGTCCTGCTGTGTGCCCTTGCCGTGTGCGTCGTCGCGATGCACCACTTCAGCGTGGCCTCCGGCATGTCCGGCGCCGCGGAGGTCACCGCGTCGCACGCCATGTCCGATGTGGGGCCGGAAGTGGCGCCGGTGGCCGGCTCCGGCGAACACGATCCGGGGATGCCCGGCGGCATGCACGACATGCTGCACCTCTGCCTGGCCGTGCTGTACGCGGCGGCCGCGCTCCTGCTGGCATTGGCCGCTTTCCTGGCCCTCTCGTGGCTCACCACGACGTTCGCCCGATCGCCTCGGCTCCGCGGCTCACCGCGGCGAGGACGTCCGCCCGACGGACGCGGCCGAAGCATCCTGACCTCTCTGTGCGTACTACGCACGTGATCGACCCGGCCTCCCACGGTCTCGTCGTTTCACGAACAATCAGCACAGAGAAGGATTTGTCATGCGCAAAAACATCCTCGTCAGCGGCATCGCCCTGACCTCCGCCGTGCTTCTCGGCGCGTGCAGCAGCAACGACTCGATGTCCGGAATGGACCACAGCTCGTCGGCGCCCGCTCCGGCTCCGTCCACGCAGGCGGCCGCCGGCCACAACGCCGACGACGTCACGTTCGCCCAGCAGATGGTCCCGCACCACAGCCAGGCCCTCGACATGGCGAAACTGGTCCCGTCGCGCAGCACCGACCCGAAGGTGCTCGACCTCGCGAGCCGCATCGCCAAGGCTCAGGACCCCGAGATCCAGCAGATGCAGACCTGGCTGACCACCTGGGGCGCCGGCATGTCCGGCATGCCGGGAATGGCCCACGGGTCGATGCCCGGCATGATGTCCGACGCCGACCTGGAGAAACTCAAGGGCACCAAGGGCGCCGAGTTCGACAAGATGTGGCTGGACATGATGGTCAAGCACCACCAGGGCGCGGTCGACATGGCGAAGACCGAACTCTCCAAGGGCGGCAACGCCGACGCGAAGGCGCTCGCCCAGAAGATCATCGACGGCCAGCAGGCGGAGATCACCGAGATGCAGGGCCTGCTCGCCCGGAGCTGATCACCGGTCGCCGGGGCGGCCACCGCCCCGGCGACCGCCGGCAGCACGAAGCGCTGGAAATTTCTTGCTCGCGGAAGTGCCCTGACGGGTCTGGGTGAGTTCGAAGCGTCGGTGATGGACGTGCACTGGAACGCGGCGTAACCCATCCGGGTTCTTCGCCGCGAACAGCGGTGCGAGAAGGGCTCGTCTCCCAGCATTTCTGGGCCGAAGTACCGACGCTGCTCCGCTACACCGGCGCGGCGCTGCTGGCCGGGACGCTGACCGCGCTCGTGCTCGCCCGGCGGCTCAAGCGGATGACGTTCGGGCTGGAGCTGCACGAACTGGCGTCGCTGCTGCAGGAGCGGGAGGCCGCGCTGCACGGCATCCGGGAAGGCGTGGTGGCCTTCGACGGGCAAGACCGGCTCACGATGGTCAACGACGAAGCGCGGCGGCTGCTGCGGTGGCGGAGCGCGGAACTGGGCCGGCCCCTCGACGAGATCGTGCCGGAGGGCCGCCTGCGCGAGGTGCTCGGCGGCGACGGGATCGATCAGATCGTGCTCACCGACGAGCACCTCCTGGTGGCGAACCGGATGCCGGTGCGGGTGCGCGGGCGCGACGTCGGTTCGGTGGTGACGCTGCGGGACCGCACCGAGCTCGAAGCCCTGCTACGCGAACTCGACAGCGTCACCGGGCTCACCGACGCGCTGCGCGCGCAGCAGCACGAGTTCTCCAACCGGCTGCACGTCCTGTCGGTGCTGATCGGGATGGGCGATCAGGACGAGGCAATGGCTTACCTCGACGAGATCTCAGCGGGCAGCGCCGGGCAGGCCGAGGAGCTGCGCTCCCGCATCGCACCGGCGTCGCTCGCCGCCCTGCTGCTGGCCAAGATCACCATCGCGGCGGAGCGGGACGTGCGGCTGACGGTGTCCGAGGACTCGCGGCTCGACCGGCCGGGCGCCACCCCGGACGCGCTGCGCACGATCGTCGGCAACCTCGTCGACAACGCGCTCGACGCCGTCGCGGACACCCCCGCGCCGCGGGAGGTCGTGGTCCGCCTGACGTACGACGACGAAGCCATCGCCTTGTCCGTGACCGACAGCGGCCCCGGCGTGCCGGCCGAACTGGCGGAGCGCGTCTTCCAGGACGGCTACACCACCAAACCGTCCCGCAGCGGGCTGCCGCGCGGCCTGGGCCTCGCGCTGGTGCACCGGCTGGTCGTCCGGCTCGGCGGCGTGATCGTGGTGACGCCGGGCCCGGGCGGAGCGTTCACCGTGCGGCTGCCCGTACCTGCCTTGGAGGCCCGATGATCCGGACGCTGGTGGTGGACGACGACGACCGGATCGCCAAGGTCCACGCGGCCGGCGTCGGCCGCGTCGGCGGCTTCACCGCGGCCGGGGAGGCGCATTCGCTGGCCGAGGCGCGGGCGCTGGTCCGGACCCTCCGGCCGGACCTGCTCCTGCTCGACCTCTACCTGCCCGACGGCCACGGGCTCGAGCTCATGCATTCCCTGCACGAAGCCGTGCCCCGCCCCGACTTCATCGTCGTCACCGCCGCACAGGACATCGACGGCGTCCGGCAGGCCATGCAGCTCGGCGCCGTCTACTACCTGGTCAAGCCGTTCGGGTTCGCCCAGCTGCGCGAGCAGCTCGCCGCCTACGGCCGGCTGCACGACAGCCTGGCCGGGCTCGACATCGCGAACCAGGAAACCGTCGACACCCTCTACGGCCTCCTGCGCGGCCCGGCCGTCCACCGGGCCGACCGGCGGCGGCTGCCCGCCACCATGGCCCAAGTGCCGGAACGGGTCCGGACCGCGCCGCACGCCCTGTCCGCGACCGACGTGGCCGAGCAGCTCGGCGTCAGCCGCGCCACGGCGCAGCGGTACCTGGCCGACCTCGGGCGCCGCGGCCTGCCGGACCTCAGCCTGAACTACGGCACCGCGGGCCGTCCGGAACACCGCTACCACGTGCCCCGCCGGTGATCACACCACGAGCGGCTGCCACGCGGGCCGGACCCGGCGCCACGCGATCACCAGGAACACGAGCAGGCCCGCGAACGGCAGTGACCCGACCAGCCAGCTCAACGCCAGCGGCGGCCCCGGCTGGCCGAGGACCGTGATCGCCGGGAGCTGCCCTTCGCCGTGCCCCTGCGGGCCGTCGATGGCGAACCCGAAGCGGTAGACGCCCGCGCTGCTGAACGACTTCACGTCCAGGCCCCACGAATCGAGCTTGCGCGGGTGGCGGACCAGCGGGCGGGTGTGCTCGTCGGACTTGACGCCGGGGCCGTCCAGCAGCAGGGTGCCGGACTTGCCCGCGATGCCGCCGTCGGGCAGGAACGTGAAGTCCAGCGACTGCATGGCCCGGACGGGCCAGACGGAGAACCCGACGGTCACGCTGTAGGGCCCGGCCTGGACGTGTTCGGTGTGCACGATGTTGACGGGTGCGTAGGCCATCGCCGGAGCCGCTCCGGCGAAGCTCAGGGTCAGCACGGCGAGGGCGGTGACGGCGAAGCGCCGGGTGCGCGAGGTCATCGGGTTTCCTCCGGTGTGAGGGCGTCGAGCATCATGGTGAACCGGCCGCCGAGGAACCCGGCGAGCGCGCCCAGCGGGAGGCCGAGGATCGCGACGAGCGCGAACTCGGTTCCGGAGATCTCCACGGTGGGGTCGGTGAGGGTCTGCTGCAGCGGCAGGCCGACGGCCACGACCAGCCCGGTCACCGCGCCGGCCAGGAGCAGGACCCGCCGGACGCCGAGCCCACGACGGCGGGTGACGTGCAGCAAGCCCTCGACCAGGACGGCCGCGACGACGAGGAACATCGGCATGGCGCCGGGCAGGTCCGGCGGCTGCGGGGTGAGGCCGTCGCGCAGCGGGAGGCCAACCGCGGCGGCGTAGGTTTCCGCCGCCCACGGGGAGAACCACCACAGGAACGCCTGCAGCACCCCGAGGACCACCGCGATCGCGATCGCCGAACCGGGCCGGCGCAGCAGCGTCGCGCCGATGATCAGCAGCAGCGGTGAGAAGAAGATGATCCCGATGATCGTCGGGTCGATCGGCAGCGGGAAGTTCTTGAGCGCGTTCGCGGGGATCGGCGCGAAGGTGATCAGGATCGGGATCGACCCGATGACCCCCCAGCGGCCCCAGCGCTGGTTCTTCGCGGCGGCGTACACGATGATGCTGCCGATCATCGTGACGGTGATCGAGAGGAACAGCGCGACGTGCGACGGGGTGTTCAGCACGGCGTCGAAGCCGTAGATCGAGTGCCACACCAGGTCCAGCAACCCGTAGAGCAGGAACGACGCAGCGCCGATCCCCGACACCAGGTACCCGAGCGGCGCGGTGAAGACGCCGCCGAACACCCGCACGGGCGTGCCGCCGACGGTGCGGGGCATCGGCCGGCCGGCGCGCTGGGCGGCGGTGGCCAGCAGCACCATGACGAGGCTGGCGACGCCGGACAGGGCGCTGCCGGTGTAGAGGGCCAGGTGGGACAGGGTGAAGAAGGTGTCCGGCCCGACCTCGGTGTGCCACTGGATGTCCCAGCTCAGCCCGGCCGTGGTGATGACCGTGCCGAGGAACACCGTCCACGCGCCGGTCTGGGCGGCCGTTCCCGTTCGGGTGGCGGTGCGACCGCCGGCCAGTGCCGCGGTTATGTCCATCATGGTGTCCTTTCGGGGTGGGGATGTCAGCCGGAGACCGGTAGCGGGAGGGTGAGGTGCTCGGCGTCGACCGAGAGCAGCAACTGCCACGAGCCGGCCATCATCAGCGGCACGCCGTCGGCGCGATAGCCGCCGCCACCAGTGGGCACGGCGGTGACCGGCGGCCCGGCGTGGCCCATCTGCGGCATCACCGGCTGGATCCGGACCGTGGCGCCGGAGACGGGGCGACCGGCCGGATCGGCCACCTCGACGTCGACGGAAGTGCTGCCGGGCTTGGGGTTGCGCACCGTGGCCGTCACCGCGTAGTGCGCCGTCGCCGCGTGCAGCACGG
Source organism: Amycolatopsis sp. NPDC049252 (assembly GCF_043197175.1). NCBI lineage: Bacteria > Bacillati > Actinomycetota > Actinomycetes > Pseudonocardiales > Pseudonocardiaceae > Amycolatopsis > Amycolatopsis sp. NPDC049252. Next base: position 46,633 of record NZ_JBICSQ010000055.1, read on the forward strand.
CCGGTCCGGCCGGGCTGGGCCACAGCACCGCCACGAGCACCGCGGCCACGGCGACCGCCACGCCGACGGTGGCGGCGAGCCCGCGACGGGAGCAGGTGGGCGTGGTCGTCACGGTGTCTCCTGGGGTGCGGGGGCGACGTCGAGCACGACCGGGACCGTCAGCACGGCGTAACGGCGTTCGACCTGGATCCAGAGCCGGTACTCGCCGGGCACCGGGAAGGTGTAGGTGAACGGCACGTCCGGGCCGTAGGCGGCGACGGTCTCGTCGGGAGCGCTGTCGCCGTTGACCGGCGGCAGGCCGGCCATCCCGGGCCGCGACGGGTCCATTGTGGACGTCGAACCCATGGCGTGGACGTGCGCCCACACCGGCGCGGCCTGCGCCGCCGCCCCCACCGGCGCCGCGGGCGGCAGCGGCCCGGCCACGATCAGGTGCCCGGCCATGCCCAGCCAAGGCTGGAGATCACCGGTGTCACCGGCCCGGGCCGTCACCGTTGTGGGCTCCCCGGCTGCCGGCGTCGTCGTGGTGACGGCGATGTCGCCCGCCGCCGTCACGCCGGTGAGCTCCCCGGCCCCGAGCCGGACCGGGTCCGGGACCGCCGGCGGCACGGACGCGCCCGGGACGTCGAGGCCCGCGGCGGCCCGCACCAGCTGGACCCCGCCGCCGCGCCGGACCAGCTCGGCCGACAAGGCGTAGTGCCCGGACGCCGGCGGCGTGACGTGCAGTGCGTAGTGGCCCGGAGAGGTCCGGATCGGGTGTTCGTGCCACAGCTCGCCGTCCGGGCCGACCAGCAGCAGGTGGACCAGGGCGCTGTCGTGGACGATCAGGTCGTCCACCGGCAGGCCCGTCGACCCGTCGGTGAGGGTGAGGCCGAGGTCCGCCGCGTGTCCCGCGGTCAGCGCGCCGTCGACGGTGAGCACCACCGGCGGGCGCGAGTAGTCGCCGGTCATCGGCTGGGTCAGGACGTAGGGGTCGGTGACGTTGGCGACGGTCGGGTCCAGCTGGGTACCGGGCTGCGGCGGCAACGGCAGCGACGCCGAGAGCACCGCGGCGGTCACCGCGACCGCCAGCCCGGCCACCATCCCGCCGGCCGGGAGGACCGCCCAGGCCGCCCGTCGAGCCCGGGTCGCCGTGACGACCGACACGAGCAGCAGCACACCGGCGGCGAGGAACCCGCCGTACACCAGGCGTTCCGGCGGCGAGATCACCTGAACGGGTACGACGAACGGGATCCGGGCCGTGCGTGTCCCGTCGCTCAGGGCCAGCTCCCACGGTCCGGGCCGGTCGACGTCGACGACGGCGCTGTAGGCCCGCGGTTCCACCCCGAGGTCGACCGTCGCCGAGGGCGCCGGCCCGCTTTCGGTGGTAGCCCGGGCCACCACGGTGAGCCGGCCCGGCGCGGTGCCGGCGTGCGTGATGAAGTCCAGGTGCAGCGGGCCGGGGACGCTTGTGACGCGACGCAGGACGACGGTGAGTTCGCGGTCGCCGAGGGTCTGGGCCACGGTGACGTCGCCGCCCGAAGACGGCGAGTCGGCGTGCGCCACCGGGCTCGCGGCGAGCAGGAACACCAGGCACGCGAACGGGACCAGCGCACGGTACTTCGGGAAGTGCGGCACGGCAGGAGCTTCGCGAAAGCCGCCTTACAGGACCCTTTCAGCCGGTAACCGCGCTTTTGCCCGCGCCCGGTGATACTGGGCCGATGCGGATACTGGTGGTCGAGGACGAGGAGGCCATGGCCGCGTCGCTGGCCTGGGGCCTGCGGGCGGAGGGGTACGTCGTGGACGTCACCGGCGACGGCCGGGACGCCCTGTGGCAGGCCCTCGAGACGGCCCACGACGTGATCGTCCTGGACGTCATGCTGCCGGGGCTGGACGGCTACCAGGTCTGCCGCCGCCTGCGCGCCGACGGGGTGTGGACGCCGATCCTGATGCTCACGGCCATGGACGACGACCTCGACCAGGCCGAGGGGCTCGACTGCGGCGCCGACGACTACCTGGTCAAGCCGTTCGCCTACCCGGTCCTGCTCGCCCGGCTGCGGGCGCTGACCCGGCGCGGGCTCGGCCGCCGTCCCGCGGTCCTCACCGCCGCAGGCCTGCGTTTCGACCCCGCCGGGCGGACGGTCGTCCACGACGGCGCCGCGCTGGACCTCACCACCCGTGAGCTGAGCGTCCTGGAGTACCTGCTGCGCAAGCAGGGGCAGGTGGTGTCGAAGTCCGAGCTGCTGGAGCACTGCTGGGACGCCGCCTACGACGGCGGGCCGGCGGTCGTCGAGGTCACCGTCCACCGCCTGCGCCGGAAACTGGACCGGCCCGGCGGCCAGGACGTGATCCACACCCTGCGGGGCCAGGGTTACCTCATCCGGGACGACGACGATGAGCGGTGACCGCCCGCGGTGGCGCACCTTGCGGGTCCGGCTCACGATGATCGCCGGGCTCGTCATCACCGGCGCCGTGGTCCTGGGGATCGTCCTGCTGTACCTGCTGCAGGTCCAGTCCGTCGACCGCACCCTCGACGGCCAGCTGCGCGCCTACGCGGTCGAGATCACGGAATCCGCAGCGACCGGCGCGTGGCCCCGCGTGCTGGCTCCGTCCACATTGGACGCCGACGCCGAGGCCCAGGTGATCGCCCCGGACGGGCACGTGCTGGCGGCGACCCGCACCCTGGCCGGCCTGCCCGCGATGTACACCGTCGCGGGCAGCTCCGAAACCCCGCAGCGCACCGGCGCCGCCGACGGGATCATCCCCGACGACGTCCGAGTGGTCGCCGTCCGGCAGATCGTCGGCGGACAGCCGGTCACCATTCTGGCCGGCACCCCCACCGGGCTGCTGACCCAGCTGCGCGAGGCGTTCACGTCCAACCTGCTGCTCGGCTTTCCCGTCATCCTCCTCGGCGCCGCGGGCACGGTCTGGCTGATCGTGGGGCGAGTGCTGCGCCCGGTCGAGGAGATCCGGCACGCCGTGACCGAGATCACCGCCGCCGACCTTTCCCGGCGGGTGCCGGAGCCCGGCACGCCCGACGAGATCGGCTCGCTCGCCCGGACGATGAACGACATGCTCGGCCGGCTGGAGAACTCGGCCGGCCGTCAGCGGCGCTTCGTCGCCGACGCCTCCCACGAGCTGCGGAGCCCGCTCGCGGCGATCCGCACCACGCTCGAAGTCGGGCTCGCCCACCGTGACCGGGCCCCCTGGCCCGAGATCGCCGAACGCGCCGCGCGGCAGTCCGACCGCCTCGAAACCCTCATCGGGCAGCTGCTGCTGCTCGCCAGAGCGGACGAACACCAGCTGGCGGCTCGCAGCTCCGAGGTGGACGTCGACCGGCTGTTGCGAGAGATCGACGACACGACGCCCTCAGGCCACCTGACGATCAGCCTGGAATCAGCGGGCGACAGCAAGGTCCCGGGTCACGCCGATCACCTGGAACGGCTGTTCCGCAACGTGCTCGACAACGCGGTGCGGCACGCGGCAACGACTGTCCACATCAGAACGACGACCACGGACGTGCGCGTGGTCACGGAGATCGCCGACGACGGTCCGGGCATCCCGGCCGAGGACCGCGAGCGGGTCTTCGACCGGTTCGTCCGCCTCGACGGCAGCCGGGATCGCGCGAGCGGCACGAGCGGGCTCGGCCTGGCCATCGCGCGGGAGATCGTCACCGCTCACCACGGCGGCATCAGCGTGGCCGACGCCGAGGGGCACGGAACCACGGTCGTCATCTGGCTGCCCCGCACGGCCTGACGTCAGCTCCGCGTCCGGTCACCGGGCGGCGGCCAGGGTTCGTCCGCCGCTTCCCACCAACGGCCGCAGGGCGCCGTCGCGCAGGTGATCCACGAGGGCCGTCATCGGACGCCGCAGCGACAGGCCCAGGCACGCCACCAGCGCGCCGAGGACAGCTCCGGCGAGCACGTCGTGGGGATAGTGCGCGCCCAGGTACATCCGCGAAAACGCGACCAGCAGGGCCAGCCCGAGCGCGACCAGGCCGGTGCGGCGCGTGGCGAACAGCAGGGCGAGCGCCGCGGCGACGGCGAGCGTGACCCACAACGCGGCGGCCATGCGGGCCCCCTCGCGCGAGCGCATCCGCCACCACGTCATCACCGCCAGCAGGGCGAGCAGCACCAGGCCGACGTTGGTGTAGATCGCCATCACCCCCTGCAGCCACGGGGTCTCCCGGGCGAACCCCAGCACCGCGAGGTACCAGCTGCCGTCGATCGCCCCGCCGTCCACGCGAATGTCCTACTCCCCTGGGGTATCCGCGCTCGCGCGCCCTCCTGCCCTCGGAGCGCGCGGCGGTTGCCGGTCGAGCGCCGTCCGCGGGAACAGCCAGGACGGTGGCTTCGAGCACCTGGCCGGCGTTCTTCTGCACGAGGTCCGGCTGAACCTCGATCGCCCCGTACATCTGACCGGCATGTCGTGCGGGTCACAGTGAGTCGAGGAAGATAAGAGTAGTCTTCACCCACATCAATACCCCCACAGGGTATTAGGGAGTGGTTGTTATGGGTGCGATCGGACACGCGCTGGCCTTGGCCGGGTCGATGACCTGGGAGATCCTCTGGGCGCTGATCCTCGGGTTCCTGCTGTCCGCGGTGGTCCAGGCGGTGGTGCGCAAGTCCACGATCGTGCGGCTGATGGGCGACGACCGGCCGCGCACCCTCGCGGTGGCGTCCCTGCTCGGTGCCGCGTCGTCGTCCTGCTCCTACGCCGCCGTCGCGCTGGCCCGGTCGCTGTTCCGCAAGGGCGCGAACTTCACCGCGGCGATGGCGTTCGAGATCGGCTCCACCAACCTGGTCGTGGAGCTCGGCATCATCATGGCGCTGCTGATGGGCTGGCAGTTCACCGCGGCCGAGTTCGTCGGCGGACCGATCATGATCGTGCTGCTCGCCGTGCTGTTCCGGATCTTCGTGCGCAAGCGCCTCATCGCCAAGGCCCGCGAGCAGGCCGACCGCGGCCTGGCCGGGTCGATGGAAGGCCACGCGGCGATGGACATGTCCGTGCAGGGCGAAGGCTCGTTCCGGCGACGGCTGTTCTCCGCGGGCGGGTTCACCTCGGTGGCGCACGTGTTCGTCATGGAATGGGCCGCCATCGTGCGCGACTTGGTGATCGGCCTGCTCATCGCCGGAGCGATCGGCGCATGGGTACCGGAGTCGTTCTGGCGGGCGTTCTTCTTCACCGACCACCCGGTGGTCTCCGCGCTGTGGGGGCCGATCGTCGGACCGATCGTGGCGATCCTTTCCTTCGTCTGCTCCATCGGCAACGTCCCGCTCGCGGCCGTGTTGTGGAACGGCGGCATCAGCTTCGGCGGCGTGGTCGCGTTCATCTTCGCCGACCTGCTCATCCTGCCGATCCTCAACATCTACCGGAAGTACTACGGCACCCGGATGGCCCTGGTGCTGCTCGGCACCTTCTACGCCGCCATGGTCGGCGCCGGCTACCTCGTCGAGCTGCTCTTCGGCGTCACCGGCCTGACCCCACAGCAACGCAACGCGACGGTGATGACCGAAGGCATCTCGTGGAACTACACCACCTGGCTCAACATCGCCTTCCTGATCCTCGCCGCGGTCCTGCTGGTCCGGTTCTTTCGCACCGGCGGCCGGGACATGCTACGCATGATGGGCGGCTCACCCGACGCCACGGCCACGCACGAGCATCACGGCGACCACGCCCAGCACGGAAACCACACCGGCCACACGGGCAACGAAGCACCGGCCGATGACCGTCCTGCCGGCCACGAGCATCACCGCCCCTGACACGCAGGCCGCAACGGACGAAGAACCGCCGCAAACGCCGACAACGAGGGCTGGGCAAACTCACCCCGGTCGAGTCTTGAGACCATCTGCACGACTGCGTCAGCGGCCTGAGAAACAGTCAACTCCGATGTCAACCGGAGTCTGTGCAGACCCACCTACACCGGCAACCTTCAGCCTGTCGCCGGTAGTGACCCTCTGATCACATCGAGCAATTCCGCCATCGGGACGTCAAGATGCAGCGGACACGGGCAGCCCACTGGGTCGGGAGGTTGCCCGTCTATCCTCCGCCACACAGACGTGAACAGGAAGGAGAAGCTCGATGCCTTGACACGTCGGACGAGCCAAACCACACCGCCGTACTCGGCGCCTCGGGCGATCTTCGTCAACCGCAAGGCGGTCTTGATCGCGGCGGCCACAGCGCCGCGACGTAGCTGCACGAGCAAGAGTTGCAGGGTGAAGAGCAGTTCGCCGCGCGGGTAGTTGTCGCGCCGAGCCGAAGCGACGGCGTCGTGCAGCAGCTTTTCAGCACGTCCGCCATCACCCTCCCCAGCGGCGATGCCGGCCAGAGTGCTGTTGAGCTGAGCTTCGGCTGTGCTGCGGTGATGTACGTCGTGGAAGAGCCGACCAGCGTGAACGAGGTGGTCCTTACCGTACGGCAGAAGTTGACTACGTTATGCGACGGGACGGGATGCACGGCATGAGGCACTTCTACGCCTCGATCGCACTGGCGTCCGGGGTGTCGGTCAAGGAGCTGGCCGAGTACCTCGGTCACCACGACCCGGGGTACACGCTCCGAATCTACACCCGCCTGGTCCCGTCGAGCCATCGCCGGGCACGGGAGGCAGCCGACGGGATCTTCAAACCGCGCCACACCGGGGCGGCACGGCTTGAAGATCCCGAGACGGCTTGACGCGATCAACAACTGCAAAACAGCAGGTCAGCCCGATACCGCCTACTTGTGCCAGAACTTAGGACACCATTTCCCAAGCTGGCACCCTTCATGGCCAGGCAGGGCCTGACCTGCACTTTCAGGCCGGGTGGGGCCGACAGAGGTTGATCCGGGCCGGACGTGTGACGGCCTGTAGACGGCCTGGCCCTTGCCGCTCCTACGCGCATACGGCCCGATGACAGCCCTCCCCCGTCTTATGGCCGAGGTCGCCAGACCGACGCGAATGCTCGACGCGATTGCCGTTGCCAAGGACGAACGCGCCTTCACCAGTGCACGGTTCGCGAGCAGGTACGGATCCAGGGGCGCGAGCCGGGACAGCCCGAGACCCGCTCGCTCTTCCGCGGCGCTCCCCGACCCGATCCGGCCACGCGAGCCCGCCGCGACGACCTGACGCCGACGGCGATCGCCATGAGGCTCCCGGCCAGCATCACGCCTTGCGCATCATAAGTGTGAAAGACGATCAGTCCATTCGCGACATTCGCGTTGGACCCCTGAAAGATGCCGCCGCAGGACACGCCGACACCGGCCAGGACCGCAAGTACCACGATCACGATCGGCCGCGGTCCTCCACGCAGGTCGAAGGTGAGCAGCGCGCCGACGATCAGCAGGAGGCCGTAAAACACCCAGCCGATGTCCATGACCGCCCCGAGCGGGGATTTCCCGACCTGCCCGAACGCGACCTGACTCGGGCCGGTCAGGCCGAGATGGCTTACCCAGTTGCAGAACGGCGAGTAGTGCGGTCCTGCCAGGCCGCCGCCGTGATCAGCTCGGCCACCCACGACACCAGCGGACCGATCAATAGCAGGCCAGCTCCCAGGCGGGCCCCCGAGCCGGAGCGCACGATCGGCGTCACGTCAGCGCCATCCCCGCGACCCGGGCACGGATCGCGTCCATGGTCGCCTCGTCCGAGACGCCCTGCCAGTCATACCGCGGCGTGTAGGGGGCGGTGAGAGCGCGGACGTCCTCATCTGTGAGCTCGACCTCCAGCGAGGCGATGGCGTCGTCGATCTGCTTGGTCGAACCGGCGCCGACCAGCGGGGCGGTGACGACCGGCTGGCGGTGCAGCCAGGCCAGGGCGATCGAGGCGCGGCTCACGCCGTGATCAGCCGCGACCTTCCCCACCGCATCGATGATGGCGTGGTTCGACGCCTCTTCCGTAGGTGAGTAGAGCAGGTCGGCATAGCCGCCGTCGGTCTCCGAGCGGGCGGTCGACTTGGCGTCGTCCCAGGCGCGGGCGAGGCGGCCGCGGGCCAGGGGGCTCCAGATGATCGTGCCGACGCCCTCGTCCAGGCACAGCGGGATCATCTCGCGTTCTTCTTCGCGGGCGATCAGGTTGTAGTGGTCCTGCATCGAGACGAACCGGGCCCAGCAGTGCTGCTTCTGCAGGTGGAGGGCCTTGGCGAACTCCCAGGCGAACATCGACGACGCGCCCAGGTAGCGCACCTTGCCCGCTTTCACCAGGTCGCTGAGCGCTTCGAGGGTCTCCTCCAACGGGGTGGCGTGGTCGTTGCGGTGCACCTGGTAGAGGTCGATGTAGTCGGTGCCGAGCCGCCGCAGGGAGTGGTCGACCTCGGTCATGATCGCCTTGCGGGACAAGCCTTTCCCATTGGGGCCCGGGCGCATGGGGTGACGGAGCTTGGTGGCGATCACGACGTCGTCGCGGTCGGCGAAGTCCTTCAGTGCGCGGCCGAGGATCTCCTCGCTGGAGCCGTTGGAGTACATGTTCGCAGTGTCGAAGAAGTTGATGCCCGCGTCGAGCGCGTGCTTGATCAGCGGGCGCGCCTGCTCCTCGCCGAGGGACCAGATGGGGTGGCCGCGGTCGGGCTCGCCGTAGGTCATCGCACCGATCGCGATGGGCGAGACGTCCAGGCCGGTGGCGCCGAGTTTCACATAACGCATGGGAGGTCTCCTGAGAGGAAGCACTTGCGGAGGATCCTCCGCAAGTGCTTCCCAAACTAGCGGAGGATTGTCCGCGAGTCAACGAGAGGGCACTATGGGGTTATGACCGACCAGACGCCGGGCACATACGGGACACAGCGCCAGGCCGCCGCGCGCAACCGTGTCGCGATCATCGAGGCCGCCCACGAACTGTTCGCACAGAACCCGCTCGTGCCGCTGAGCGAAGTCGCCAAGCGCGCCGGCGTCGGCGCCGGAACGCTCTACCGCCACTTCCCCACCAGGGAAGACCTGATCCTGGCGGCCTACCAGCACGACATCGAGCGCCTGACCACCACCGCCGACGAGGTCCTGGTGCGGCATTCGTCCGCGAAGGCCGCCTTCATCGAGTGGTTCGAGACCCTCTCGGCCTACATTCGCATCAAGCACGGCCTCGGCGACGCGCTGCACAGCGCCGCCACGCAGGACATGATCGACGCCTCCTGGGCGCCGACCACCGAGGCAGTAAAGAAGCTCGTCGACGCGTGCGTGGCCGAGGGCACCATCGCCGCCGGGCACGATCCGGCGGACATCATCATGCTGATGAGCTTCCTATGGCGGGTCGCGAACAACGATGAGGGCGTGACCCAGGGACGGCGCCTGATCGCCACCGTGTTCTCGGGCCTCGAGCAAGCGCCGCCACCAAGGTGAGCAGCCGAGGGCTGGACGCTAAACACTGCAACGTCTTTCGCCGGGAAACGCGACGCGGGACCACCACACCTGGACGGCGATGGTTTCACGGGTGATAGCGAACCCTCAGTCTTTAGCAGCCAGCTGGCCGCAGGCCGCGGCGATGTCCTGGCCACGGGTGTCCCGGACCGTGCACGCGATTCCGCCAGCATTTTTCTGGTGGAGTGCCGGTTTCCGGAAAGGCCGCATGGTCCGCACCTGACATTCGAGGAGCTCCTTGAAAGTCGGTTTCCCGCCATGGTCCTGTTTGTCAGCCACGGTCAGCATCATCCACGGACGGCCTGCTTCTCCGCCCGGGAAGCAGGCCGTTTTCGGGCCAACCTTTCGCCCATCTCGCGCGTGTACTCCCGAGGCGAGGAGGCTGTCATGGGTGCAAAGGTGCCGACCCGCGACGAGGTGGCGCAGGCCGCGGTCTGGCTGGGCTGGCACGGGGTCCGGGTGCGGGTCCCGACCCGGCTGCTGGCGACACGGCTTGGCGTGCGCGGGGGCGCGCGGCCGCTGGCGGTGCTGGGACTGCTGGCCGTCTTCTTCCTGGCCGGGACCGCCGGCGCCCTCGGGTACCAGTGCCTGCAGTACCTGCCCGGCGTGCGCGGGGTCGAGATGACCGAGAGCAAGCTCGCGTACTTCCTCCTCTTCGCGATCCAGGGGGCGATCTGGTCCGCCCTCCGGCAACGGGACCGCAAAGCCGCCGCGGCACTGGGCGCGCGGGCGCTCGACCGGCCGCGACAGCCGTGGCACGCGCTGAGGAACGGCTGGTACTTCGCGTCGGTCGTGGTGACCTTCGCCGGTGGCGCCGCGCTCGGGGCGACGATGTTCTTCACCACCGGGTACCGAACCTACGCCTGGAGCTGGCTCGGTCTCCTCGCGATGGGCGCAGTCGTCTTCGCGGTGATCTTCACCGGGGTGGTCCGCCGGCCGGTGATCGCGGAGGACGAGCCGTCGCTGGCGGTCGACGCCGTGCTGCGGTTCGAGGACCTCAGCCTCACCCTGCCTGCGATCTACGCGTTCCCGGTGCTCACGGACCTGGTGACCACCCACCGGCAGCCGCCGGGGTTCGCGCCCTGGCTGGCCGGTTACGCGGCGCTGGCCGTCGCGCTGCAGGCCGTCGGCGCGATCATCCACCGGCGACGGCGCCCGGCCCTGTCCGACGGCGACTACGGCGTCCCGTCACCGGACCCACTGTTCGCGCCGCAGACCGCGGTGAACTGGTCACCCCCGGAGACGCCCCGGTGATCCGGACGGTCCTCGCGACCCTGGCGGCCGTCGTCCTGGCGATCGGATACCGCCGACTCAGCCGGGTGCCGGCCTGATGGAGGGCGCCTACCTGTTCTTCCTGGTCATGACGAATCAGGTCGCGGAGTGGAGTACCGCTCGCCGAGCGGACCGGCGACAGCCATCGGGCAGCTGGGGCGTCGTCACCGCGGTGATCAGCTTCGGCGGCGGAGCCGCGCTCGCGGTGGCGATGCTGGTCTCCGGCGCCCGGGCGCACCTGCGGAGCACCCCGTGAGGATCATCGACCGCGAAGTCTGGCACCGGTGAACCACTCAAGACGGGGGTTCCCAGACCGGGAGTACGGATCCTGCGTACGCCGATCGCGCGGTGAACGGGATTGGCCGGCGATGAACTCGGCGACTCCTACTCGTCGAGCGCGACTTCGTGCCAGGTTTCGGTGCCGCGACGCAGCGCCGACGCTGTCAGGACCGTGAGCCGCCGCGCGCCCTTGCCGTCGTACTCCGGCACGAAGGTGCCATCAGCGCGCCGATAACAAACCGTCTCACCGTCCGCGAGGATGTACCACCGATCATCGCCACCGAACGCGACGAACGCCGTCGCGTCGGCCAGACCCGGCTTCTCCTGGGAGTTCGCCTTTTGTTACGTATCCGACATCTCTGTCAAGCGACAGTAGAGCTGACCTGAGAACAAGGGGTTGACCAGCGGCCGGACAGATAGCCTGACGCGCCCCACGGACGTCACCGTCAACTATCTGGCCGTTTCTGTGAACTCGCCATGCGTCCGTCCCGTTAGGCGCCGGAGCCCTCGCACCTGGGGCGGCGACCGTCCGCAGCCGTTCCCCGCCGGGGAGAAGGCTGCCGTCCGGGCAGGTTCGACCTCCGGACAGGTATCCGACTCGTAGGAGAGCTCGTGGCGACGGCCGATCTCGGCGCGAGGCGGTTCAGTCGCTGCGTCACAGCAGTCCGGCCTGGTGCAGGTGGATCACCGCGGCGAGCACACCGCTGCTGCCGAGGATGGCACTGAGCAGGATTTGAGCAGGGTCAGAGCCCGCACGGCACGCTGGTGGTCGGTGGTCGTGAGCGCCACCGCTGTGGCGGCGCCGGCGGCGGCAGTGAGCAGCACCAGCGCGATGTGGGTGATCAACGGCGTCCACATGATCGAGTCCTGTTCGCGGGGTCCGTGAGCCCGGCTTGCCCGTGCTCGAGGAACAGCCGATCAGCTCGGGACGTGTCCGGCATGGGCTTCGTACCGACCCGGACGGTGCTGGCAAACGAGTGACAGGCAGGGGCACGCTGGCCAGGAAAAGTGCAGTGAATGCGACTGGCTGGGTACGGTGTCCGGCAACGTTCAGTAACGTCCGCCGGACAGCGGTCCAGGGACGCAGAGGGGGGCGCGTGGACCCCGCGGAAATCAGCACGCTGCCTGACCTGGCGGCGTCTCTCGGTCAGTTGCGCCGTGAACGGTCGTCGCAGGCGCAGGCCGATGCCGCCAAGGACCCGTCGATGCGAGGCGGGCGGCGCCCGGCTCTTCCACGATCCACCGCCAGCGGCCTGCTCAAGGCCAAGTCCGTGCCAACCGCGGAGACCGTGGTGACTTCCTGGCAGATTGCGGGGTCCGCGGAGAGGAGGCGCAGCGGCCGTGGCTGCAGGCGCTGGAGCGGGTGGCCACCCAGCACCAGCAGCGCCCGCCGGAAGCGGTGCGGGTCCGCGACGCGCGGCTACGGGTGCTGGGGGTGCACGCCGCGATCCACACCGTTCAA
>NZ_JBICSQ010000056.1:0-58661 GCF_043197175.1 Amycolatopsis sp. NPDC049252
CCGCTCGCTGTGGCCCTGCCCGTACGCGTCGAGCACCGGGTCGACCCCGGCGGCGACCAGCACCTGCGGGTGCCGGCCGCGCAGGCCGCGCGGCAGGTCCTCCAGCGGGCGGCACTCGAGGCCGAGGGCCTCGGCGTACGCGGCGGGCGTCGCGGCGGAGCCGACCCAGAGCGGGCTGGTGTCGGCGTCGCCGATGAAGTCGGTCTCGTCGGGCTCGGCCGGGCGGGGGACGTAGAGCGTGGCGTGGTGGCTGTCGCCGGCCGGGGTCAGCACCAGGATCGCGCCTTCCCGCTGGCACCCGGTGAGCCAGACGAAGTCGCTGTCGGCGCGGAAGCCGTGGAAGGTGTCGTTGGACCGCACCACGGCGCGCCCGGCCGCGAGGGCGATCCGCTGCCCGGGCAGCGCCGCGGACAGCCGGCCGCGGTGCGCGGCGGCGGCCTCGGCGGTGCCCGCCGGCACGTCGACGGCGTCCGCGGCGGGCTCCCAGCCCTCGCGGATCCAGTTCCGGAAGCCCTTCGCGCCCAGCAGCGCGCGCAGGTCGGGCCGGGTTCGGTCGCCGGTCATCGGCTCCCCTTCCACCTCGTCGAAGACAGCGTCGGGAAGTCAGCGTCACACCGCGAACACCCGGGGCGTAATGGCCCGCGGCGATAGACTCCGGCTATGGCCCTGGAGATCCGGCAGCTGCGGGCGATCTGCGCCATCGCCGAGGCGGGCAGCCTGTCGCAGGCGGCCGCCGCGCTGGGCGTGTCCCAGCCGTCGCTGACGTCCCTGCTGCAGCGGTTCGAGCGGCAGATCGGCACGCCGTTGTTCGTCCGCAGCCACACCGGCGTCACGCCGACCCCGGCCGGCGAGCAGACGCTGCGGCGCGCTTTGGTGCTGCTGCTGGACTTCGACCGGTTCGAGGCCGATCTCCTCGGCTCGGCCGGCACCGGCCCGCTCCGGCTGGGATCGTCTCAAATGGACTGTCTTCCGACGTTCGTCGAGCGGCTGGACGACGCGCTGCCCGGCCTCGAGGTGACCGTCCACTTGGAACCGTCGAGTGCGGTGCTGGCCCGGTCGCTGGCCCGCGCCACGCTCGACATCGCCGTCATCGCCATGTCGGACGACCAGGAGGTGCCGCTGGCCAAGCACCTCGGGCACCGGGTGCTGCTCCCCTGGATCCCGGTCTTCGTCGGGCTGCCCGCGCGGCACCCGCTGGCCGGCCGGGCCGACGTCGACCTGGCCGACCTCGCCGACGAGGCCTGGATCGGGCCGCCCGGCCCCGAGGACGGTTCGCTGACGTCGCTGCGCGCGGCCGCCCACCGCGCCGGGTTCACCCCGCGGATCCGCTTCGAGTGCCCGAACGGCGGCGGCCGCCAGCTGATCGCGGCCGGGCAGGCGGTGCAGCTGGTCGAGCCCACCGCGCCCGAGCTGCCCGGCATGGTCGTGCGCCCCTTGAAGAACGACCCGATGCGCATGCGGCTCGTGCTGGCCTGGCGCAAGGAGCGCGTGACGTGGGACCAGGCCGAGCAGGTCTACCGCGCGGCCATGACGTCCTACACCCGCCACGCGATGGCCTCGGTCCCGTTCCGGTCGTGGTGGACGCGGCGGCGGAACGAGCGGTCCTGGGACGGCCTGGCCGGCTACTTCGGCGAAAGCGGCTGAGCCGTCCGAGCCCTCAGAGGTCGAAGTCCTCGGGCCGCAGCCCGTCGAGCTCGGCGCGGAAGCGGGCGACCTCGGCCTCGGTGTCGAGCGCGTCGGCCGCCGGGCTCTCGGTCTCCTGCTCCTCGACCTCGAGCTGCACCGACGCGACGTCGAGGACCTCCTCGGCGACCCGGATCGGCGCGCCCTGGCGCAGGCCGAGCGCGACCGCGTCGCTCGGGCGGGCCGACACGCGCGTGCCGTCCACGAGCACGAGGTCGGCGTAGAAGATGCCGTCGCGGACCTCGGTCAGCTCGACCGCCGCGACCCCCTGGCCGAACGCCGAGAGCACGTCGCCGAGCAGCTCGATCGTGCCCGGCCGGGGCTGCTCGATCTGCTCGCGGGCCCGGACCAGGGCCTCCGCCTCGCCGTACCCGATCATGATGGCGAGCCAGCGGCGGGCGCCGTCGGGCTCGCGCAACAGCATCAAGGGGGCCTCACCCGGCACCGGGACGGCCATCCCCACAACTTCGATCGGGATCACGCTAACCACCGCACCCTCCGTGTAAGGACCCTCCGCGCGCGAAGTACCCAGAAAATCCCGTTTTACACCCTGCTTTCGGCCGCTACTTTTTCACCAAGTCGGCCTATGCCTCTGACCACGCCGAACACCGGCTCTTCTCCGCTGCGGACAACGCCGGAACCCCTTGCCCGGTGGCGCCGGCCACTGTCACCGTCGAGGTGTGGAACCGACGATTTCGCGCAGCATCGACGTGCCCGTGGACGCGAGCACGGTGTGGTCGTGGGTCACCGACCTGCCGCGGATGGGCGAGCTGAGCCCCGAGAACATCGGCGGCCGCTGGCTCGACGGCACCGGCCCGGCGCTGGGCGCGCGGTTCCGCGGGCGCAACCGCAACGGCCAGCTGCAGTGGTGGACGCGGGTGCTGGTGGTCGCCTGCGAGCCCGACCGCCGGTTCGCCTTCGACGTGCGGACGCCGCTCGGCTCGCGCGTGTCCCGGTGGGAGTACGTGCTGACGCCGACCGCGACCGGCTGCCTGGTCACCGAGAACTGGTACCGGATCGGCAGCTGGGTCGTGCGGAAGTTCATGGGCCCGAAGGTCACCGGCCGGGTCGACCGGCCCGGCTACAACGTCGAGTCGATCGAGCACACCCTCGCGGCGCTCAAGGCGCGCGCGGAGCTGCGGGCCGCGGCGTGAGCTAGGTCGCTCCGAGCAGCTCAGTCTCTTGTTTAAACCCACTCTCCCGACTAGGTTGCTTTTTCAAACCTAGGAGGGACATGCCCGCCACCGCGCCGAAGCCCGGCCTTGTGCTGCTGGTCGTCTCGACGGCGGCCTTCCTGGCCAGCCTCGACACGTTCATCGTCACCATCGCCTTCCCCGGCATCCGGGCCGCGTTCCCGGGCGACGACCTCGCGACGCTGTCGTGGGTGCTCAACGGCTACACGGTCCTGTTCGCCGCCTGCCTCGCGCCCGCCGGTCGCCTCGCCGACCGTTACGGCCGCAAACGGCTGTTCCTCATCGGCGTCGCGGTGTTCACGCTCGCCTCGGCCGCCTGCGCGATCGCGCCGTCGATCCCGGTGCTGATCGGGTTCCGCGCGGTGCAGGCGATCGGCGCGGCGCTCGTCATGCCGACGTCGCTGGCCTTGCTGCTGACGGCGTTCCCGCCGCACCGGCGGCCGATGGCGGTCGGGGTCTGGGCGTCGGTGGGCGCAGCGGCCGCGGCGCTCGGCCCGCCGGTCGGCGGCCTGCTCGTGGAGGCGTCCTGGCGCTGGGTGTTCCTGGTGAACCTGCCGATCTGCGCGGCGACGCTAGTGGCCGGGCCGCGCGTGCTGCGCGAGTCGCGTGACACGAGCACCGGCGTGCCGGACCTGCTCGGCGCGGCCGGGCTTCTCGTCGGCGTCGGGGCCCTGGCCTACGCGCTGGTCGAGGCGCCCGACCACGGCTGGGGCTCCCCCGGGGTGCTGCTCGCGTTCGCGGTGGCCGTCGTCGCGCTGGCCTGGGTGCCGCTGCGGTCGGCGCGCCACGCCGTGCCGGTGCTGGACCTGCCCGCGCTGCGCGTCCCGACGCTGTGGCTGGCCTGCGTGACCACCGGGGTGTTCGCCGCCGGGTTCGCCGCGATGCTGTTCGGCAACGTCCTGTTCCTGACGTCGGTCTGGCACGACTCGGTGCTGCTCGCCGGGCTGTCACTCGCGCCGGGACCGCTGATGGTGGTGCCGGTGTCGATCCTCGGCGGCCGGTTCGTGCACCGCTTCGGACCGGGCCCGATCGTCGCGCTCGGCGGCGTCTCGTTCGGGCTGGGCGTGCTGATCTGGTTGCTGCGCATGGATTCCACGCGCGACTACGCGGGCGCGATGCTCCCCGGCCAGCTGCTGACCGGGATCGGCGTCGGCCTGATCCTGCCGTCGCTGTCCGGCGTGGTGGGCACGGTCCTGCCGGCCGCCCGCTGGGGCGCGGGGTCGTCGATGGTCAACACGACACGCCAGATCGGCACGGTCCTGGGCGTCGCCGTGCTGGTCGCGATCTTCGCGGGAACTCCCGGCTTGACGGACTTCCGCCGCGGCTGGCTCCTGATCCTGGCCACGGCGGCGGCCACCTCGGCGGGTGGCCTGCTCATCGCGGCGCGGCGCCGGACCGACCACCACGTCGAACCACCCAGCCCTGCCGCGGCTCTCGTGAGTGAGAAACCGGGTTAGAACACTGTTTCTCACTCACGACACCCAGGCACGATCCAACGCCGCGAGACCGTCGTCGATCCTTTCCAGGGGGATCGCGCCGTACCCCAGCACCAGCCCCCGCCCTGGATAGCCGCCGCACAGGTCGGAGAGCGTCTGGACTTCCGCCCCGGCAAGGGAAGCGCGGGCCGCGACGGGCTCGAGGTCGTCGTCGGACAGGGCGCACAGGTGCAGGCCCGCCGCCGACGGGACCAGCCGCAGGCGGTCCGCGAACACCCGGTCCAGCGTCCCGGTGATCCGCTCGTGCCGCTCGGCGTAGACCTTCGTCGCGCGGCGGAGGTGGCGGGCGAACAGCCCTTCGTCGATGAACCGTGCAAGTGCCGCCTGCGCGGGCAGGTCACCGTGCCAGTCGGAGAGCTGGCGGGCGTGGTGCAGCGCGTCCCGCAGCGACGCCGGCGCGACCAGGAAACCCAGGCGCAGCATCGGAAGCAGGGTCTTCGAGAACGAGCCGACGTAGGCGACCCGGCCGTCGCGGTCGAGGCTCTGCAGCGGTTCCAGGGGCCGGTCGGAGAAGCGGAACTCGCTGTCGTAGTCGTCCTCGACGATCACCGCGTCCGCGCGCGCGGCCCACGCGAGCAACGCCGTGCGCCGGGCCAGCGACATCGGCGTACCGAGGGGGAACTGGTGTGACGGCGTGACGTACACCAGGCGCGTCCGCGGGGGCAGGGCGGCGACGTCGAGACCTTCACCGTCGACGGGCACACCGACGACTTCCGCGCCGTGCGACGCGAAGAGCAGCTTCGCGAGCCGGTAGCCGGGTTCCTCGACGGCCACCCGGTCCCCCGGTTCGAGCAGCACCCGGCACAGCAGGTCGAGCGCCTGCTGAGCGCCCTGGGTGACGAGCACGTCGTCCGCGCCCGCCCGCACCGAACGCGAGACGCCGACGTGCCGGGCGATGGCCGCGCGCAGGCCGGGGTGACCGGCCGGGTCGACGTAGTGCGCGAACCACGCGGCGTCCCGCAGCTCCCGCGCGAGGAACCGCCGCCAGGTCTCGAGCGGGAACAACCCGGCGTCGGGGATGCCGACGCGGAAGTCGTACCGCGGAACCTGCTTCACCGGCGCGACCGGCGGCGGCAACGAGCGCCACACGGCCTTCGGCTGCGGCCCGGCACCCGAAGGCGCCTTGCGCGGTTTCGCCCGGGCGGGCAGCTCGGCGCACACGAACGTCCCGGCGCCGACGCGCCCGGTGAGGAACCCGTCGGCGGTCAACCGGTCGTAGGCCACCGCGACGGTGTTGCGCGAGACCGCCAGCCGCCGCGCCAGCTCGCGGGTCGGCGGGAGCCGCTCCCCCGCGCGCAGCCTGCCGTCGAGCACGGCGTCCCGCAGCTGCCGGTAGATCCGGACGCTGAGGTCGCCCCGCCCGGCGAGACTCACGTGGAAGTCCATCCGCCGACGCTACATTGGCCCAATCAACCGGACCACAATTGGATCTGGGATCGGGCCAAGTCGCGATCTACCGTTACCCTCATGACAGTGACTCTGGACCGCCCCGCGAAGGCTCCCAAGACCGCGCCCGGACGGTTGCTCGCGGCCGCCCAGCTGGCCGGCTCCCTCGGCGACGGCGCGTTCCTGACCTGCTCGGTCCTGTTCTTCACGCGGATCGTCGGCCTGACGCCGGCCCAGGTCGGGCTCGGCCTCACGCTCGGCTGGGCCGTCGGCTCGGTCGCCGGCGTGCCCCTCGGCCACCTCGCCGACCGCCACGGCGCCCGCGGCTCCGCGGTGCTGCTGGCCCTCGCGACGAGCGTGTCGATCCTCGCCTTCCTGGTCGTCCGGTCGCCGCTGCTGTTCGTCCTGGCCGCGTGCCTCTACGCCGGCTGCCAGACCGGCCTCGCCGCCGCCCGCCAGGCGCTGCTGGCCGCGCTCGCCGACCCGGAGCACCGCACCCGCATCCGCGCGCAGCTGCAGTCCGCGGGCAACGCCGGTCTCGCCATCGGCGCCGGGCTCGGCGGGCTCGCGCTGTCGGCCGACACGGCGCCGGCGTACCTGACGGTCTTCGTGCTCGACGCCGTGACCTTCCTGGTCACCGCGGCGATGCTCTTCGCGCTCCCCTCCGTCATCACCTCGGCGCCGAGGGAAGGCGAGCCGAAACTGGCCGTGCTGCGCGACCGGCCGTACGCCGTGGTGACGCTGCTCAACGCGATCCTGTTGCTGCGCATGCCGTTGCTGAGTGTCGCGATCCCGCTGTGGGTCGTGGAACGCACCGCCGCGCCGGGCTGGACGGTGTCCGCACTGTTCGTGCTCAACACCGTCGTCGTGGTGCTGTTCCAGGTCCGGGTGGCGGGACGGCTGGCGAGCATCGGCTCGGCGGCGCGGATGGTCCGCCGGTCCGGTGTGCTGCTGTTCGCTTCCTGCGTCGCCTTCGCGCTCTCGGCGTCGGGCACCTCGCCGTGGGTCGCGTTCGCCGTGCTGGTCGTCGGCGCGCTGGTGCAGGTGTTCGGCGAGATGCTGCAGTCGGCGGGCACCTGGGAGATCGGCTTCGCACTCGCGCCGGCCGACAAGCAGGGCCAGTACCAGGGGTTCTTCGGCACCGGGACGTCGGTGGCCCGCGCGATCGGCCCGGTGCTGCTGAGCACGGTCGTCATCGGCTGGGGCCTGCCGGGCTGGCTGCTCATGGGCGCGATCTTCCTGGCCGCGGGCTGGGCGATGGGCCCGGCGGTGCGCTGGGCCAAGACTTCAGCTGCCGCGCGTTGAGCCCGTACTGCGCCATCTTGCGGTAGAGCGTCGCGCGGCCCATGCCGAGCCGCGCGGCCGCGTGCACCACCGTCGCGCCCGGCTCGGACAGGCACCGCACGATCTCGTCGCGTTCCAGGGCCTGCAGCCGGCTCAGCCGGTGCCCGACGCCGGTGAACACCTCAGCCGGCAGGTGCTGGGTGTCGACGACGTCCGAGCGCGCCGCGGCTTCGCGCATCACGCGCCGAAGCTGCTTCGCGTTCTCCGGCCAGTCGTAGGCCATCAGCGCACGCGACGCCGCGGACGTGAAGGTGACGTCGCGGCCGCGGTCCCGCCGGGCGAAGTGGTGGGCCAGCGGGAGGACGTCGTCGGGCCGGAACCGCAGCGCCGGCACCTCGACGACCCGGTCGACCAGCGGGCTCAGCGCGGCGGGCAACGCACCGGCGTCCTCCGCGGTGAGCACGAACGGGACCAGACCGCCCACCGCGCGCGCCTCGGTGAACAGCCGCGCCAGCTCCTCCGCCGCCCACGCGGGCAGCGCGTCCACGCCCGACACGATGACGCACGTGTCGTCCTTGGTCAGCTCGGGCGTCCAGAGCGTCAGCCACGTGTCGACGTCGTCGGGCGCGGGCGGGCGCGCGTTGAGCACGCGGTCGCGGGGCCGTACCTCCCGGTGCGCGAGCGCGGCCAGCGCCGTCTTGCCCGCGCCCGGTTCGCCGACGACGGCGACGGCCCGGCCACCCGCCAGCGCCGCCCGCGTCTCGGCGAACGCAGTGGTCCACGCGGGTGAGAGCCGCGGCAGGGTGCCGGGGTCGACGCGGTCGGCGTAGACCCGGAACACCTCGCCGCGAGGAGTCGGGCGGGCGATCCGGCCGGACGCGCGGGCCAGCATCAGCGCCGCGGTGTTCCCGGCCGCGGCCTGGGCCAGCGCCAGCAGCAGCTCGGAAGACTGCTCCGACCAGGTCGTCAGGTTGACGCTCCCGGCGAGCGTGCCGGTGAGCGGGTCCAGCACCGGCACCGCCGCGCAGGTGTATCCGCGCAGGTCGGTGCAGTAGTGCTCACCGCCGCGCACCAGCGACGGCGCCCGGTCGGCGAGCGCCAGGCCGAGCCCGTTGGTGCCCGCGTTGCTCTCGGCGTAGGAGAAACCGGGCGCGAGGTACACCTTGTCGAGCGAGCGGCTGATCGAGGCGTCCGTGCAGAGGCGGTTCAGCACCAGGCCTTCGCTGTCGGTGATCATCAGGCTGATCGGCTCGTTGACCAGGGTCGCCTGCAGGCCGCGCAGCACTTCGGTGCCGCATTCGTAGAGCAGTGAGCCGGTGTCGACCGCGCCCGAGAACACCGGGAGGACCTCGTCCTCGGGCACGCCGTAGCGCTCGCTGCGCTGCCAGGACGCCCGCAGCCGGGGTGCGAACGACCGCGTGACGTGCGCCTGCGGGTTCCCCACCGCGACCTCCGTTGCGTCGGATTCCCCCAGGCTAGGGCCGCCGGGCGCGCCCGCTTGTCTCATATCGAGACACCGGGTGGGTCCCCGAGCGGCGCCCGCGTGCCTACCGTCGCCGGCACGGGCCAACGGAGGTCACGAACGCGGAGGACGCACATGTACAGCAAGGACGGCGAAAACTACTTCATCGTGGACGCCCACGTGGCGCTCTGGGACGCGCGCCCGGAGAACCAGCGCAACATCCACGGCAAGCAGTTCATCGACTGCTTCTACGACTACCACCGCAACCTCAGCCCGGAGTCCGAGGTCTGGCCGTACGAGGACTACCTCTACCAGGGCGGCGAGCGGCTGCTGAAGGACCTGTTCGAGGACGGCTACGTCGACCACGCGATCTTCCAGCCCGCCCACCTCGGCGCGTTCTACCACAACGGTTTCGGCCAGACCGAGGAAGCGTTCGCGCTGACGCGGAAGCACCCGGGCAAACTGACCTACAACCACAACTTCGACCCGCGGCTCGAACAGGCCGGGCTCGACCGGTTCAAGAGCGACGCCGAACGCTTCGGCCTCAAGGGCGTCAAGCTCTACACCGCCGAGTGGCAGGGTGGTTCGCGGGGGTACAAGCTGAACGACCCGTGGACGTACAAGTACCTGGAAGCCTGTCAGGAACTGGGCGTCAAGAACATCCACGTCCACAAGGGACCGACGATCCGGCCCCTCGACCGTGACGCCTTCGACGTCGCCGACGTCGACCACGCGGCCACCGACTTCACCGACCTGAACTTCGTCGTCGAGCACTGCGGGCTGCCGCGGCTGGAGGACTTCTGCTGGATCGCCACGCAGGAGCCGAACGTGCACGCGGGCCTCGCGGTGGCGATGCCGTTCATCCACACCCGGCCGAAGTACTTCGCGCAGATCGTCGGCGAGCTGCTTTACTGGCTGGACGAGGACCGCATCCAGTTCTCCAGCGACTACGCGATCTGGACGCCGAAGTGGCTGGTCGAGCGGTTCGTCGACTTCCAGATCCCGGAGGACCTGCCGGAGTACGCGCCGCTGACGGTGAACCAGAAGAAGAAGATCCTCGGGCTCAACGCGGCGAAGATGTACGACATCCCGGTGCCGTCGGAGCTGCAGCTCGCACCCGTCGAGACCCAGGCCGTCTCGGTGGCCTGAGGTGGACGCCCGCACCGCGCTGGACGCGGTTCTCGACCCGGAGCTCGACGAGCCCATCACCGACCTGGGTTTCGTTCGTTCGGTGGACGTCGACGGCGGCCGCGTCACCGTCCACTTGCGACTCCCGACGTCGTTCTGCGCACCGAACTTCGCCTACCTGATGGCATCGGACGCGAAGGACGTGCTGACGGCGTTGCCCTGGACGACCGAGGTCGTCGTCCTGCTCGACGACCACCACGACTCGGACCTGATCAACCGCGGCCTCGCGGCGGACGCGGGCTATCGCGGCACGTTCGGCCACGAGGCGGAGGAGGACCTCGAAGAGCTGCGGCGGACGTTCCGGCGCAAGGCCCACCAGGCCGCGATGGAACGCGCGCTGACGGTCCTCGTACGCGCGGACGAGCACGTCGACCTGCACGCGGTGACGCTCGCCGACTTACCGGACGTGCCCGCGACTCCCGCTTTGGTGCGCCGTCGCGAGGCGCTCGGGCTGTCGCTCGACCCGTCGGCGCCGGTGCTGGTCGACGAGCACGGGACGCCGTTCCCCCGCGAGGAGATCCCGCTGCGGCTGCGGTTCGCGCGATCGGTCCGGATCTCCATCGAGGGCAACGCGCACTTCTGCCGCGGTTTGCTTCGTACCCGTTACCCGGAGTCCACTGTGGAGGCTTCCTGAAAGCGGTCGCGGTAGCCGACCCCGGACCAGTAGACCGGGGTGAGGCTGCGGATCCGCGCCAAGTCGGTCCGGGTGGTGGCGAAGTCGGCGGTGAACGGGGTCGCGTCGGCTCGGGTGCCGGCCAGCTCGAGGACGGTGACCGGTGATCCACCGGTCACCCTCGCCGGCAGCTGCCGGACGCCGGTCACGCGCGGTGGCGTGTCACCCGGGCGCCAGCCGACGCTCGCGGCGAAAGCCGCTTCGCTGCGGCATTGCTCCTCGCTCGCGGCGACCACGGCGCAGAAGTTCGGCTGCCTGGCCAGCGAAACCGCCGTGGCGAGCAGGGACTCCGCTTCGGCGCGCGACACCGGCTCCGGCAGGTTCGCCGGACCGGCGGGCCGGTCCGGCGAACCGCAGGCGGCGAGGCCGGCGACAACCACGGCGACCGCCGGCCGCACGGCAACCGCGCTTCGGTGCCTTCACGGGCTTCGAGCCTCCTCGGCGGTGGGGCCTCACTGGCTGGGCGGGGCCGCCGGAGCCTGGTGCAGCGAGAGATCCGGACCGGCGGCGGTGTCCTGGGCCCAGGCCCCGGACGCCGCCGTCCACGTCTGGCCGGCGAAGCTCACCTTGTCGACGCCCAGCGCCTCCGCGCGGCCGACCAGCCAGCTCGCGTACGTCCAGCCCTGGGCCGCCGGGTGCGCTCCGCTCAACCGTGAAGTGCCCAGCTCTGCCGTCGCCGAAGCCGCGATGTCCGCGGGCGGCGCCAGGGTCAGGTTGCGGCAGGTCAGCGACGCCGGCCACTGGCCGGTGAACGCCGCCGCCATCGCCCGCGACTGCGGCTCCCACTGCGCGTAGGCGTCCGGGGCCCCCGAGCGCTGGATGGCCTGCGCCGCCTCGGTGATCGGCATCGTCTCCCAGCCCGGCAGCTTCTCGAGCTTCTCGTAGAACGCCGTCGCCGCGTAGACCGGGTCACGCAGCTGCGCGACCGTGCCCCAGCCTTGGCTGGGCCGCTGCTGGAACAGGCCGACCGAGTCGCGGTCGCCGCCCTCCAGGTTCTGCAGCTTCGACTCCTGCAGCGCCGTGGCCAGCGCGATAGTCGCCGCGTGCGGGGCCAGGCCCAGCTTGGTGCCGACGGCCGAGATCGTCGCCGCGTTGGTCATCTGCTCCGGCGTGAACGTGACGGACGTCGCGTTCTCCCCCGGAGGCGTCACCGTGCACCCGGGTGTCCGGACCGGGCTGCGCACGAGCACCGACACCACGACGATCCCCGCCGTCAGCACGACGACCGCCCCCAGGAAGATGGCCACCTTCAGGCCACATCCACGCACACTGCCTCCCCGTCACCCGTTCGCACCAGTCTGCCCTGTCGGAAGACGCGGGACGCGGGGCGGGGTTCAGTGGCCGGTGCCGAGGAAGATCGGGTTGGACATCGCGACCATGGCGTTGGGCATCGTCGTGTTCGGGCCGCCCGACGGACGCCGGACCTCGACGCGCACCCAGCGGCTGTAGCGGGGGTAGGTCGTCCACGTGACGGTCGCCGTGCCGGAGTCGCCGATGGTCTCGGTGTGCTCCGGGCCCAGCTGGTCGAGGAACGTCACCGTCGTGCCCGGCACGCCGCCGACCGCCGCGCCGACCGTCACCGGCGTGCCGATCCCCACCGGGAGCCGGTCGCCGATGCCCGCGGTGCGGCCGCCGCCGGAGACCGTGAAGTCGAGCTGGACCGCGGACGACTCGGCCAGCCACGACCGGCCGGCCTTCAGCCCGGCCAGGAGTTCCTTGCGGCGCAGGCGGTCGGCGTACACGACGGTGTGCGGCAGCGCGACGCGCTGGTCCGGGTTGTGCGCGTCCGAGTCGCCGATCGCCGGGATGAACCGGCCGCCGCGCAGCAGGCCGTCCCAGTGGATGACGCTCGCCTCGTCGTCCTGGGTCCACGGCCCGTTCCACACCTCGACGAGGTCGGCGATCTCGTAGGCGAACTCGTACGTGCAGCCGAAGCAGTTGGCGAACGGGTGCGCGGCGGTGACGAGGCCGCCCGCGCGGTGCACCTGGTCGGTGAACCGGCGGAAGTCCTGCGGATCGGCCGCGCGGTAGCGCCAGTCGATCCAGGTGCCGGCGGGCAGGCCGAGCGCGGGCCAGTGCCCGGAGCGCGTCGTCACCTCTTCGCCGTTGAGGATCAGCAGGTCGTCCGTGGCGTGCTCACCCCACTGCAGCTGCGCGCTGGAGGTGTTGTGGTCGGTCGAGACGATGAAGTCCAGGCCGGCGGCACGGGCGTCGGCGACCAGCTGCTCCGGGGTGCGGCGGCCGTCGGAGTGCACGGTGTGCAGGTGGCCGTCGCCGCGGTACCAGGCGCGGCCCTTCTCGCGGGCGGGCGCGGTCTCCGGCGCCGGGTTCGGCTGGAACGGCGCGCCGTCCGGGCCGAAGGTGAGCGTGATGTCCACTTTGTAGTTCAGGCCCTGCGGCGCGACGGTGTACGGGCCGAGGATGACGTGCCAGCGGCCGGGCTTGACCGGCCCGGCGAGGTAGCCGGGGGTCGCTTCGGACGCGCTGATCGAGAACCGGTCGCGGAACCCGCCGGACCAGCCGCGGAACCCGCGGGCGTTGCCCAGGTCGTGGCCCTCCGGGCCGAACATGCCGATGTCACAGGCGTTCCCGCGGGTGCCGGCGGGCACCTGAGGTTTGTCGTAGGAGTACACGACGTCGATCTGCCTGACCCCGCGCGGGACGTCGACGGGCAGGTAGTACCAGTCCGGGATGTCCGGCTTGAAGGTGCCGGTGACGGTCCGCGTCTGCGTACCGCCTGACTGCTCGGCGAACGCGACGCCCGGGAGCGTCCCCGCGGCCGCGGCCAGCCCGCCCGCTCGCAGCACCGTACGCCTGCTGACATCCATGCCGACCTCCGCATCAGTGACGGCCCGACGCTAGGTCAGGAACGCGAACGCGGACAAGAACCGGCGGTGAACTCTTCACCTCCTCGCCCGCTTGGCGACAACTCTCACCACCGCGACCACGGTGACGGCCGCGGCGAGCCCGAGCCGCGTCAGGTCGAGGGCCGGCACCCACTTCGCGGTGCCGTTCCGCAGGACGAACGCCCCGGCGGGCCGCGCGAGCACCCCGAACCCGGCGCCCTCCCGCAGGGGCAGCGCGTCCGTGTCGCCACCACCCCCGCCCCCGAACACCGCGGCGGCCGGGATCACGACGACACCGTCCCGTTCGACCGGTTCGCCGTAGACCAGCTTCGCGGAGAAGACCGCCCGCGCGGCCGAGGCCAGGTGCCCGAGTTCCATCCGGACATCCTGACGGCGGTTCGCGGGTCGCCGCGTCTCGTCCGCGGCGGAAACCGGTTGCCGCCGCGGACGAGACGCGCGATCCTGTCCGGTTCCGCACCGGGCGGGACGATCGGAGACGACGATGAGCCCGTCGACGCGCGGCCTGGCGGCCAACCCCGCGTTGCCCGCTCCCCTGCTGGACCACTTGGTCGCCACCGCGGACGAGGAGACCGGCCCGGTCCTCGCCGGTCACCCCGGCCTGACGGCCGCCCACGCGTGTGTCCTGGCCGCCCGTGGTGACGCGGAGGTGCTGTACCCGCTGCTGGAACGCGGCCTGATCGCCCCGGCCGACGTGCCGTCCGGGGATCCGTGGCGCGGGCTGGCCGTGCTGGCGCACCCCGACGCCGGCCCCGGGTGGTTCGACCGGCTGGCGGCCGATCCCGACCCGGTGCTCCGGTGCGAGCTGAGCGCCCGGTTCCCGCTCCCGGCGCGGATCGTCGAGCGGCTGCTGACCGACCCGGACCTCGACGTGGTCACCTCGGCGGCCCGGTGCCAGTCGCTCTCCGAGGAGCTCGCCGTCCGGCTGGCTTCCGACGCCCGGCCTGTGGTCCGCCGGGCGGTCGCCGCGAACGAGCACACCCCGCCGGACGTGCTGCTCCGCCTGCTGCCCGACCCGGATCCCCAGGTCATGCACCTGCTGGCCGGCAATCCGGCGATGCCGCCGGACGTGCTGCGGCACCTGGTCGGCGGCCGGTCCGTTCGCGCCGGTCAGCTGACCCGCTGGAAGCTGGCCTCCCGCACCGATCTCGCGGACGACGTCTACGCCGTGCTGGCCGAGGACGACCTGCCCGGCGTCCGCCGGGACCTCGCGGCCAACCCGGCGGCCGTCGCCCTCCTGCCGCGGCTGCTCGCCCGCGACCGCAGCCGCGAAATCCGGCAGCGCGCGGCCGTCAACCCCTTGATCCCCCTGACATCGCTGGTGCGGCTGGCCGCCGAGACGAAGATCGGGGCCGGCCTCGTGCCGCGCGTCGCCACCGCGACCGAGGCGGAGCTGCGCATCCTGGCCGGGGCACCCGCGGCGCAGGTCAGGCGCTTGGCGGCGGCCCGGGAAGACCTGCCGTCCGACCTTCTCGAGCGCTTCACCGCCGACCCCGACGCGGGCGTCGCCAAGGCCGTCGCGGCGAACCCGCGGCTCGGCCCGGCACAGCTGCGGACCCTCGCCCGGCACGGCTCACCCGTGCACGCGCGGCTCGCGGCGAACCCGCGGTGCCCCGGCGACCTCGCCCGGCGGATGCTCGGCGGCGCGTCCGTGCGCACCCTGCGTGAGCTGGCCCGGCAGCCCGGCCTCGCACCGGAGTCCATTGTGGAACTTCTCGGCCACGCCGACGACCGCGTGGTGACGGCGGCCGCGGCCAACCCGGGCCTCCCGGTCGCGGCGATGGCGGACCTCGCGGACGAATTCTTCCCCTCCGGCGTGTGAACCCGGGGTATCCGGGGCATCAACCCTTGACACCTGTGCTCGGGGAGAACGCCCGTACCGAGGGGAGACCGCGATGACTTTCGACTTCGTCAGCCGCTGGAGGGGCCGGCATCGCGAACGGCCCGGAGTCTCCGTGGACCTCGCCTGCGGCGGCCGCGTCACCCTGCGTGAGATCGACGGGCGGCCCGTGCTGGCCATCACCACCGCGCCCGGGCCGGACGGGCGGTGCAGCGTAGCCGCCGTGCCGTTGTCGGAGGCCGAACGCCGGGAACTGGGGCAGGTACTGGAGTCGGACGTGCTGCTGGCCTCCTGAACATAGGGGTGGCAACGAGATGTTTTCCTAGTCACCCCCGGCGTAGGGTTCCCCGTGTGCTTTGTGGCAGTCCTCGCGAGAATCCGGCGTCGCGCAGTGTGGCGCCGGTCGCTTTTTGTGGGGTTCCCACAAAGCATCGCCTCCGGCATGCGCCATGCCGGACATTGGCCCACCGGTCGGTCATCGACCAGGGTGTAGGCAGGTGCAGGCGACGCCCCGGGGCAGGTGCGTCGCCTTCTGTGCGTGGGTACTTGGGAGGCTCAGCCGGTGTTCAGTCGTGTCGCCATCGTCAACCGCGGAGAGGCCGCGATGCGGCTGATCCACGCCGTGCGGGATCTCTCGGCGGAAACCGGGGAGCGGATCGAGACGGTCGCCCTCTACACCGACGCGGACCGCACCGCGACCTTCGTCCGCGAAGCCGACGTGGCCTACAACCTGGGCCTGGCTTCGGCGCGGCCGTACCTCGACCTGGGGGTGCTGGAGAAGGCCCTCGTCGACACGAAGGCCGACGCCGCCTGGGTCGGCTGGGGCTTCGTCGCTGAGGACCCCGCCTTCGCCGAGCTGTGCGAGAAGGTCGGCGTCACGTTCGTCGGGCCGAGCGCCGACGCGATGCGCAAGCTCGGGGACAAGATCGGCGCCAAGCTGATCGCCGAAGAGGTCGGTGTCCCGGTCGCGCCGTGGAGCCGCGGCGAGGTGGCCACCCTCGAGGACGCGCTGCGCGCCGGCGACGAGATCGGCTACCCGCTGATGCTCAAGGCGACCGCGGGCGGCGGCGGGCGCGGCATCCGCATGGTGGCCTCCGGCGAAGACCTCGCCGACGCCTACGAGCGCACCAGCCAGGAAGCGCTGCGCGCGTTCGGCTCCGGTGTCGTGTTCCTGGAGCGCCTGGTCACCGGTGCCCGCCACGTCGAGGTCCAGGTGATCTCCGACGGCGGCACAGCGTGGGCACTGGGTGTGCGCGACTGCTCGGTGCAGCGCCGCAACCAGAAGATCATCGAAGAGTCCGCCTCCCCGGTGCTGGGCCCGGAGCAGACGGCCGAGCTGAAGGCCTCGGCCGAGCGGCTCGCCGTCGCCGTCGGCTACCGCGGCGCCTGCACCGTCGAGTTCCTCTACCACCCGGGCGAGAAGCTGTTCGCCTTCCTCGAGGTCAACACCCGCCTGCAGGTCGAGCACCCGATCACCGAGATCACCACCGGCACCGACCTGGTCAAGCTGCAGCTGCACGTCGCCGGCGGAGGCAAGCTCGAAGGCGAGCAGCCCGCCGAGAGCGGCCACGCCGTCGAGGCACGGCTCAACGCCGAAGACCCCGACCGCGACTTCGCGCCTTCCCCCGGCCGCATCGCCCGGCTGGCGCTGCCCGCCGGCCCCGGCATCCGCGTCGACACCGGGGTCAGCGAAGGCGACACGATCCCGGCCGACTTCGACTCGATGATCGCGAAGATCATCGCCTACGGCCGCGACCGCGAGGAGGCGCTCGCCCGGCTACGCCGCGCGATGGCCGAGACCGTCGTGATCATCGAGGGCGGCGCGACCAACAAGAGCTTCGTGCTCGACCTGCTCGACCAGCCCGAGGTGATCGACGCCAGCGCCGACACCGGCTGGATCGACCGCGTCCGCGCCGAGGGCCGTCTGGTCACCCACCGGCACTCCGCGATCGCGCTGGCCGCGGCGGCCATCGAGGCCTACCAGGACGAGGAAGAGGTTTCCGTCCAGCGGCTGCTGACCACCGCGTACGGCGGCCGCCCGCAGGTGCAGCACGAATCCGGCCGTCCGCTGGACCTCAAGCTGCGCGGTGTCGGCTACCGCGTCACCGTGGCCCGCTGCGGCCAGAAGCGCTTCCGCGTCGGCATCTCGGGCGGCGGCGACGTGCACCCGGCCGACGTCGAGATCGAGCGGTTCGACGCCCACAGCGGCCTGATCGTCGTCAACGGCCAGCGCTTCCGGTTCATCTCCGCCACGCACGGCCCGATTCACCTCGTCGAGGTCGACGGCGTCACGCACCGGATCAGCCGCGACGAAGGCGGCGTCGTCCGCTCCCCCGCGCCCGCGCTGGTCGTCGCGACGCCGCTGTCGGTGGGCGACGAGGTCGAGGCGAACGCGCCGATCCTGGTGCTGGAGAGCATGAAGATGGAGACGGTGCTGCGCGCGCCGTTCCGCGCCCGGGTCCGCGAGTGCCCGGTGTCGGTGGGCAGCCAGGTCGAGACCGGCGCCCCGCTGATGCGGCTCGAGCCGCTGGCCGACGGCGCCGAAGAGGAAGCCGCCACCGAGACCGAGACCGTCGAGATCGAGCTGCCCGCCGAGCCGTCGGGCGTTTCCGCCGAAGCCCGGGTCGAACGCGGCCTGCAGGACCTCCGCAGCCTGCTGCTGGGCTTCGACGTCGACCCGGCCGAGCGCAAGCGCGTGCTGTCGGCCTACCTGGCCGCCCGCGCCGAGCTGGGCCCCCGCCCGCTCGAGGGCGAGCGCGAGCTGCTGACCGTGTTCGCCGACCTGTCCGAGCTGAGCCGCAACAAGCCGGGCGGCGAGCTCGACACCGAGCCGGGCAGCCCGGTGCACAGCGCGCGGGAGTTCTTCCACAGCTACCTGCAGAGCCTCGACGTCGAGCGCGCGGGCGTCACCGAAGGCTTCCAGGCCAAGCTGACGAAGGTCCTCGGCCACTACGGCGTCACCGACCTCGACCGCACGCCGGAGCTGGAAGGCGCGGTCTTCCGGATCTTCCTGGCGCAGCAGCGGATGTCGTCGGACGTCGCCGTCGTCTCCGAGCTGCTGCGGCAGTGGCTGGCCGGCGCCCCGCCGCTCGAGTCGGACAGCGAGCGCGCCGGGCTCACCCTGGAGCACCTGGTCGAGGCGACGCAGGTGCGCTTCCCGACGGTCTCCGACCTGGCCCGCGGCGTGGTGTTCCGCTGGTTCGCCCAGCCGCTGCTGCGCCGCAGCCGCGCCCGCGTCTACGCCGCGGTCCGCGACGAGCTGCGTCATCTCGACCGGAACCCGGACTCGCCGGACCGCGCCGAGCGGATCCAGACCATGGTGGCCAGCGCCGAGCCGCTGGTCCGGCTGATCGGCCAGCGGATCGGGCGGCCCGGCCGCGACCACGCGCCGCTGCTGGAGGTCCTGACCCGCCGCTACTACGGCAACCGCGGGCTGGCCGAGGTCACCGCGCACGACGTCGCGGGCTGCCGGTTCGTCACCGCCGAGCACACCGGGCGCCACGGCGTGACGCGGGTGGTCACCACCGCCGTCGACATCGCCGCCCTGCCCGACGCGATCGGCGCGGTCGGCACGTTCGCCGCCGACGTCCCCGAGCGCGGCCTGGTCGCCGACCTCTACGTCACGTGGGAGGGCCAGCCGGACGCCGACGCGATGGCCGTGCGGCTCGGGGAGATCCTCGCCGGGCAGTCGCTGCCCGCCGGGGTCCGCCGGATCACCACCACCGTGGCCGGCACCAGCGGCGCGGTGATGCACCACCACTTCACCTTCCGCCCCGACGGCGACGGCTTCGCCGAGGACAGGCTGATCCGCGGCCTGCACCCGATGATCGCGCAGCGCCTGCAGCTGCAGCGGCTGCGCGAGTTCGACCTCACCCGGCTGCCGTCGTCGGACGAGGAGATCTACCTCTTCAAGGCGGTCGCCAAGAGCAACCCGGCCGACGAGCGCCTCATCGCGATGGGCCAGGTCCGCGACCTGACCCCGCTGCGGGAAGCCGACGGCCGGCTGGTCTCGCTGCCCGCGGTCGAAGACGCGATCACCGCGTGCCTCGACGCGATCCGCAACATCCAGGCGCAGCGGCCGCAGAACAAGCGGTTCGACACCAACCGGATCATGATGTACGTCTGGCCGTCGACCGAGATCACCCCGGAAGAGCTGAACACGCTGGTCCAGCGCATCCTGCCGACCACGGCGGGCGCCGGGCTGGAGGAGGTCCAGTTCCTGGCGCGGCAGCGCGCCCACTCCGGCGAGCTGTCCGAGATCGCCGTCCGGATCACCCTCGACCCGGGCAACGGCGCGCGCCTGCACGTCGGCGCGCCGACCGACGAGCCGCTGCAGCCGCTGGACGACTACCGCCAGAAGGTGCTGCGCGCGGCGCGGCGCGGCAACGTCTACCCGTACGAGCTGACCGGCCTGCTCTCCGGGCCGGAAGGCAGCTTCGTCGAGCACGACTTCGACGAGGCCGGGGCGCTGGTGCCGGTGGATCGCCCGAAGGGCAAGAACTCCGCGGCGATCATCGCGGGCGTGGTGACCACGCCGACCGAGCGGCACCCCGAGGGCGTCACCCGCGTCGTGCTGCTCGGCGACCCGACGAAGGCGCTGGGCGCGCTGTCGGAGCCGGAGTGCTCGCGGGTCATCGCGGCGCTGGACCTGGCCGAGCGGATGCAGGTCCCGCTCGAGTGGTTCGCGGTGTCCGCGGGCGCCCGGATCTCGATGTCCTCGGGCACCGAGAACATGGACTGGGTCGCCGCGGCGCTGAAGCGGATCGTCACGTTCACCCAGGACGGCGGCGAGATCAACGTCGTGGTCGTCGGCATCAACGTCGGTGCCCAGCCGTACTGGAACGCCGAAGCGACGATGCTCATGCACACCAAGGGCGTCCTGATCATGACGCCGGACTCGGCGATGGTGCTCACCGGCAAGCAGGCGCTGGACTTCTCCGGTGGCGTGTCGGCCGAGGACAACTTCGGCATCGGCGGTTACGACCGCGTGATGGGCCCGAACGGCCAGGCGCAGTACTGGGCGCCGAACCTGACGGCCGCCCGCGACGTGCTGATGTCGCACTACGACCACACCTACGTCGTGCCGGGTGAGACCGGCCCGCGCCGGGCCACCTCGAACGACCCGGTGGACCGCGACGTCTCGCCGTACCCGCACGCGATCGTCGGCAGCGACTTCAAGACGGTCGGCGAGATCTTCTCGGCCGAGCACAACCCGGACCGCAAGAAGGCCTTCGACATCCGCACGGTGATGCGTGCGCTGTCGGACCAGGACCACCCGGTGCTGGAGCGCTGGGCGGGCATGGCCGACGCCGACACCTCGGCGGTGCAGGACGTGCACATCGGCGGCTGGCCGGTCTGCCTGGTCGGCATCGAGTCGCGTTCGGTGCCCCGCCGCGGCTTCCCGCCCACCGACGGCCCGGACGCCTACACCGCGGGCACGCTGTTCCCGCGGTCGTCGAAGAAGACCGCGCGGGCGATCAACGCGGCGTCGGGCAACCGGCCGCTGGTGGTGCTGGCGAACCTCTCCGGGTTCGACGGCTCGCCGGAGTCGCTGCGGAAGCTGCAGCTGGAGTACGGCGCGGAGATCGGCCGGGCGATCGTCAACTTCGACGGCCCGATCGTGTTCTGCGTGATCTCCCGCTACCACGGCGGCGCGTTCGTGGTGTTCTCCAAGGCGCTCAACCCGAACATGACGGTCCTGGCGCTGGAGGGCTCGTTCGCCTCGGTTCTGGGCGGCGCCCCGGCCGCGGCGGTGGTCTTCTCCGGCGAGGTCAACAACCGCACGGCGACCGACCCGCGGGTGACGGAGCTGCAGGCCCGGGTGTCGGCGGCCAGCGGCGCCGAGCGGGCGGCGTTGAACGCCCAGCTGGCGGAGGTCCAGTCCTCGGTGCGCGCCGAGAAGGTCGGCGAGGTGGCCGCGGAGTTCGACCGCGTCCACAACATCCAGCGCGCGGTCGAGGTCGGCTCGGTCGACGCGATCATCAGCGCGGCGGAGCTGCGGCCGCGGATCATCGAGTCGATCGAACACGGCCTGAAGAAGTAGCAACGGCTCGGCGAGGGCGGCACTTTCCCGTGAAAGTGCCGCCCTTGCCGTTGACCGGTTTCGCGACTTTCGGGGGTATGGCGGGTTTGTCCCGCACCGACACACTGTGCGTGCCGGTTCGGTGACCGTGGGCTGCCGGGCCGGGCGCCCATCCGTGCGGCCGTGAGGAGATCCCCCGATGGCGTCAAGGTCCCTGTCCCGGCTCGCCCTGGTGGCGGCCGGCACCCTGCTCGCTTCCCTGCTCGGGAGCAGCGCCACCGCGCAGCCAGCCGACACGCCGGTGTTCTGGCGTGTCCCGGCGACCGCCGCGCAGGCCGCCGCCCTGACGAACGCCGGGTTCGACGTCGAAGAAGGTGACGCCGGTTCGGTGTACGTCGTCGGCGGCAAAACCGTCGCCGCACAGTTGCAGGGCCTCGGCTACCGGCCGAGCTTCTACGACACCGTCTACAAGGAACTGCCCGCGCAGGCGAATTCCCTCGCCGCGGACACCTTCTACGGCGGCTACCGCACCGTCACGGCGCACGAAGCGCACCTCACGAGCGTCGCGGCCGCGCACCCCGACCTGGCCACGAAGTACACGATCGGCCAGTCGTGGAAGAAGCAGCAGGGCCAGGGCGGGCACGACATCCAGGCGATCTGCCTGACCAAGAAGCAGACCGGCGACTGCACGCTCTCGACGACGTCGAAGAAGCCGAAGTTCTTCCTGATGGCCCAGATCCACGCGCGCGAGCTGTCGACCGGTGAGCTCGCCTGGCGCTGGATCGACTACCTCGCCGACGGTTACGCCACCGACGCCACCGCCAAGTCCATTTTGGACACCACCGAGGTCTGGGTGGTGCCGATCTCGAACCCCGACGGCGTCGACATCGTCGCCTCCGGCGGGAACTCGCCGAAGCTGCAGCGCAAGAACGCGAACAACACCCGCGGCGGCTGCTCCGGCACCAACATCGGCATCGACCTCAACCGCAACTCGACGTTCAAGTGGGGCGGCGACTCCAACTCCCCCTGCGCCGAGACCTACCAGGGCGTGAGCGCCGGCTCCGAGCCCGAGGTGAAGGCGCTCGAAGGCCTGGCCCGCTCGATCTTCCCGGACCAGCGCGGCACCGGCAACAACGACCCCGCGCCGACCACCGCCAAGGGCACGATGATCACGTTGCACAGCTACGGCAACGACATCATCATCCCGTGGGGCTTCACGCAGGCCACCTCGCCGAACGACGCGCAGTACCGCAAGCTCGGCGCGAAGTACGCCGCGTCCAACGGTTACCTCGTCGGCACCAACGAGGAGACCGTCGGCTACGACACGAGCGGCACCACCGACGACTTCACCTACGGCGAGCTCGGTGTCGCCAGCGTGACGTTCGAGGTCGGCGGCTCCAGCGGCACCTGCGGCGGGTTCCTGCCGCGCTACACCTGCGTCGACAGCACGTTCTGGCCGAAGAACAAGGGCGCGCTGATCACCGCCGCGAAGGCCGCGGCGGCGCCGTACCAGCAGTGACTCACGCGCGGCAGACGTAGATGCAGTTCTGCGGACGCGGGGAATCGAGCACGTCGACGTGCCGGAACCCCGCGTCCGCGAGCAGTTCCGACGCCTTTTCGGTGCCCCACATCGCGCCCAGTGCCGCGCCGCCCTCGGCGAGCGACGTCGTGGTGCAGTACATCAGGCTGATCGAGTAGCACAGCGCGGCGAGCGGGTTGCCGACGTTCTTCTCCACGTGGCTGGAGAAGTTGGTGTCCACCATGAAGAACAGCCCGTCCGGCGCAAGCGCCCCGCGGATCCGGCGCAGCACGACGTCCGGGCGGTCCTGGTCGTGGATCGCGTCGAACGCGGTGATCAGGTCGTACGGCGGGTCGGCCGTCAGCTCGGCCGCGTCCGCCACCGCGAACTCGGCGTTGGGCAGGTCCGCGTTGGTCTCCTCCGCCTGCGCGACGACGCCGGGATTGATGTC
The DNA here is from genome assembly GCF_043197175.1 of Amycolatopsis sp. NPDC049252. Taxonomy (NCBI): domain Bacteria; kingdom Bacillati; phylum Actinomycetota; class Actinomycetes; order Pseudonocardiales; family Pseudonocardiaceae; genus Amycolatopsis; species Amycolatopsis sp. NPDC049252. The sequence continues at coordinate 23,062 of NZ_JBICSQ010000056.1, forward strand.
GACGCCGGTGAACCGCGACGCGGGAAACGCGCGGGCGGCGACCGCGATGGCGTTCCCGGTGCCGCAGCCCAGGTCGAGCACGCGCGCGCCCTCGGCCAGCTTCGCCGTCAGGCCGGGGACGGCGCCGAAGAAGCCGTCGACCAGGTGCTCGCGGTAGATGTGCTTCCAGCTGTCGCCGGTCTTCGCGCCGAGCGTCTCGAGGTAGGGCCCGTACGCCGACCGCGGCACCCCGCCGCCCTCGGCGAAGCTGCGCTCGAGGTCGGGCAGGATGCCGGTGAACGCGCTCAACGTCAGCAGCGACGGCAGCTGGTTCGACGCCGTGTCGCCGAGCAGGAACTTCGCGTGCTCGGGCGGGAAGGTGTACTCCCCCGCGTCGCAGGTGAAGATGCCGCCGGTGACCATCGCGCCCAGCCACTCGCGGACGTACCGCTCCCGCAGCCCCGCCCGCTCGGCGAGGCCGGCACTGGTCGCGGGGCCGCGGGCGGCCGCTTCGAGCAGGCCGGTACGGTGCCCGAGCCCGATCAGCATGGTCAGCGCGCTGCCGGTCATGGTCGCGGTCAGGTGCGCCGCGAAGTCCTTTTCCTCCATGCGCACCGAGCTTACCGGGTTTTCAAACCGTCCGATGTGGACGGTCCCGCGCCGGTCGAGGGGCCAGCCGGGCGCCCCCCCCGGGCCCCGCCCCCCCAACCCCAACCCGCCGGGGCCCTCGCCCCCCCCCCCCCCGGAGGAGTCGTTTATAACACCCGGCCTGTGGGGCCCGCCCCCGGCCCGCGCGCGCCCCTGGGGGCCCCCCCCCCCCCCCCTCGACAGCCGAACGCCAAGCGGGCCGCCGCGAGGGGCACCTTCAGGGCTTACGTCTCCCTGAGGGTGCCCCTCACGGTATTGGCGGCCGGGCCGTCAGGCTTCCTCGTCCTCCAGGTCCGCGTCGGCGAGGACCGCGTAGACCCGGCGGCGCGCGTCGGCGAGGATCTTCTTCACTTCGGCTACCTGGGCTTCGTTTCCGCTGTAGCCGACCTGGGCGGCCGCGCCGGACAGCTCTCCCAGCGCGTTCCAGAGCGCGGCGAAACGGTCGGCGTTCGGCTCGTCCTCGGGGGCGCCGTCGGACCACAGGGCGGCGAACTCCTCCTCGCGGCCGTCGACGTGCTCGCGCCCGGCGTCGGTCAGCTCGGCGACGCGCCGGCCGCCCGACTCGACCGTGCGGACCAGGCCCTCGTCCTCCAGCTGCTGCAGGATCGGGTACACCGAACCGGGGCTGGGCCGCCACCGGTCATGGGTGCGCCGCCGGATCTCCTGCATCAGCTGGTAACCGTGCATCGGCTCCTCGGCCAGCAGCGCGAGCACGGCCGGGCGCACCGGACGCGCCGCGGGCCGCCCACCCCGGAAGTCCCGCACCCGCTGGAAGGCGCCGCCGCCCCAGCCACCCGGGCCGCCGAACGACCCCGGCCCGCCCGGGAACCCCGGAAACCCGGGGAAGCCGCCCGGGCCCCCCGGCGGCTGCGGCGGGTGGGGTGGGTGCGGCGGAAAACCACCCGGCGGCCCGCCGCGCGCCAGGTCGGGGCCACCTTCCCAGTCCTCGTGGCCGGGCATCCCGTGCTCGTGGTCCGGGTGCCCGTGGTGTCCCGGGTGTCCTGGATGCCCCGGGTGCCCGTGGCTGCCGAAGGGCTCCCCGCCCCCGAACCCGCCGAACATCCGCCCTGCTCCGGTGTGCATCACCATGGTTGCCTCCTCGGTCGTCGTATCGCCGACATTCGCACGATATATCGCCGTTGGATCGGCCGCAAGGAAGCGTCCCCGTCAGGACCCGGACTTGACCGCCAGCGCCAGCAGCTCCGCGGCCGGTCCGGCCAGCCGGCGGCCCGCCGGCCACACCGCGCGCAGCACCCGGCCGAGCTCGAGGCCGTCGACCGCCACCGGCACCAGGCGGCGCCCGGCCACCTCGCGGACGACGTCGAGGTCGCTGATCACCGCGGGTCCGGCCCCGGCGATCACCGCGTTGCGCACCGCCGACGCCGAACCCAGCTCCAGCAACGGGTTCACCGGCCCGGCGCCCGCGCGGCGCAACGCCGCCTCGACGGTCTCGCGGGTGCCCGACCCGGGTTCGCGCACCACCAGCGGCGTCGCGGCCAGCTCCGCGGCGGTGAGCGGACGGCGTCGCCGCGCCCACTGGTGCCCGGCCGGGACGACCACAACCAGCCGGTCGGTGGCGACCCGGCGCGTGCTCAGGCCCGGCCACGGCCCCGGCGACTCGACGAACCCGAGGTCCACCTTCCCGTGCGTGACGAGGTCGGCGACGTGCTCGGAGTTGACCACCTCGAGCCCGACGTGGGTGTCCGGCCCGGTCCGCTTCACCTCGCCGATCCACGCCGGCACGAAGTGCTCGGCCAGTGTCATGCTCGCCGCGACGCGCAGTTTCGCGCCGCGCTGGGTGCGCAGCGCCTCGGCACCGGTCCGCAGCCCGTCCACCTCGGCCAGCACCCGGTGGGCCCAGCCCGCGATGACCCGGCCGTCCGGGGTCAGCGCGGAGCCCCGTCGCGTCCGGTCCACGAGGGACAGTCCCAGCTGACGCTCCAAAGTGGACAAGCGTTTGCTCGCCGAGGGTTGCGCGATGCCCAGCGCGGTGGCCGCCTGGCCGATGCTGCCGAGGTCGTCGACGAGCACCAGCAGGCGCAGCGAGTCCAGATCCGGTCCGGTCATAGCCCCAGTCTATGACCTGGGCCGGCACGGACGGCTACCGAAACCCGCGCGCCCGGGCGACGCTGGGACCATGGCACTCACGACGGCGAAACCGCTCCTGCCCGGCCTCGTGATCACCGGCCTGGGTGTCGCCGCCGCGTACGCGCTGAGTTCGGCGTGGCCGGTCGCCGGCGCGCTCACCGTCGCCGTCGTGCTCGGCATCGCCGTCGGGAGCACTCCCCTGCTGGCCGACGAGCACCGCCAGGCCGTCGCGCGCGTCACGAAACGCCTGCTGCGCGCGGGGGTCGTCCTGCTCGGGCTGCAGCTCGCCCTGCCGACAGTGCTCAGCCTCGGCGCCGGCACCCTCGCCGCCGTGGTGGTGACGGTCGCGGTCACCTTCCTCGGCACCCTCGGCCTCGGCAAGCTGGTGCGGGTGCCGCGCGGGCTCGCCCTGCTCGTCGCCACCGGCTTCTCGATCTGCGGCGCGTCCGCGATCGCCGCCATGGAGGGCGTCGTCGACCGCGAGGACTCCGACGTCGCGACGGCGGTCGCGCTCGTCACCTGCTACGGCAGCCTCGCGCTCGGCGTACTCCCCTTGCTCGCCCGCTGGCTCGGGCTGGACGCGGTCCGCACCGGCAGCTGGGCCGGGATCTCGGTGCACGAGGTCGCCCAGGTCGTCGCCGCGGCCGGGCCGGCGGGCGCCGGCGCGGTGACGATCGCGATCGTGGTGAAGCTGAGCCGGGTCGTGCTGCTGGCCCCGATGGTCGCGATCGTCGGCGCCACCGAACGCACCCGCCGCGGCGGGCACGCGCCCCTCGTCCCGCTGTTCGTGCTCGGGTTCCTCGCGATGGTCGCCGTCCGCAGCACCGGGCTCGTCCCGGCGTTCGCGCTCGACGTCGCGAAGACCGCGTCCACCCTCCTGCTCGCGGGCGCGCTGTTCGGCCTCGGCTGCGCCGTCCGGCTCGGCCCGCTGCTGCGCGGAGGTGGCCGGGCGCTGCTCCTGGGTCTGCTGTCCACGCTTCTCGTGTTCGCGACCGGCTTCGCCACGCTGGCCGCGTTCACCTGATGTTTTCCCACCGGCCAGGGATATAGCTCGTTATACGCCGGGTTGTACGGGTCTTGTACGGGCCGGGTCGACGCTTCCGCCGAGACGTAGGACGTAGAACGAACTCGTAGGGAGTCCCCACCGTGAAGTTCACCCGTATCGCCAGAGGGCTGCTGGCCGGGCTGCTGGGGTGCGCGGCCGTTGTCGCCGTCCCGGCGGCCATCGGCACCGCGCAGGCCGACGTGGCCAGCACCCTGGTGTTCACCAAGAACACCGAGGGCCACGACTGTTACCGCATCCCCACCATCGTGAAGGCGAACGACGGCGCGCTGCTCGCGTTCGCCGAAGGCCGCAACGACGGTGCCAGTGTCTGCAACGACCTCGGTGCGATCGACCTCGTGATGAAGCGCTCCACCGACGGCGGCAAGACGTGGAGCGCGCTGCAGACCGTCATCAACGCCAACGGCGACACGAAGGGCAACCCGGCCCCGATCGTGATCCCGGGCAGCAACCGGGTGGTGCTGCTGTCGACGATGCAGTGCTACACCAACCCCGCCTGCGGCCGGATCCCGCGCGTGTCCCTCAGTGAGGACAACGGGAAGACGTGGGGCGCGCCGCGCGTGCTGACCACCGAGCTCGGCTTCTCCGCGGCGCCGAGCTGGCTGGCCACCGGGCCGTCGCACGGGATCGTGCTGACCCGCGGCGCGCACCGGGGCCGCCTCGTCGCCGGCATGAGCTACTCGACCGTCGGCGCGCTGGTCTACAGCGACGACAACGGTTCCACCTGGCACCTCGGCGCCACCGACAAGCCGAGCGCGAGCACGATGAACCCGCAGGAGATCAGCGTCACCGAGCTGGCCGACGGCCGGGTCTACGCCGCCGCGCGCAACCAGGCCAACGACGGCGACAAGTGCCTGCTGGACGGAACGCACAACCGGGCGTACGCGATCAGCTCGGACGGCGGCGCGACGTTCAGCACGAAGTTCACCTTCGCCACCGACCTCGTCGCCCCGACCGTCGAGGGCTCGACGGCCCGGATGAGCGCCACCGACACCGGCGGCGAGTACGACCGGATCGTGTTCGCCGCACCGTCCACTTGCGACCGTCGCAAGCAGCTGCGGGTGCACTCCTCGTTCGACGAGGGCGGCAACTGGACGGGCACCGACTCGAGCCTGCTCGTGTGGGGCCAGGACGCGGCGTACTCGGACATGGTCCAGCTTTCGCAGTCGTCGGTCGGCGTGCTGTTCGAGGCCGGCCCGGAGCAGCACGCGAACGACACCATCCGCTTCGCCACGGTGACCGACGACGCGCTGGGCGCCCCGGCCTGCGGTGGCGGTTACGGCGTCATCGACTCGCAGCCGCTCGGCACGGCGGGCACGGCTTACCTGTCCTACAACGCTTCCAACGGGCAGAACTGCGTCAGCACGATGAAGAGCGCGTCCGCCGGGACGGCCACGGCGACCTCGGCGTTCCTGGAGGTCCAGGGCTCGGCGCGGCAGACCGACTCGGGTTCGTTCTCCTACTTCGCCGGCCCGGTCAAGGCGGCCGCGGCGGACAAGTGCGTCAAGTGGGGCGGGACGGCCGGCGGCGTGTCCTACACCAGCGGGTTCGAGCACTGCGGCTGACCCATCGGCGGTGGGGGGGGCCCCCCCCCGCGGCGCCCCCCCCCCCCCCCCCCCCCCCCCGCCCCCCCCCCCCCCCCGCGGGGGGGGGGGGGGGGCGCGTGGGGGGGGGGCCCCGGCCCGGGGGGGGGGCCCCCACCGCCGTCCCCGTACCGCCCGGCCCCCTCGGCCGGGCGGTACGGGCGGTTCAGAAGCCGGTGCAGCTCGCGACGGCGCCCGGTCCCGCCGCGGTCGCCGTCTTCGCGTCCTTGCCGTCCACGACCACCTTGCAGGTCACCGAGCCGCCCTCGGGCCCGGCGGTGGCGGCGAACTGCGCGCCCTCGAGGAACCCGGTGGCCTCGACGGTCTTGGTCCACGGCACCGGGGCGGCCTGCTCGGTGTTGATCAGGATCGTGTGCGCTTCGAAGGTGCTGTAGTCGATGTTCGCGGTCTTCGCGTCCCCGCTCACCTGGTAGGTGATCGTGTGGTGCCGGGTGGCCTGGTCCTGGACGTCGGACACGGCCTTGCCGATCACCACCGCCCACAGGACGCTCACGACCAGGCCGAGCACCGACACGACGATGCCGGCGACGGTGAGTCCCTTGTTGGTCGCCTTCCCGGCGCGGACCCGCGCCAGCCCGGTCGCCGAGAGGATCAGCCCGAGCACCACCAGCGGCCAGGCCACCACCCCGACGAGCGGGATCGGCGAGACCACCAGCCCGAGCAGGCCGAGGACGAAGCCGGCCGTGCCGAGGCCGTTGCGCGGCGGCGCCTGCCGGGGCTGCTGCTGGAGAGTGGGGTTGTCGGTCATCGGGGTTCCTTTCGCCACTGCTTGACGGCGAGAAGGAAAGCAGCGCGACGCCCGGCCCCGCGTCGTCCGCGAGCCTCGACGCCGTACGACTAAAGTCGTCACCACAGCCGGGATGAATCGGCGGAACGGCTGATGGGCACCGCGCGGGCGCCTCGTAGGCTTTCCGCATGGAACGGTCCGGGCTGCGCGTGGTGTGCACCGTGTTCGCGGTCATCGCGTGCGTACTGGTCAGCACCGCGAACTTCGTCTCGGACGCGAGCGTGGCGGGCAGCGAGGACATCCAGCCGACCGCGCTGATGGCGCTGAGCTGGCCCGTCGCGCTGGCCGCCGCGGTGCTGCTGGTGTCGCGCCACCGCTGGCCGGTCGTCGTCACCGGTGCCGCGCTCCTCGCGCCGCTGCTCATGCGCGGCGACTCCCTGGCGGCGCTGATCGCCCTTGCCGCCCTCACCGCACACCACGCCGGCTGGCGGCGCTGGACCGGGACCGCGCTGGTCTTCGTCGCGACCGGGTTCGCCGTCTGGCGCGACGCCGGGCGCGTGACCGACCTGTCGCTCGCGGAGGCGTGGCTGTCCACCGAGACCACGGGGTCGAAGCTGACCGGGGTGATCATCACGGCGCTGGTGTTCACGGCCGTGCCGTTCACCGTCGGGGCCGTGCGGTACAGCATCCTCGAAACCCGCCGCCGCGACGTCGAAGAGCGCGCGCTGCGCGACCAGGTCGCCCGCCGCGAGGAGCAGACGCGGATCGCGCGCGAGATGCACGACGTCCTCGGCCACCGGCTTTCCCTGCTGTCGCTGCAGGCGGGTGCCCTCGAGGTCAACGCGGCCACCACGCCGGACGCGGCGGAGGCGGCCAAGACGGTCCGGACCACGGCCCGGCAGTCCCTCGACGACCTGCGCCAGGTGATCGGCGTGCTGCGCGACAACGGCTTCACCGACCGCGGTCCCGCGGGTCCCGGTGGCCCCGCCGAGCCGCCGCAGCCGACGTTGACCGACGTCCCGGAGCTGATCGCGGGCGCCCGCCGGGCGGGCCTCGCGGCGAACGTCACCATCCTGCTCGACCAGGCCACGACGGCTCCGGCACCGCTCGCCACGGCCGCCTACCGGATCCTGCAGGAGGCCCTGACCAACGTCCTGCGGCACGCGCCGGGCGCGCCCACGGAGGTCACCGTGCGCGGCGGGCCGGGCGCCGGGCTGGGGATCGAGGTCGTCAACGCGCTGCCGCCGCAGCCGGTGCCCTCCCCCGGCTCCGGCACCGGGCTCACCGGCGTCAACGAGCGGATCTCCCTGCTCGGCGGCACCCTCACCGCCGGCCCCGGCGCGGACGGGTTCTTCGCGTTGCGGGCCTGGCTGCCCTGGGTGGCGCCGACGCCCTAGCATGGGCGGGTGAGCGTGCGCGTACTGCTCGTCGACGACGACCCGCTGGTCCGCACCGGCTTGTCGATGATCCTCGCCAGCACCCCCGACCTCGAGGTGGTCGCCGAGGCGGGCGACGGCGACGAGGCCGTCCAGCAGGTCGCCCGGCACGACCCGGACGTCGTGCTCATGGACATCCGGATGCGCCGGATGAACGGCCTCGCCGCGACCGCCGCGGTGCTCGCCCAGCCGCGGCCGCCGAAGGTGCTGATCCTGACGACGTTCGACCTCGACGAGTACGTCTTCGAGGCGCTCGCGGCCGGGGCGAGCGGGTTCCTGCTCAAGGAAGGCTCGCCGCAGGAGATCATCGAAGGCGTCCGGGTGGTGGCGCGTGGCGAGGCGATGCTGTCGCCGCGCACCACGAAGCAGCTGATCGGCCAGTTCGTGGCGGCCCGCGTCAGCCCCCGGCGGGCGCGGGCCCGGGCGGGCCTGGAGCTGCTCAGCGACCGTGAACGGCAGATCGTGACGGCGGTCGCCCAGGGGAAGCCCAACGCCGACATCGCCGGGGAGCTGTTCCTCAGCGAGGCCACGGTGAAGACGCACATCACCCGGACGTTCGCGAAGCTCGACGTCAGCAACCGCGTGCAGCTGACCATCTTCGCCTACGAGGCCGGGCTCGTCACGCCGTGACGCCGACCCGGGTGATCGTCCTCAACGGAGGGTCCAGCTCCGGCAAGTCCACCCTCGCCCGGTGCCTGCAGGCGGTCCTGCCCGACCCGTGGCTCACCTTCGGCACCGACACGCTCGTGGACGCGATGCCCGGGTCCGGCACGGACATCGGCTTCGCCGCCGACGGTGAAGTCACGGTGGGCGAAGACTTCCGCACCCTAGAAGCGGCGTGGATCGAGGGCATCGCCGCGATGGCCCGTGCGGGCGCCCGGGTCGTCGTCGACGAGGTCTTCCTCGGCGGCGCCGGGTCCCAGCGGCGGTGGCAGCGCGCGCTCGGCGACCTGGCCGTGCTCTGGGTCGCCGTCCGCTGCGACCCGGCCGTCGCCGCGGAACGCGAGGCCGGCCGGGGCGACCGGATCCCCGGAATGGCCGCCCGCCAAGCGGACCTCGTCCACCGGGATGTCCACTACGACCTCGAAGTGGACACCACCCGCACCGGACCCGAGGCGTGCGCCCGGAACATCGCCGCAACGGTCATTTCGCGGACGCCGGAGCCGTCGCCACCGCCGAGTCCCCGAACCTGATGCCCTTGGCCTCCTTGCCGATCGCCGTCAGCACCGCGACCGCGATCAGGCCGGGCACCACCGTCCACAGGAGAGCCGACGAGTACCCGTGGGACTCCGCGATCGCCTGCTGGATCGGGAGGTTGAGCGCCGCCAGGAGGTTGCCCAGCTGGTAGGTGACGCCCGGGTAGAACCCGCGGATCGCGTCCGGGGACATCTCCGTGAGGTGCGCGGGGATCACGCCCCACGCGCCCTGGACCATCACCTGCATCAGGAACGACCCCAGCGCCAGCATGCCCGCCCCGTGGTCGAACGCGAAGATCGGGATCACCGGCAGGCCGAGCACCGCCGCCGCGACGATCGTGCGGCGGCGGCCCAGCCGCTCGGACAGCGTGCCGAACGTCAGGCCGCCGATGATCGCGCCGACGTTGTACAGCACCGCTATCCACGTGCTCGTCGTCGCGGACAGGCCGGCGCCGCCGTTGTCGTGCGCCTTGAGGAAGCTCGGGTAGACGTCCTGGGTGCCGTGGCTCATCCAGTTGAACGCCGTCATCAGCAGGATCAGGTACCCGAAGCGGCGGATCACCTTCGGGTTGAGCAGCACGTCCTTGACCGACGTCCGCGTCACGCGCAGCTTCTCGCGGGTCGCCTCCCAGACCTCCGACTCACGCACCCGCGCCCGGATCAGCAGGCTGATCAGCGCCGGGAAGATGCTGAGCACGAAGATCCAGCGCCACTCGAGGTTCAGTGCCGAGTGGACCAGCAGGTACGCGAGCGCGGCCAGCAGGTACCCGATCGAGTACCCCACCTGCAGCAGGCCCGAGAAGAACCCGCGGCGCGCCACCGGGATCTTCTCCATCGCCAGCGCCGCGCCCAGGCCCCATTCGCCGCCCATGCCGACGCCGTAGACGAAGCGCAGGATCAGCAGCACCGTGAAGTTCGGGGCGAACGCGCACAGCAGGCCGGCCACCGAGTACACCAGTACGTCCACGATCAACGGCACCCGGCGCCCGACGCGGTCGGCCCACAGGCCGAACAGGAGCGCGCCGACCGGGCGCATCACCAGCGTCGCCGTCGTGATGAACGCCAGCTGCGTCGCGGTCGCGCCGAACGACTTGTCCTTGGCGATGTCCGCCAGGACGAAGACCACGAGGAAGTAGTCGAAGGAGTCCATGCTCCAGCCGAGCAGCGCCGCGAGGAACGAGTTGCGCTGGTCTGATGTAAGCGCTTTCTTGGCTTGAGCCGGTTCCGCCTGCCGATCCGTCACGTTCGCCCCGTCCCGTCGGTTCTTCACCGGAAGACTGCAGGCTTGGTCTAGCACCGACGACCCCGTGCGGGCAAGGGTCAGTGCGGCACGCCGATGCGCACCCGGCGGCCGACGTCGCGCGCCCAGGCCTTGATCCGGTCCCAGTCGCGGAAGTCGCCGGCGCGGTGCCCCGAGGCCATCAGCCGCGGGATCAGCCCACGCACCGTCGCCGGGTCCAGCCGGCCGCCGAAGGTGGCGGTGCGCTCCGCGTCGATGCGCGCCGCGAGCAGCGCCACGTTCGCCGGCAGGCTGACCTGCTGCGTGGCCGCGCCGGGGCCGCACGGTCCGCTGTGGAACAACCACACCGGACGCTCGGCCAGGTCCCGCGCGTGGTGCTCCAGGAGCCGGACCGCGTCCGGCCGCCACCGGTGGTAGTACAGCGCGCTGCCGACGACCACCGCGGCGTAACCGTCCACGGTGGCGACGTCGGCGGCGTCGCGCAGGTCCACGGTCAGGCCGATGCCGCGGAGCTCCTCGGCGATCACCTCGGCGATCTGCCGGGTGCCGCCGTGGCGTCCGGAGTGGGCGACGAGGACTGCGGTCATGACTCCATTGTCGGCCCTTCCGCCCGAATCGGCGCCGCGGGCCCGGCACGATCCGCCGAACGGGCGCTCCCAGGTCAGTCCGGCGGCAGGAACGCCGGACGGGCCGCGGGATCCGGCTCGTCGTAGTACCGGTGGAACACAGCGGTCTGACCACCCGAAACGGGCGGCACGATCCAGCTCCAGTCGGCCGGGCAGCGGCGCCCGGCGCGCTCCTCCTTCTCCAGGTGCGTCAGGAACCGCCGTGACTCCGTGTGGTGGTCGGCCATCGTCACCCCGGCCGTGTCGAAGGAGTGCTGCACCGCCAGCGTCAGCTCGACGAGCGCCCGGTCGCGCCACAGGGTGCGCTCGGAGCCGGTGTCCAGGCCCATCAGCTCCGCGATGACCGGCAGCAGGTCGTAGCGGTCCTCGTCGGCCAGGTTCCGGGCGCCGATCTCGGTGCCGAGGTACCAGCCGTTGAACGGCGCGGCCGGGTAGGTGACACCGCCGATCTCCAGCGGCATGTTGCTGATGGCCGGCACGGCGTGCCAGCGCAGGCCCAGCCCGGCGAACCAGCGGTGGTCGGGGTGGCTCAGCGGCACCTCCAGCACGGCGTCCGGGGGCAGCGTGAACAGGTGTGGATCGCCGGGGTCCGCCTCGACCAGCAGCGGGAGGACGTCGAAGGAGCCTCGGCGCTCCGGTGGGCGCCAGCCGAGCCGCCGCACCCGGTCGGTGAACTCGGCGTTGCGCGGGTCCCCGAGCACCGAGCCGTCCTCCAGCCGGTACCCGGCGTAGCGGATCAGCTGCTCGTTGTGGATACGAGGGCCCGCGACGACCGGCGTTTCCGGGGCGAAGACGGTGACCGTCGGGCGGATCCGGCCGGCGCGGGTGGCCTGGCGCAGGTGGGCGACGCACTCGCCGGCGATGCCGGCGGGATCGGTGACCCGGCGCCGGTCGCGGACGCGGAGGCTGTTCCAGTAGAGCCGGCCGATGCAGCGGGCCGAGTTGCGCCAGGCGACCCGGGCGCCGTACGCCAGCTCGGCCGGCGTGTGCCGGTAGGTCCCGGTTTCGGCGATTTCGGTGCGCACCTCGGCAAGGCGCGTCTCGAGCCACGTGCCCTGCTCGGCCGCCCCTTCTTCGAACATCAGGTTGAGGAATTCCTCGGCCTCCGCGGAATTGACGCTCTGTTCTCCCGACACCCGTTGGTGGTAAAGTGCCGGCGCGGTTGTCACCCGCTCGGACGTAGCAGTCACCGCACTACCCCACTCTCCGAAATCGTGATCTGCATCCCGACGGGAAGGTTCACCGTTCCTCCGATGGTCGCCGACACCAGTGTCGACCGGAAACACCTGCAGCACGGGCGCTTCCGACCAGGCGGGGGAGAATACCTCACGTTTCGCAGGACGCCGACACCGAATGCCCAGTACGTCTCTCGGCTCCCGAAATATCGCCGCAACCTGGGAAAACGCCGGAAAATAGCCGTTACCAAGCGTTATCCGGACATGTCGCAACGCATTTCCCGTCAATCGATCACATTTGCGCGCGAACCCCGCGTGATTCTTTACCGGGTGCGGATCTTCGGCTTTTCGTGGGTATTCGCCGAACGGCCTTTTCCGGCACCGGTCCCCCGTGTACGCGCGCGTGCGGGCGAGTCGTTTAGAGTCGGGTGATCGGCAGAGGAGGGAGTTTTGTGAGCCGGATCCCCGTGGTCCTCGTCGCCGGGTTCCTCGGCGCGGGCAAGACGACGCTGCTCAACCACCTGCTCGCCAACCGCGAGGGCGCCCGGGTCGGCGTCGTCGTCAACGACTTCGGCAGCGTGAACGTCGACGCGCTGGCCGTGGCCGGGCAGGTCGACACGATGGTCTCGCTCGGCAACGGCTGCCTGTGCTGCGCCGTCGACGCGAGCGGGCTGGACGCGATGCTGGGCAGGCTGTCGTCGGCCGAGGCGGGCATCGACGTCATCGTCGTCGAGGCCAGCGGCATCGCCGAGCCGCGTGACCTGATCCGGCTGATGATCGCCAGCGAGAACCCGGACATCCGCTACGGCGGCCTGGCCGAGGTGGTGGACGCCGCCGAGTTCGAGGCCGCGCGCGAACGCCACCCCGAACTGGCCGACCACCTGCGCCTGGCCGACCTGGTGGTGCTGAACAAGGCCGACCGGGTTTCCGCCGAGGCGCTGGCCAAGGTCACCGCGACGGTGGAGGAACTGGCACCGGGCCGTCCGCTGCTGGTCACCGCCCACGGCCGCGTCGACCCGCGGCTGTTCTTCGACCCCGAGCCGCGCGGCGAGCGGGTGGGCCAGCTGTCCTTCGACGACCTGCGCGAGGACGACCACGACCACGCGCAGCACCTGCACGCGCGCTACGAGACGGTCACCTTCACCGCCGACACCCCGCTGGCGCCGCGCGCGTTCGTCGGCTTCCTGGAACGCCGCCCGGCCGGGCTCTACCGCATGAAGGGCCAGGCCGACTTCGGCGCCGAGACGCGCTTCCGGCTGCACACCGTCGGCGGGTTCGTGCAGGTCGAGCGCTCGGAAGCTCCGCCTCGGACGGAACTGGTGCTGATCGGCGCCGGCCTGGACACCGAAGCGGTGCTGGCCGACCTGCGGGGCTGCGTCGCGCCGGACCCGGACGTGGTCGACGAGCGCGGCCTGCTGCACATCCTCCGCTATCTCCCCGACGAAGCCTGAGTTCCGCTGGCCGCCACGCCGAAGATCGGCAAAACCGCGGATTCCCGCCGGCCGCGACGGAAACTGACGGCATGACGACCACCGAGGTGAGCGCACCACGCTGGTACCTGGTCGGCGTGCTGCCCGAAGAGGTGCCGCAGGCGCACCTGATGACCCGCTCAGGCGACCTCCGCTACCGGCGTTCGGCCTGCGGCGAGCGCGAGTCCCGCAGCTGGAAGCCGGTCGACTTGACGACATCCGAGGTAGCACCGTGTCCGGCGTGTGTCGCCACGCTGCCCGCTCCCCCGGCGGGCCTGCGAGTGGCCCCGGCGGACGTGGACCGAGGCCAGCTGTCCCTCGAACTGGAGATCTAGCCGCGGCGAGGGGGTCGATGACCGGGGGCACCTGGCCCGCGGAGTCACCTGGCTCGTGCACATTCTCCCGCTCTCCTCAGCGCACACGAGCCGGAGACCCGGTCCGCGGCAAGGGCTCGATCGTGAGGACCGTCCGCTGCTCGGGCCTGCCATCCGCTCCCGCGCCGAGCCGCGTGGATCGCTACGCCAGCGCCTTCTCGTAACAAACCGACTCCGGGTCGGCCTCGTGGGGCGGGAAGTTCGGCACCCGCCGAAAGCCCGCGCGCTCGTACAACCGCATCGCCGCCGGTTGGCGCGTTCCCGTCTCCAGGCGGATGCGGGCCTCGCCGGCCGCGCGGGCCAGGCGTTCGGACGAGGTCACCAAGGCGCTCGACACTCCCGTCCCGCGGGCGTCCGGGGCGACGAACATGCGCTTCAGCTCGTACAGGCCCGGCTCGACCGGTTCCACCGCGCAGCAGCCGATCGCCCGGTCGCCGTCGCGGGCCAGGAGGTAGCGGGTCTGCGGGTGCAGGGGTGGCGGTTGCGCGTCGACCGGCAGGTTGTAGACCACCACCAGCTCGGCCGTCATCGCGGTGACCAGTGCGCGCAGGAAACCGTCGTCGGCCGCGCACTCGGCGACGGTGGCCACCTCAGGCCTTCTTCGCCCGGCTCGGTGCGACGCGGGGCGGTTCGTTCGGCATCTTCGGGTAGACCGGCGGCCACGGGGCGTCCATCAGCCCGGCGGCCAGGTCGGCCTCCGACATCGCCAGCAGCGGCTCGATCGACTGCGGCCGCTCCCCCGCTCCCGCCCACGGGTCGCCCCGCTCGGCCAGGCGGGCCGGCACCGTGCTCAGGGTGAACGTGTCGGGCTCGACGCCGTCCAGCTCGTCCCACGAGATCGGCGTCGACACCTGGCCGCCGACGCGCGGGCGCACGCACCACGTGCCGAACACGGTCTTGTGCGGCGCGTTCTGGTTGAAGTCGACGAACACGCGCGAGCCACGCTCCTCCTTCCACCACTGCGCCGTGATCTTCGCCGGGTGACGGCGCTCCAGCGCCCGCGCCAGGGCGACCGCCGCGGCCCGCACCTGGAAGCTGTCCCAGCGCGGCTCCAGCAGCACGTACAGGTGCAGGCCCCGCGACCCGGACGTCTTGAGGTGGCCTTCGATGCCGTGTTCACCCAGGAATTCGCGGGTCAGCACCGCGGCCTCGCGCAGGTCGTCGAAGCCGATGCCCGGGGACGGGTCGAGGTCGACGCGCAGCTCGTCGGCGACCTCCGGGGTGTGGGCGCGGTACGGCCACACGTGGAAGCCGAGGCAGCCGAGGTTCACCGCCCACAGGATGTGGGCCAGGTCCTTCGCGACCAGCGCGTCACTCGTCGTGCCGTTCGGCGTCGACACCACCGCGGTGCTCAGCCACGGCGGCACCCCCTTCGGGACGCGCTTCTGGAACCAGTTCTTGCCGCCCGCGCCGTCCGGGTAGCGCTCCAGCAGCAGCGGACGGCCGCCGAGCCGGGCCAGCAGCGGTCCGGAGACCGCCCGGTAGTACTCGACGAGGTCCCGCTTCGTCTGGCCCCGCTCCGGGAAGTAGACCTTGTCCGGGCTGCTGATCTTGACCTCGACGCCGCCGACGTCGAGCACCATCGCCTCGCTCATCTCGCCTCCCCGAACAGCTTCGCGAGCTCGGCGGGCGGCGCCTCGTCGAGCTGGGCGTACGTGCACGACTCCGGGGTGCGGTCGGGCCGGAACCGGACCAGCCGCCCGCCGTGGCGGAACCGGCCGCCCTGCAGGTGCTCGTAGCGGACCTCGGCCACCCACTCGGGGCGCAGCGCCTCCCAGGAGAGGTCCTTCTGCGGCGCCCAGCGGCTGTTCGCGCCCGGTTGCCTGCCGGGTTCGGGCTCGTATTCGGCCCACTTGCGCCACGGGTGGTTCTCCAGGGCGTTCTCGCGCAGCGGCGCCAGCTCCTCGACCAGCTCGGCCCGCCGCGCCTTGGTGAAGCTGCTGGCCACGCCGACGTGGTGCAGCACGCCTTCGTCGTCGAACAGGCCGAGCAGCAGCGAGCCGACGCCGGCGCCGTCCTTGTGCCAGCGGAACCCGGTGACGACGCAGTCGGCCGTGCGCTCGTGCTTGACCTTGAGCATCACGCGCTTGTCCTGCTCGTACGGCAGGTCGGCGGGCTTGGCCATGACGCCGTCGAAGCCCGCGCCCTCGAACCGGGTGAACCAGTCTTCGGCCTGCGCGGGGTCGTCGCTGAGCGGGGTCAGGTGGACGCGCTGCAGGCCTTCGGCGTTACTGGCGAGGACGTTCTCCAGCTGCTTGCGCCGCTCGCGGAACGGCTCCCCGGTGAGGTCGGTGTCGCCAAGGGCGAGCAGGTCGAACGCGATGAAGCTGGCCGGGGTCTCCTCGGCCAGCTTGCGCACGCGCGAGGCCGCCGGGTGCAGCCGCAGCTGCAGCACCTCGAAGTCCAGGCCGGCCGGGGTGACCAGGACGATCTCGCCGTCGACCACGCACCTCGGCGGCAGCGCGGCGGCCAGCAGCTCCACCAGCTCCGGGAAGTAGCGGGTCAGCGGGCGGTCGTTGCGGGAGCCGAGCTCGATCTCGTCGCCGTCGCGGAAGACGACGCAGCGGAAGCCGTCCCACTTGGGCTCGTAGAGCAGCCCCGGGTCACGAGGCACCTCGTGCACGGCTTTCGCGAGCATCGGCCGCACGGGCGGCATGACGGGCAAGTCCACCGCGTGAGCTTAAATCACCGGTACGACATTCCCGGGCGTGATACACACTGTCGGTGACCACCGAACGCCCCGAGCCGCCCCTGGTCGGGGGCGAGCGCGCAATGCTGCGCACGTTCCTCGACTTCCACCGCGCCACCCTCGCCATGAAGTGCGACGGGCTGTCCGACGAGGACCTGCGCCGCGCGTCCAGCCCGCCGTCCACGCTGTCCCTGCTCGGCCTGGTCCGGCACATGGCCGAGGTCGAGCGCACCTGGTTCCGGCGGGTGATCAACGCCGAGGACGTTCCGCTGCGGTGGTCGGCCGAGGGCGACTTCCAGGCCGCCTACGACGCGAGCACCTCCACGCGCGCGGAGGCGTTCGAGGCGTGGCAGGCCGAAGTGGAGCAGTCCCGCAAGATCGAAGAAGCCGCCGAGTCCCTGGACGTCACCGGGCACCAGGCCCGCTGGGGCGAGGACGTCTCGCTGCGGCTGGTGATGCTCCACCTGATCCACGAGTACGCCCGCCACAACGGCCACGCGGACTTCCTCCGGGAAGCCATCGACGGCGTCACGGGGGCCTGATGGACGTGCTCGCCTGGCTGCGCGACTCCGATCCGGCCCTGCGCTGGCAGGTCGAACGCGACCTGCTGGGCGAGCCGCCGCCGGTGTGGGAGGCCACCCGGGCCCGAGTGGCGACCGAGGGTTTCGGCGCGCGGCTGCTGGAAAAACAGGATCCGGACGGCCGGTGGGCCGGCGGCGCGTTCTTCCCGGCGGGCTTCGACTTCGCGAGCATGAAGACCGACGGCCAGCCGTGGACGGCGACCACCTGGGTGCTCAACGACCTGCGCGAGTGGGGCGTCGACGCCGCTGCTCTGCAGGGGACGGCCGAACTGCTCGCCGAGAACGCCCGCTGGGAGTACGACGACCTGCCGTACTGGGGCGGCGAGGTCGACTGCTGCATCAACGCGTGGACCCTGATGAACGGCCGGTGGCTCGGCGCCGACGTCGCCGGGATCGCCGAGTGGTTCGTCGAGCACCGGCAGCCGGACGGCGGCTGGAACTGCGAATGGGTCGAAGGCTCGAAGCGCTCCTCGGTCCACTCGACGCTCAACGCCCTCAAGGGCCTGCTCGCGTGGGACACCTCGACCGGCGGCTCGTCGGCAACCCGGTCGGCCCGCCGCGGCGGCGAGGAGTACCTGCTGGAGCGCGGGCTCTTCCGGCGGTTGTCGACGGGTGAGCCGGTGGCGCCGTGGGTGAGCCGGTTCGCCTACCCGTTCCGCTGGCACTACGACGTGCTCAACGCGGCCGACTACTTCCGCCAGGCGTGTCAGCTCGACGGCACGCCCCCGGACCCGCGGATGGCGGAGGCGATCGAGCTGATCCGCGCGGCCTGGCAGCCGGACGGCACGTGGCTGCAGGGCCGGCGGCAGCCCGGCCGGGTGTGGTTCGAGGTCGACGTCCCGGAGGGCGAGCCGTCGAAGTGGCTGACGCTCGCCGGCACCCGCGTCCTGAACTGGTGGGACGCCCGCTAAAGCGCCGCCAGGACCAAGCCGCTGCGAGGCTTCGGCGTGAAGTACGTGGCCTTCCGCGGCATCCGGCGGCCCGCCGCGTGCACCGCCAGGACGTCGGCGTACGCCACCGGAGCCGGCAGGACCACCGCGTCCGCGTCGGCCGGCACGGGGCGCCCGTCCGGGAGCGGGCGGACGTGCGGGCCGTCCGGGTCGACGCCGAGCGCCTCGGCGAACAGGACGCGCTCGACGATCTCGTGGTCGATCACCGGGCCCGGCCAGTCCTGCTTCGGCAGCGGGACCCGCAGCACCGCCGCGCCCGCACGCACCACCACCTCGCCCCGCACCGGGACCGCGTGGTCGTCGAAGCGGACGTCGAGGCCGGCCGCGCACCAGCGTGACACCAGCTCCTCGGCGTCGAAGCCGGTGCCGGTCAGCACCCGGTTGATCGCGCCGATCCGCAGCTGCGGACCCGCGGTGACCAGGGCGAGGAGCGCGCCGTTGCCGGCCGCCACGGCCGCGGCCACCCGGTGGTTGCCGTCGGCGACCAGCAGGTCGGCGGCCGCGACCGCGGCCAGCAGCCGGTGCTGCAGCGGCCCTTCGGGCACCACCCACAGCTCGTGCCGGCGGCCCGCGGCGTCCGAAGTGGACAGATCGGGCAGGCCGAGGCCGGCGCACGCGCGGTCGACCTGCTCGGTCAGCAGGTCGCCGTCGACGGCCGGGACGAGCAGCGCCGCGCTGGTCGCGCAGCCCAGCCCGGCCAGCACGGCGGCCCGCTCGGCGACGACGTCCGGGTAGACGTCCTCGGTGTGGCGCACCCGGGCGGACCCGTCGTCGGTCACCGCCGCCGGATCGACCAGGCAGAGCAGACCCAGCGCCACGCCGTCCGGACCCTCGATCCGATACGGCGCGACGAACCGCCGCACCGGCCGGTAGAAGCGCTTGCGGAGCCGTTCGAGCACGGCACGGGCGATCGGGACCGCCGCGGCCAGGTCGAGCCCGCGGGCCAGCGCCGCCGGGGTGCGCGCCGGGTGCTGCACGGCCAGCAGGCCGTCCGCGGCACCGGGGGCGGCCAGCGCGGCGATCACGCGGTCGGGCTCGGCGAACTCGTCGACGTCCGGGCCGGGAACCGCGTCGCGGGCCACCCACCCCTGCTCGATCGGCCGGATCCAGTCGCTCATCCTGTCCATCTTGCGCGCCCAAGGCGGTGACCGAAATTCGCTGGGGTGCGGGCCACCCCGATGGAATGCTTAGGGCGGCAAAGCAGTTGACTCCGGTCATGGCCACCCCGAGGAGCACGCCACCCATGACGACCCCGGCCCCCGCCAGCGTGAAAGGGGTCGGCTTCCGGTCCGAACGCGGCCCGGTGCTGATCGCGGTCATGCTCAGCACGGCGCTGGTCGCGCTGGACAGCACGATCATCGCGACCGCGGTGCCCTCGGTGGTGCGGGACCTCGGCGGCTTCTCGCAGTTCCCGTGGCTGTTCTCGGTCTACCTGCTGACCCAGGCGGTCACCGTCCCGCTCTACGGCAAGTTCGCCGACGTGCTGGGCCGCCGCCCGGTGATGTTCTTCGGGATCGCGGCGTTCCTCGTCGGCTCGGTGCTCTGCGGCGCCGCGTGGAGCATGCCGGTGCTGATCGCCGCCCGCGCGGTCCAGGGCATCGGCGCCGGCGCGATCCAGCCGATGTCGATGACGGTCATCGGCGACCTCTATTCGGTGGAGGAACGCGCCCGCGTCCAGGGGTACGTCGCGAGCGTGTGGGGCGTCGCGTCGGTCGTCGGGCCGACGCTCGGCGGGGTCTTCGCGGAGTACCTGGACTGGCGCTGGATCTTCTTCATCAACCTGCCGCTGGGCGCGATCGCCGCGTTCATGCTGCACCGGAACTTCGCCGAGAAGGTCGAGCGCAAGGCGCACAAGGTCGACTACACCGGCGCGGCGCTGCTCACGATCGGCTGCTCGCTGGTGATCCTCGGCCTGCTCGAAGGCGGCGTCGCGTGGGGCTGGGGTTCGGTGCCGAGCGTGGCGATCTTCGTGGTGGGCGCGGCGCTGCTCGTGGCGTTCGTGCTGGTGGAGAAGCGGGTCGCCGAGCCGGTGCTGCCGCTGTGGGTGTTCGCCCGGCGGGTGCTGGTGGGCGGCAACCTCGTCGCGGTGGTCGTCGGCGCGGTCCTCATGGGCCTGACGTCCTACCTGCCGACGTACGCCCAGGGCGTGCTGGGCGCGGGCGCGCTGGTGGCCGGGTTCGCGGTGGCCGCGCTGACCGTCGGCTGGCCGCTCTCGGCGTCGCTGGCCGGCAAGATCTACCTGAAGATCGGCTTCCGCGACACGGCCCTGATCGGCAGCGCGTTCGTCATCGCGGGCGGCGTGCTGGTGGCGATGCTGAACGCGGAGTCGTCGCTCTGGGCGGCGGCCTTCGCGGCGTTCGTGCTGGGCCTGGGCCTGGGCCTGTCCTCCAGCCCGACGCTGGTGGCCGTGCAGTCGGTGGTGGGCTGGGACCGGCGGGGCGTGGTGACCGGGACGAACCTGTTCAGCCGCTCGCTGGGCAGCGCGGTCGGCGCGGCCGTCTTCGGGGCGATCGCCAACGCGACCCTGGCGTCCCGGTTCGCGAACCCGCCCGCGGAGGTGGCGGGGAAGCTGCCGCCGTCGGTGGACGCGACGAGCCTGGCCCTGAGCGGCCACGCGGACGACCCGGTGTCGAGGTTCGTCCGCGGCGCGCTGGCGGACGCGACGCACCACGTGTTCGTCGGCCTGCTGGTAGTGGCGGCGTTCTCCGTGGTGGCGCTGCTGCTCATGCCGAGGAAGACGGAACAGCTGGAGTTCTAGCGGCCCGGTAGCCACCGGGAGCGACACCGAACTGGCGTTTGAACGCGTGTGAGAACGCGAACGGCGAGCCGTAGCCCGCCTTCGCGGCGATCGACGGCAGCGGCAGATCGGTGTCCAGGAGCAGCCTCGCCGCCGTGGTCAGGCGCCACCACGTGAGGTAGGCCATCGGCGGCTGCCCGGTCAGCGCCGTGAACCGGCGGGCCAGGGTCGCGCGCGACAGGCCGACCCGGGCGGCGAGGTCCTCGATCCGCCACGACGCCGCCGGGTTCGCGTGCAGTTCCGCCAGCGCGGCGGCGATTTCACGGTCACGCAGCGCCTGCGGCCAGCCCGCGTCCGGGTGGCCGTCGAGCCAGGCGCGGATCAGGAGCACCAGCAGGAGGTCGAGCAGGCCGGCGAGCGCGGTCGCCCGCCCCGGCCGCCGTTCGGCGACCTCGGCGCCGAGCAGGTCGATGGCCGCCCGCAGCCCGGGGTGGCGGCCGACCCCGGCCGGCAGGTGGACGACCTCCGGCAGGCCAGCGAGCACCGGGTGCCGCCGGGTGTGGTCCAGCCGGTACTTGCCGCAGAGGAACTCGGTCCGGCCGCCGGGTTCGGGCACCGCCGTCTCGAACGGGACCGCGCCGGCCGCGTCCGGCGTGGCGGACAGCGTGTGGGCGCTGCCGTGCGGGACCAGGACGGCGTCTCCGGCGCCGAGCGGCACCGGCTCACCCTCGTCGGGCACCAGCCAGCCGCTCCCCCGCAGCAGCACGTGGAAGCCCGCGCCGTCGTAGGGCGCGAAGCGGTAGCACCACGACGTGCCGGCGCACAGCCGGTTCGACGTCGGCTGCCCGATCCGCACCGCGGCGATCGCGTCGCTCAGCAGGTCCACGCGGCCATCGTAGTCCTGAGACGATCGCGCATCATCCTGAGCATTTCAGCCATGGAAACGCTCATCCGTGCGTTCTAGGTTGGCGGGATGAACATCGGTGACGTCGAAGTGCTGAAGGTCGTCGAGTGGCAGGGCGAGATCGCCCCGGCGCGGACCATCGTGCCGGGCAGCCCGCCCGGGCTCTGGGCGGACAACGCGTCCTGGCTCGCGCCCGACCACTGGAACCCGGAGACCGGCGGCTACCGCGGCGCCGTCCAGACGTGGGTGCTGCGCAGCGAAGGCCGGACCATCCTGGTCGACACCGGCGTCGGGAACGACCGGCAGCGCCCGCAGATCCCGCTGTTCGACCACCTGCGCACGGACTTCCCGGCCCGGCTGGCCGCGGCCGGCGTCCGGCCCAAGGACGTCGACGTGGTCGTCAACACGCACATCCACTACGACCACGTCGGCTGGAACACCGAGCTGCGCGACGGCGACTGGGTGCCGGCGTTCCCGAACGCGACCTACCTCATTCCCCGCGCCGACCAGGTGTACTTCGACCCCCGCAACGCCCACCGCCGCCCCGCGCCGCGCGACGAGCGCGAACAGCTGCGCCGCGACGGGAGCCTGCTGGTCTACGCCGACAGCGTCGCCCCCGTGCTGGGCCGCGCGGTGCCGTGGGAAGGCAGCCACCGCATCGACGGCAACCTGACGCTCGAAGCCGCGCCCGGCCACACCCCGGGCTCATCGGTGCTGCGCGTGGCGTCCGGCTCCGACCGCGCGGTGTTCGTCGGGGACCTGCTGCACAGCCCGGTGCAGATCCTCGAGCCGGAGCACAGCAGCTGCTTCTGCGAAGACCCTGCGGAAGCGGCGAAAACGCGCCGGGAGGTCCTGGAACGCGCGGCCGACCACCGGGAACTGGTCGTCCCGGCCCATTTCGGCGGCTCCGGCGCGGCCGAAGTGCGCCGCGACGGCAGCCGGTTCTCGATCCGCCGCTGGGCCTAGTTCTGCAGCGGCACCAGCTCGGCCTGGAACTTCTCCAGGAAGCCGTCGAAATCCCCATGTCCGGGCCGGATCACGAACTTGCTGAGCCCGGCCTCGATGTACTGCTCCACCAGCCGTCGCGCCTCGGGCCAGCTCGTCGCGATCAGGTCCGTCACCGGCGTGTCCGGGCTGCGGCGGGCGGCGAGGGCCGTCAGCTCCGGCGGGAGGCCCTTGTCCGCGACCACCAGGCTCAGGCCGAAGTGGTCCTCTTCGATCTCGCGCCCGGCGTCGGCCGCCGCGCGCTGGATCGCGACGCGGGCGTCGCGGGCCTGGGACGGCGTGTGGAAGCTGCCGAGCCAGCCGTCCGCCAGGCGGCCCGCCCGGACCAGCGCCGCCGGGGCCGTCCCGCCCAGCCAGACGTCGAGGCGCTTACCCGGCCGGGGGCCGAGTTTGACGCCGGAGACCTGGAAGAACTCGCCCTCGAAGGACACCTCGTCCTCTTCCAGCAGGCGGCGGAGCAGGGTCAGGGACTCGTCGAACACCGCCGCGCGGCGACCGGCGGGCACCGGGAAGAGATCGGCCTCGGCCGGGCGGGCCGGGCGCAGGCCGAACACCGGCAGCACCCGCTTCGGCGCCAGCCCGGCCAGCGTCAGCAGCTGCTTGGCGACCAGGACCGGGTGCCGGCCCGGCAGGATCGCGACGCCGGTGCCGACCTTCAGCTTCGACGTCCGGGCCAGCGCGTGCGCCATCCCGATCATCGGGTCGACTTCCGGCGAGTAGACCAGCTCCGACAGCCACAGCGAGTCGACGCCCGCCGCCTCGAGCCGTTCCGCCAGCCCGGCGAACTCCGCCGGCCCGCTCCCCGGCGCCGGTGCGACGCCCAGCCTGACCTTCAGCACTACTGCCCCCTAACCCTGCCCCCTGGCTCGACTACCAAGCACAACGCGCGAGACGGCCCGGCATTCCGCTCAAGCCGTGGCGGCGATGACCCGGCCGAGCGCCGCGTGCAGGGCTTCCAGCTCGGCCACCTCCATGCCGAGCGTCTCCACGACGCGGTACGGGATCTTCTCCGCCTCCGCCCGCAGCGCGCGCCCCTTGTCCGTGAGCTCGACGGTCAGCCGGCGCTCGTCGGACCGGCTGCGGGCGCGCGTGACGTAGCCCAGCGCCTCCAGCCGCTTGAGTAGCGGGGACAGCGTCGCCGGCTCGTGACGCAGCGACGCGCCGATGTCCTTGACCGAGCGTGGCGAGCGTTCCCACAACGCCAGCATCACCAGGTACTGCGGGTGGGTGAGCCCGTGCGGCTCCAGCAGCGGCCGGTAGATCGCGATCACGCTGCGGGAAGCCACCGACAGCGCGAAGCACACCTGCCGGTCCAGCTTCAGCGGGTCTTCGCCCAGATCGATCATGCCCGGATCCTATCGTGTCGGCCGTCGCACTAACGATTAGTGCACTAAGTATTAGGGTACACTCGATGTCATGGAACGACCTGGAGTGCTTCGCTGGTTCGGTTACGCCGTCGGCGTGCGGCTGCCCGCTCGCTACGCGGACTGGGTGCTGCACGACGCGACGTCGAAACACTGGCGAGCCCGGTACGTGCTCGAGCGGTCGACCGGCATCGTGCCGCTGTGTCTCGTCTGGCTGCTGCTGCCCGGCCCGCTCGGGCTCCGGCTCTCGCTGGTCCTCATGGCGGCGCTGGTCGCGTACTTCTACTCCTGCGCGTACATGGAGGAGAGCATCGAGCACCGCCTCGGCAAGCACGGCTTCCCGCACGGCACCGGCCGGCGTCTCCGGGCCGAAGCGGCCGAGGCCGCCCACGCCGAGGCCACCGCCCGGTACGTCGCGCGCTACCGGACCCACCCGGAGGGTTAGCTACAGTCGGGGCACGATGAGACGCAAGCTCCGGCCGCCGATCCCGCCCCGCCACGGGCTCGACCCCGCCCGGCTGAAACTGCCCGCCGAGGGTGCGTGGCCGACCCTGCTGGCCCACCTCGTCGACCGGCTGCCGCGGGAGACGCCGTCCCGCATCGAGCAGATGCTGCGCGAAGAGCGCATCCACGGCGTCGACGGCCCGCTGGGCGTCGACACGCCCTTCGAGCCGGGCTCGTTCATCTGGTTCCACCGCGACCTGCCCGTCGAGGTGCCGGTGCCGTTCACCATCGACGTCGTGCACCGCGACGAACACCTGCTGGTCGTCGACAAGCCGCACTTCCTGGCCACCATCCCGCGCGGCAAGCACATCCTCGAGACGGCACTCGTGCGCCTGCGCCGCGACCTCGACCTGCCGCAGCTGTCCCCCGCGCACCGGCTGGACCGCGTCACCGCCGGGCTGGTGATGTTCGTGATCACCCCGGAGATGCGCGGCAAGTACCAGACGCTGTTCCGGGATCGCAAGGTGCACAAGGAATACGAGGCGATCGCGCCGTACGACCCGGCGCTCGCGCTGCCGCGGACCGTGCGGAGCCGGATCCTCAAGGAACGCGGGGTGCTCGCCGCGCAGGAAGTCCCCGGCGAGCCGAACGCCGAGACGTACGTCGAGCTGCTCGAACACCGCGACGGCCTGGGCCGCTACCGCCTCGCGCCGTCGACCGGCCGGACGCACCAGCTGCGGGTGCACCTGAGCGGCCTGGGCATCCCGATCCTCGGCGACGACTTCTACCCCGACCTGGTCGAGAACCCGCTCGACGACTTCACGAAGCCGTTGCAGCTGCTGGCGAAGGTGCTCGACTTCGACGACCCGGTGACGGGCGCGCACCGCCGGTTCACCAGCCGGCGCCGCCTGACCGCCTGGGACGACCTCGAGGCGTGGGCGGCGCCCCCGGCGTGAACCGGGGACCCCGGACCCGCTCCAGCGCCGCGCCCGGTTCGCCACGCCGTCGATCGGCCATGCGCAGCAACTCCACCCAGCCGGCTTGGCTGCGGTAGCCGGGGGCTTCGTATTTCCACCGCAGCCAAGGGGTCGGCCGGTGCCCTGGTCCGGCCGTCAGGTGCCGTCTCCCCGGAGAGCATCCCCAGCCGCTGATCACCCCGGGCTCGCGACGGCTGGTTCGAGTGTCCCTTGTTCCACTCGGTTTCCGACGTCCGGATCTCCGACCTGCAGGGAACGAGCAGCTCCGCCGTACCCGCCCGGTCTATGCTCTGCCGGTGGCGATCGACTCCCCCGCGCTGAAGGCCCGCCTGGCACGGCCCAGGGACTGGGTTCCACAGTGGTCGACGCCCGCCGCTCTGCGCGCGGTCCGCGCCACCCTCGTGGTGCCCGCGCTGTTCGCGTTCAGCATCAAGGTGCTCGGCGACCTGCAGGTGGCCACGTTCGCCGCGTTCGGCGGGTTCGCCACGCTGGTCCTGGCATCGTTCGGCGGCGACCGGGCAGACAAGCTGCGAGCCCACCTCGGGCTCGCCGTCACCGGCAGCGTCCTGCTGGTCGTCGGCACCGCCGCCAGTGCGTCCCTGCCGCTGGCGGCCGTGGTGACGCTGATCGTCACCTTCCTGGTGCTCTTCGGCGGCGTCGCGGGACCGAACGCGGCCTCGGGCGGCACCGCCGCCCTGCTCGCCTACGTTCTCCCGGCCGCCTCACCCGGCACGATGAGCATGGTGCCCGCCCGCCTCGGCGGCTGGTGGCTGGCGTCGGTGGTGGGCACGGCCGCCGTCCTGCTGCTGTCTCCGCGGTCCCCCGCCACGGCCCTGCGCGACGCGACGGCCCGGGCCGCCGGCACCATGGCCGACTACCTCGACGCGGCCCTGCGCGGCGACCCCGGCGTGAACACCGCGCGTGAGGCGGCCATCGAGGCCAAACACCGCCTGATCGACGAGTTCACCGCGACGCCTTACCGCCCCACCGGCCTGGCCACCGCCGACCAAGCCCTCAACAGCCTGGTCGGGTTGCTCGAGTGGTGCGGTTCGGTCATCGCCGACGCCTTGCACGAGTACCCGGACCTCAGCGGGGCACCCGAGGTCGAGCGCAAGCTACTCGCCGACGCCACCGCCGGCCTGCGAACGGTCGACCGGTTGCTCTCCGGTGAACCGGCCGCGCCCGATCCGGAGGAACTCGAACGGAGCGTCCGGCGGAGCGTGGCGTGGCTCCGCGACCTGAGCTCCGACGATCCGCGCTACGCCGACGCGGTGCACCTGTCCTTCCACGCCCGCACCACGGCCTTCGCCGTCGGCACCGCGATCGTGGAGGCCCTCGCCGCGACTCCCGGCCGGGCGCGCGTCATCCGGCCCGGCGTCCTCTCCTTGGCCTCACTGACCCGGGTCGCGTCCCCTCAGGCCAGTATCCGGTCCGTCTGGTTCGTCAACAGCCTCCGCGGTGCCGCGGCGCTGACCGCGGCGGTGGTCGTCGCCGGGGTGAGCGGCGTCGAGCACGGGTTCTGGGTGGTGCTCGGGACGTTGTCGGTACTGCGCGGCAACGCGGCGGCGACCGGGTCGACCGCCCTGCGCGCCTTGGCGGGGACCGCGCTGGGTGTCGTCATCGGCGCACTGCTGTTGCTGGTCATCGGCACCAGCGCGCCCGCGCTGTGGATCGCCCTCCCGATCGCGGTGCTGGTCGCCGCCTACGCTCCGGGTGCCCTGCCCTTCACGGCCGGCCAGGCGGCCTTCACCC
Source organism: Amycolatopsis sp. NPDC049252 (assembly GCF_043197175.1). NCBI lineage: Bacteria > Bacillati > Actinomycetota > Actinomycetes > Pseudonocardiales > Pseudonocardiaceae > Amycolatopsis > Amycolatopsis sp. NPDC049252. The sequence goes on from NZ_JBICSQ010000056.1 coordinate 50,090, forward strand.
TGACGGTGTCGGTGCTGTTCAACCTGCTCGCCCCGGCCGGGTGGCAGATCGGGGTCGTGCGGATCGAAGACGTCGCGATCGGCTGTGCGGTGAGCCTCGTGGTGGGTGCGCTCTTCTGGCCCCGCGGCGCCGGAGCCGTGGTCGCCGACGACCTCGCCGACGCGTTCCGCACCGGTGGCGCGTACCTGGCCGCGGCCGCGAACTGGGCGCTGGGTCTGCGCCACGACCCGCCCGCGCCGGCCGCGGCGACCGCGGCCGGCGCCCGGCTCGACGACGCGCTCCGCGGATTCCTCAGCGAACAGGGCACCAAGCACGTGCCCAAGTCCGACCTGTGGCGGCTGGTCATGGGGACGCTCCGGGCCCGGCTGACCGCGAACTCCCTGGCCGGCCTGCCCAACCCCCACGTCGACGCGGACCCGTTCCGCCGGATGCTCGGCGAACAGGCGGGCCAGCTCGCCGCCTGGTACGACCACCTGGCCTCCCGCCTGGACCGCACCGACCACGGCGACGTGCCCATGCTCGCCCCACCCGAGTTCGCCGACCCCCTCCAGACCCCCGGTGCCTCGGTCCGCGACCTCGCCTGCGCGCTCTGGGTTCACGAGCACATCAAGCACATCACGCCCCGGCTCGCCGAACTCGTCGAGCCGGCCGGCGTGGTGGCGGCCCAGCGCCACCGGCCCTGGTGGCGATAGCTCACCGCGATCGGGATCAGTCGCGGCGGCCTCGTCGAGTACGCCGTGCCACGCGCCGCCGTGCCGCGTTGTCGATGATCGCGTGACCTCGCAGGGTCCGCCGGCTTCACCGAAGCTGCGCGATCCACGCTCGGGGGGTGAACGCACCACGGCGGGCCTTGAGACGATCAGGTGACTCTCGTACACGCAGTTGTCCGCCGGCTCGGCCGGTTCGAGCGCCAGGCCAGGACCGCCGGCGCGGCGCCGTTGGCGATGACGGTGTTGATCACCTCGAACGCGTCAGAGCCGACCCGAACTACTTGAACCGGATACGCCAGATTGCGGCGGTAATCGCCACCACGCATTGAACGTTAATTTCCTTCGCCAGATGCGATTGAGGAATTTTGCCACCTGGCCATGTCGCCCGTAACGACCTCTCTCACGTCGCCGATTCAGGGGAAGGTGTGCGAGCCAAGAAGGGGCGGCAGCCTGACGTCTTCTTGGACGCGCAGAGGGGGGTCATGGAGTCGCGAGTTTTCGACCTGGGCAAGGTCCGCAAGAATTCCGTGGTGACCGTTCTGCTGCGCGCTTCCGCGAACGTCAGGCTCATGACCAGGTCGAACTATCGAGCATACCAACAGCGACAGTTCTACAAAATGCTCGGCGGCGTCGCTGTCACTCCGATGTTCAAGCTGACAATTCCGTCGAACGGGCATTGGGTGGTGGTCGTCGACGTCGACGGATTGACGTCGCCACTGCTGCGGCCCCGAGTCCAGGTGGACGAGGAACAACCATAGCCCCGTCCAGGCCGGCCGTTTCGTGGCGGCAGGCTGCGCACCCGCGGACATCACCGAGTGCGCAGCTTCCCGGCCGGACCAGGTTTCGGCCGGAAACCTCCGATCCCTGACCGCCGCTCAAGCGGATTTGACGTCCACCGGCAGGCGTTTCACGCTGACGATCACCGCCGGGTTCTGGAACTCCACTCCGTCGTCAGAAGCGACGGCGAGATCCCGGTAGCGTTCGAACAGCACCTCGAACGCCACCCGGCCCTCGAGGCGGGCCAGCGGGGCGCCGAAGCAGAAGTGGATGCCGTGCCCGAAGGTGAGGTGCGGGTTCGGACTGCGGCGCGCGTCGAACTCGGCGGGCCGGTCGAAGTGCGCCGGGTCGCGGTTGGCCGCGGCCAGGTCGGCCATCACGATCGAGTTCGCCGGGATGACGCGGCCGCCCAGGTCGAGGTCCGACGTCGTGCGCCGGCCCAGCTCGGGGAACGGCGGCAGCATCCGGAGCACCTCCTCCAGCGCGGTCGGCAGGCCCGCGGGTGCCGCGCGCAACACGGCCGCGGCGTGCGGGTGCCGGTCGAAGCTGACCACGGCGTTGCCCAGCAGCGCGGTCGTCGTGATGTGCCCGGCGATCAGCAGCAGCGCCACGAACCCGACGATCTCCTGGTCCTCCAGGCGTTCGCCGTTGAACTCCGCCTGCACGAGCCGGCTGGTGAGCCCGTCACCGGGGCGGGCCCGGTGCTGCCGGATGTGGTCGAGGATGTAGGCGTTCATCTCGCGGATCGTCGGGGCGATGGCGTCCAGCGCACGCTGGATGTCGGCCATGTCGGCCGACTCCCCCAGCTGGTCCCCGCTGAACAGCACCTGGGCCCACCGGGTGAACAGCGGCCGGTCGGCGACCGGGACGCCGAGCAGCTCGGCGATCACGATGATGGGCAGCGGGTACGCGAGCGCGTCGACGACGTCGATCCGGGACGCGCCGTCGACCTCGTCGAGCAGCTCTCCGGCGATGGCCCGGATCCGGGGTTCGAGGCCGGCCACCACACGCGGGGTGAACGCCTGGGTGACCAGGGTCCGCAGCTTGCGGTGATCGGGCGGGTCCATCCCCACGAAGTTGCCCTTGCGGAAGGTCTCGAAGTCCTCCTGGACCGGGGTGAGCCCGCTGAAGTCCGAGGAGAACGCGGCGGGGTCGGACAACACGCGCGAGACGGTCGGGTGGTCGAGCGCCCGCCAGATGCCCCGCTCCTCGTCGTGGTGCACCGGGCCGCCGCGTTCTCGCAGCTCGGCCGACCGCGCCAGCAGGTCTTCGAAGGCGAAAGCGACGCCGGGCGTGCCCGACAGGTCCTGGGTACTCATGGCTGGTTCTCCTCGGTGGTGGTCGGGCCGTCGGCGGGGTGGGCGCCGCCGACCGGCTGCGGTTCGGCCGGGCCGGCGGTGAGGGTGTCGCTGCGGGGGAAGTGGCGCAGGGTGGGGCTGACGGTGACGACCAGGGTCACGAGGGCGATCCCCGCGGTGCACAGCACGACGGCGCCGCCACCGGGCACGGCCTGCACCAGCAGGCCGCCGAACGCGGGTCCGGTCGCGGCGGACACCCCGCCGATCACGCCCATGACGCTGGTCAGCCGCCCGCGCAGCCGGTCGGGGGTGAGCAGCAGCTGGTAGGTGCCGATCGTCGTGTTGGCGGTCGGCGGGAGCAGAGCCATGGCGACGAACAGGGCACCCATCAGGTAGCCGTCGTCGATGACGGCCGCGAGCGGTGTGAGCAGGGTGAGCACCCAGAACACGCTCATGATCGACACGTACGGGCTGAGCCGGCGCTGCAGCCAGGGCGCGATCAGCGAGCCGACCACCCCGCCGACGCCGAGCATCGCGGCCATCACGCCGATCTCGCCCGCGGTGATGCCGCGGTCGCGCGCCAGGACGACGACCACGATGTAGTAGGCGCTGAAGAAGAAGTTCAGGCTCACCGCGCACAGCACGGTGACGCGCACGTGCCGTTCGCCCCACACCCAGCGCAGGCCCTCGGCCATCTCCCGGCCCAGGTGCCCTTCGCCGCGCGGCACGGTCTCGTGGTGCGGGGCCCGGACGAAGCACAGGGCGACGAACGAGACCGCGTGGGCGAGCACGTCGAACGCGAACGGGACGGCCCGCGCGAGGCCGTAGAGGAACCCGCCGATCGCGGTGCCCGAGAGCTGGCCGAACGCGCCGCGCGCCGAGTTCATCGCCACCGCGGTGGGCAGCTGGGCGGCGGGCACGATCCGGGCCAGCGTCGCGCCTTCGGCCGGGCCGAACAGCGAGCGGCAGCACCCCAGCACGGCCGCGACCGCGATCAGCTGGGGGATGCTCACGACGTTCCACCAGACGGTCGCCACCAGGCTCGCCACCGCCAGCGAATAGACGGCCTCGCAGCCGAGCATGAGCTTCTTGCGGTTCCAGCGGTCCGCCAGCGCGCCGGCGGGCAGCCCGGCGACCAGCTGGGCCATCGCGTCCACGCCGAGCACCAGCCCGGACAGCGCCGGCGAGCCGGTCACCGCGAGCACCAGCAGCGGCAACGCGATGACCGACGCGGCGAAGCCGGCCTCCGACAGCGCCTGGCTGCCCCACAGCAGGCGGTAGTCCCGGTTCCGGGACAGCGGCGGCGCGGTCATCGGCGCCCGTCCCGGCTGTCGGCGGCGATCTGCCGCAGGGCGCCGGCGAAGTCGGCGGCGACCGCCTCGACGGTCCGGCGGTCGTGGCGACCGGGTTCGTGGATCAGGGAGAACACCAGCTCGCCGTCCTGGACCGCGCCGACCAGGTCGAGCAGGTACGGGCGGTGCTCGGCCGGGTCGTGGTCGTGGCCGAGCGAGCCGTGCAGGGCGGCGTAGAGGCTCTCCGCCGCCGTCCCGGCGGCCCCCGCGCCGTCCCACTGGCCGAGGTAGTTGAACGAGATCCCGGGCCGCGGCCCGGTCTCGGCCAGCTTCCGGCGCACGTCCGGGGCGCCGAGGTGCCGCAGCGCGCCGTAGCCGAACCCGTTGCCCGGCACGGCCCGCAGCTGCTTGCGGACGGACTTGACCAGCGTCCGCCAGTCCGGCCGGTCCGCGCCGTCCACGGTCAGGGCGACCGGGTACAGCGTGGTGAACCAGCCGGTGGTCCGGGTCAGGTCGACGCCGTCGAGGACGTCTTCGCGGCCGTGGCCCTCCAGGGCGATCGACACGTCGGGCCGGCCGGTCCACCGCGCCAGCGCCCAGGCCAGCGCCGCCAGGAGGACGTCGTTGACGCGGGTGCGGTAGGCCGCGGGGGCCGAGCGCAGCAGGGCGTGGGTGTCCTCGGCGTCGAGGACCACGGTGACTTCGTCCGTTCCCGAGGTGCCGCCGTCGTGGTCCACCGGCAGCGCGCCGGCGGCGGGAAGGCCCGTCCAGTAAGGGATTTCGTCGTCGAAACCGCCGGCGCGCACGTGCTCGGCGAGCCGGTGCGACCAGTCGCGGAACGACGTCGTGCGCGGACCGAGGTCGACCGGGACGTGCCGGGCGGCCTGCCGGTAGGCGGTGTCGAGGTCGTCGAGCAGGATGCGCCAGGAGACCGCGTCGACCACGACGTGGTGCGCCGCCAGGAAGAGCTTCGGCCGCCGGCCCGGTTCCGCGGTGACCAGGACGGCGCCGAGCAGCGGGCCGCGGGTCAGGTCGAAGCCGGCGTGGACGGCGTCGGCGATCCGCTCCAGCGCCGCCGGGCGGTCGGCGTCGGCGACGCCGGTCAGGTCGTCGTGGCGCAGCTCGGGTGCCGGATCGAGGCCGGCGTTGTGCTGCTGCCAGCCGTCGGCGGTGTGCTCGAACCGCATCCGCAGGGCGTCGTGGTGGGCCCACACCGCGGCCAGGGCGGCCCGGAGCGCGCCGGCGTCGAAGCCGTCGGCGAGGTCGACGAGCATGGACTGGTTGAAGTGGTGCGGGTTGACGGTGTGGATCCCGAAGAACCAGTCCTGGATCGGGGTCAGCGGCACCGGCCCGACGACCGGCCCGTCGGGCTCCGTCGTGTCGGACACGGCGGTCGCCCGCGGGGCCAGCGTGGCGATGGTCTGGTGCAGGAACATGTCCTTCGCGCTCAGCCGCAGCCCGGCCTGCCGGGCCCGGGACACGACCTGCATGCTCAGGATGGAATCGCCGCCCAGCTCGAAGAAGTTGTCCTCCGTGCCGACCCGGTCCAGGCCCAGCACCTGCGCCCACACCTCGGCGAGCACGCGCTCGGCCGGCGTCACCGGTTCGACGTGGCGGGCGGCCGGCTCGACGGCGGCGGTGACCACGGGCAGGGCCCGCCGGTCGACCTTGCCGCTCGGGCCGAGCGGAAGCGCGGCCACCGGCTGGAACGCCGACGGCACGAGGTGCCCCGGCAGCGACCGGCCCAGGAACTCGCGCAGCTCGGCGGCGGCGGGCGGGTCGTCCGGCACGGCCGCGACGAAGCACGCGACCAGGCGCTTGTGCCCGGACTCGTCCTGCTGCACGGCGGCGAGGGCGGCGCCGATGCCGGGGTGGCGCAGCAGCGCCGATTCCACCTCGCCCAGTTCGATCCGGAAGCCGCGGACCTTGACCTGGTCGTCGGCCCGGCCGGTGAACTCGAGCTGCCCGGCCGCGCTCCAGCGGACGACGTCGCCGGTGCGGTACATCCGCTCCCCCGGCGCGCCGAACGGGTTGGCCGGGAACCGGTCGGCGGTCAGGCCCGGCCGGTCGAGGTAGCCGCGGGCCAGGCTCGGCCCGGCGACGTACAGCTCGCCCGCGACCCCGATGGGGACCGGCATGAGCGCGTCGTCGAGGACGTAGCCGCGGGTGTTCGGGATCGGCCGGCCGATCGGCGGCGCCACGCCCGGGGTGAGCGGGTCGCTCCAGGTCGCGACGACCGTGGATTCGGTGGGGCCGTAGGCGTTGATCATCCGCCGTCCGGGTGCCCAGCGGTCCACCAGCTCCGCCGCGCAGGCGTCGCCGCCCACGACGAGCGTGCGCAGGTGCGGCAGGGGCCCCTCCGGGAGGGTGGCCAGTGCGGCGGGCGGGATCAGGGTGTGGCTGATTTCGTGCGTGGTGAGGAACTCCGCGAGCGGCTCCCCCAGCAACGGCCCGGGCGGGACGACGACGAGCGCCGCGCCGGCGGGCAGGGCCAGGCACAGTTCCAGCACCGCGGCGTCGAAGCTCGGTGAGGAGTACGCCATGACCCGGTCGCCTTCGGTGACGCGCAGGTGCTCGGCTTCGGCGTCGGCGAAGCCGGTCAGCCCGGCGTGGGTGACGACCACGCCCTTGGGCCGGCCGGTCGACCCGGACGTGTAGATGACGTAGGCGGGGCTGTCCGGCCGCGGCGGGGTCGGCCGCGCGCCCGGGTCCGCGGCGAACGCGGCCGGGTCGTCGAGCGAGAGCACCGGGACGCCGTCGGGCACCGGCGGGGCGAGGGCGTCGGTGGTGAGCACCAGCGCCGGGTGGGCGTCGGTGAGCATGAAGGTGATGCGTTCGAGCGGGTAGGTCGGGTCGACCGGCAGGAACGCCGCACCCGCCTTCAGGACGGCGAGCTGCGCGACGACGATGTCCGCCGACCGGGGCAGGGCCAGCGCGACGATCCGTTCCGGGCCGATGCCGCGCGCGGCGAGGACCCGGGCCAGCCGTCCGGCGCGGGCGTCGAGTTCGGCGTAGGTGAGGGTGCCGTCGCCGGAGACGACGGCGGTCGCGTCCGGGTGCCGCCGGGCCCGTGCCTCGACGCGTTCGGGCAGGGTGCCCGGGGCCACCGCGCGGGCGGTGTCGTTCCACGCACCGAGCAGCAGACGGCGTTCGTCCTCGCCCAGCAGCGGCAGCCTCGACAGCGGCCGGGCCGGGTTCTCGGCGATGCCGGCGAGCAGGACGCCCAGGTGCTCGGCGAGGCGGTCGATCGTGCCGGCGTCGAACAGGTCGGTATTGTAGGTCAGCGCGGCGTGCAGCACGCCGTGGTCCGGCTGGAACTCCAGGGTGAGGTCGAAGGTGGCCGCGGTCGCGGGCTGCCCGACGTCTTCGGCCTCGAGACCGGGCAGCCGGGCCGGTTCCCGCGGGCTGTTCTGCAGTACGACCATCGCCTGGAACAGCGGTGTGCGGCTGGGGTCGCGGCCGGGCTGGACGGCGTCGACGACGCGGTCGAACGGCAGGTCCTGGTGGTCGAACGCCGCGCGGACGCCGGCGCTGACCTCGTCGAGGAACTCCGTGAACGGCAGCTCCGGGCGAACCCGGGACCGCAGCACCAGGGTGTTGACGAAGAACCCGACCAGGCTTTCCAGCTCGGCGCGCTCGCGCCCGGAGGTGACCGTGCCGACGGCGACGTCGTCCTGGCCGGCCCAGCGGCCGAGCAGCACCTGGCAGGCCGCGACGAGGGTGGTGAACAGGGTGGTCCCCCGCTGCCGGCTCACCTGCTCGAGCCGGGCGGTCACCGCGGCCGGGACGACCAGCTCGCGGGTCGCGCCGCTGGTGGTGCGCACCGGCGGCCGCGGCCGGTCGGTGGGCAGCTCCAGCGGGGTGAGCTCACGCAGGCGCTCGGTCCAGTAGGCGACCTGGCCGGCCAGCACCCGCTCGGCGAGCAGGCCGCGCTGCCAGGCCGCGAAGTCCGCGTACTGCACGGGCAGCGGCGGCAGGTCCGCCGCCTCGCCGCGCAGTGCGGCCGCGTAGCGCAGGCCGATCTCCTCGGCGATCAGGCCGTTGGACCAGCCGTCGGTGACGATGTGGTGCACGGTCACGGTGAGCACGTGCTCCCGCGGGGCCAGCCGGATGAGCTTGACCCGCAGCAGCGGGCCTTCCCGCAGGTCGAACGGCTGCTCGCCGTCCGCCCGCAGGACCTCGGCCAGCACCGCTTCCCGGCTGCCGGCGGGGTGGCCGCCCAGGTCCGTGACGGGCACCGGCACCGGCGCCGGCGGGTGCACGACCTGGACGCCGTGGCCGTCGGCCGACGCGAAGGTGGTGCGCAGCGGCTCGTGCCGGGCGACCAGGCCGGTGAACGCCTCGGCGAGCGCGTCGACGACCAGCTCGCCGTGCAGGCGCACGGCCGTGCTCGTGATGTACTCGGTGCCGCCGGGCTCGAACTCGTCGAGGAACCACAACCGCTGCTGGGCGAAGGACTGCGGCAGCGGCCGGTCGCGGGGCACGGCGGGGATCG
>NZ_JBICSQ010000057.1:0-58366 GCF_043197175.1 Amycolatopsis sp. NPDC049252
AGGACGTCGACGTCCGCGCCCACCCACGGCAGCGGTTCCTTCACCACGTGCCCCACCACGTCCTGGCCGAGTGGCGCGGCGGTCTCGGCGAGCACGGTGTAACCGACCCGCATGCCCAGCATGCCCTCGTAGGCGTGCCGGGTCAGCGCGACCGCCCACCCCGCCAGCCGGTCCAGGGCGCGCGGGCCGAGCGACGGGCCGACCGTGCGGCAGTAGGCCCGGACGAGGTCGTGCATCCGGTAGCGGGGCACCCCGTCGCGTCCCGGGCCGGCCTGGTCGAGCAGGTTCATCGCGCACAGGTGGGCCAGCACTTCGCCGGTGCGGGGGAGTGGCACGTCGAGCACGGGGGCGAGCGGCCAGCCGGTGAACGTCGGCGACCCGATCGCCGCCAGCGCCAGCATCGCGGCCCGCGCGTCCCGGTCCAGCAACCGGAAGCTGGCGTCGAGGCTGTCCCGGACGCTGCGCTGCCCGACCGTCAGCTCCCGCATCCGCCTCGACTCGTCGGACAGCCGCGCGGCCAGCTCCGCCACGCTGAGCGTCGGGTACGCGGCGAGCTGCGCCCCGGCGATCCGCAACGCGAGCGGCACACCCCCGCAGGCCTCGAGCACCGTGGCGACCGTGCCGTCGTCCTCGCCCAGCCGCGCCGCGCCCGCCGCGTTCGCCAGCACCGTCCCGGCCACCTGGTCGGACAGCGGCGCGAGCGGCACCCGGACCGCCGGCCCGACCTCGGGAAGAACGGACCTGCTGGTCACGATCGTGGCGCAGCCCGGATCGGCGGCCAGGAGCGGCTCGATCTGCGCGGCGGTGGCGGCGGTGTCCAGCACCACGAGCACCCGCTTGCCCGCCGTGCGGCTGCGGAACTCGGCCGTGCGCTCCTCGACGGTGGCCGGCATCGACCGCGCCGGCACCCCGAGTGCACGGAGAAAACCGGCGAGGATCTCGTGCGGTGCGGCCGGTCGCGTGTCGGCGCCCCGCAGGTCGGCGTAGAGCTGGCCGTCGGGGTAGGCGTGCGCCGACGCCGCGCCCGCGTGCAGGGCCAGTGCCGTCTTGCCGATCCCGGGCATCCCGGTGATCAGGACCAGCGGCGGCGCGTCGGCCCGGCGTGCCACCGCGGCCCTGATCGCGGACGATTCCGCGTCGCGCCCGGCGAACCCGGAGGCCCGCGGCGGCAGCTGGGCGGGCACCACGGTCACCGCCGGAGGCGTCTCGACCGAGAGGACCTCCGCCTCCAGCGCGAGCAGCTCCCGCGACGGATCCATGCCCAGCTCCTCGCGCAGCACGCGCCGGGCCTCCTGGAACGCCGCCAGGGCGTCGGCCCGCCGCCCGGCGCGGTGCAGCGCCAGCATCCGCCGGTGGTGCAGGCCCTCGCGCAGGGGGTGGGACTGCACCAGCGCGGTCAGCTCGGGCAACAGCCGCGCGGCCCGCCCGCACGCGATCTCCGCGTCGATCCACTCCTCGGCCAGGCCGATCCGCAGTTCGTCCAGCCGGGGCAGCTCCGCGCCGGCCAGGTGCGCGGTCACCCCGCCCAGCGGCGTCCCGGTCCAGCGGTCGAGCGCGGACCGCAGCAGACCGGCCGTGTCCGCCGGGTCCCCGGCCGCCCGCGCCGTGCACAGCAGCTGCCGTACCTCGTCGACGTCGACGAGGCAGTCCAGCAGGTACCCGCTCGGCACGGTGACCACGGCCCCGGCCGCGCCGGCCCGGTCGAGCGACGCGCGGAGCTTGGACACCTGGATGTGCACCTGGGTCCGCGCGGTGGCCGGCGGCCGCTCGCCCCACAGGGCGTCGACCAGCCGTTCCACCGACACCGGCTGCCGGCAGGCGAGCGCCAGCGCGGCGAGCACCGTGCGCCCCAGCCGCCCCTTGACCGGCACCGGTGTCCCGTGGACCCGCGCGCCGACCGGGCCGAGGACCGTGGCTTCCAGCAATCCCGTGCCCGCACCCTTCAAGATCGTGTGGCGGCCGTCGCCGGGACCGCGCGCAGGCGCTCGACGCCGCGGCGCGGCACCCGGCCGTCCGCCGGAAATCGGGTTCGCGACAGCCCCAGGACGCGGGCCCGCAGCTGGTCCCGTCCTCCTGCGGGCGTCTGTTTTCGCCGGTAAGGGTCAGCCCCAGTGACGAAAGCAGCCGTGCCGACGCTGCCAGCGGCGCGCGAGCACCGTCAACCGGCCCGAAAACGTTTCGCGCTGGCTCGAAACATGAGGCCGCTCCCCGGATCGGGCAACCTCTTGTGCCCTTTAGAAATTCTTCACAGTGGTACGGCTTGAAGAACCCGGAGCTGAACACGGTCGCGAAGTACCGGTCGTCCCTCGACAACCAGCTGCTCTCCACTGTCCTCAACGGAGCCACGAGGGCCCGGCCGACCCGAGACGGCAGCGACGATCCCAGCCACGCCGCCCGGATCACCCACCCGACGTCGTTTGACGCGGCACTAGTCGATCACGGCGATGGCTTCGACTTCCACCAAGAGATCAGGGGAGTACAAGGCGGCGACACCTATCAGCGTTCCGGGCGCGCTTAGCGTGACGCCGAGTTTCGCGAGGGCCCGATCACGGCCCTCGGTGACCAGTTTCATTTTGTCCATGTTCCAATCAGTGACATAGGTGGTCAGCTTCGCGACGTTGTCGAACGAGCCACCCGCTTCGGCGAGCGCCGCGCCGACGTTGAGAAAGCATTGCTCAACCTGCGCGGCGAGGTCACCTTCGCCCACCAAGGTTCCGTCCGCGTTCCAGGCGACCTGGCCGGCCATGAACACCAGCTTCGATCCGGTGGCTATCGAGACCTGCCGGAAAAAGCCCACCTTCGGCAGTTCCTGGGGGTCGATCAAACTGATGGTCATGTTTTTCGCCAATCTGTAGTGCGGCGCATGAGCTGCGGGCTGCGGTGACGGCATTGCCACGGGAGCAACGAGCCTGCCAACGCGTGACTTGGTGCGAAGTCGCGCGCCGTCGTCAGGGGCGTGGCTGAACGTCATCGATCCAGCGGTCGACGCGGTCAGCTTCGCGTCTCAAAAGCTCCGGTGAGGCCGTGGCGTGGGAGAGGACCGCGGTTCCCTGGTAGGCGGTGATCATCTCGACGGCGAGCTCGTGAGCGTCGCTGCGTCCCATTTCCCGGAACTGCTGCTCGGCCCCGTCGACGAGGGCGTGCATCAGCTTGGCTGAGTGCGGCTCCGGGCCCGTCACGCGCTTGGAGAGCTCTGTGCAGAGAGAACCGATGGGGCAGCCGCGCTGCGCGATCATGTCGGCTTCCTCCGACAGTGATCTGAACAGTGCCTTGAGTCGGTCGGCTGGGGCGTCGTGCCGCTCGGCCAGAGCCGCATAGGTCGACTCGATCTCTGCTGTCCGCGCGGAGACGACAGCATCGACGATGGCGTCCTTCGTCTTGAAGTAGTAGTACACGTTGCCCAGGGGAACGCCGGAAGCGGCAGAGATGTCGGCGATCGTCGTGCGCTCCACTCCCTGTTCGTAGAACACCTGAGAAGCGCCGGCGATCAGTCGGTCTCGCTTCCCCCGGCGCTCCCGAGCTCGTGATCCGCCCTCGGCCATCGCGTCAGTCACCTCGCTCACCACCAGACCGTGTGTCAGTCATCTAACTAACTATAGACGACGCCCGGCCTCCGCGGCTACTGTGTTAGTTGACTGACTAACAACAGAGGGTGTCCATGAGTTGGTACGTACGCAAGAAGGTCGTGATCGGCCTGGCCGGGCCGGCAGAAGGTGTGAGGGCGTCACGATGAGCGCAGTCCCGGTGAAGACCGTGCTGATCACGGGCGCCAACGCCGGGATCGGCAAGGATGTGGCCCGGCAACTGGCATTGCGCCCTGAGGTGGCGCGGATCTACCTGGCGTGCCGGAACCGGGATCGGGCGAGCGAGGCCAGGGCCGAACTCGAAGCGAAGACCGGCCGGGCCATCTTCGAGATCGTCCTCATGGACGTCGCCGACCCGGGTTCGGTCCGCGCCGCCTTGGCCGGCATCGACGGATCCCTCGACGCGCTGGTCATGAACGCCGGTGGAGTCGGCGGCCGGACACCGACGGCGTTGACCGCCGACGGGGTCACCACTGTCTTCGCGGTGAACGTTCTGGGTCACGCCGTCCTGCTCGACACACTCCTGACCGAGGGCCGGCTTGGCGAGGTGGCGGTCTACGCCGGAAGCGAAGCAGCCAGGGGAGTGCCGAAGTTCGGGATGAAACGGCCATCGTTCGCCTCGACCTCCGCCGATGAACTCGCGACCGTGATCGACGGCAGCTACTTCACCGGCAGAAGGCTCGACCGCAACCTGGCCCACGGGCAGGTCAAGTACATCGCGGCCCTGTGGATGGCCTCCCTGGGCCGCCGATACCCGGACCGGCGATTCGTCACCGTGAGCCCTGGTAATACGTCCGGCACTGATGGGCCCAACGATATGAGCCTCCCACTGCGCCTGGCGGCCAGATACGTCATGCCGGTTCTGAAGATCTCCCACAAACTCGAGGTGGGCGCAAAGCGGCTGGTCGACGGTGTCATCGATCCCACCCTGTCGAGTGGTGTTTTCTACGCCAGCGCCGCCAACACGACCACCGGTCCGCTGGTCGACCAGGCGGAAATCTTCCCTGACCTGGCCAACCCGTCCTTTCAGGACCACGCCAACGAGGCCATCCACCGCTTTATCGCCTGAAGGCATTCGCGCAATACCGCGCCGACTGGCTTCCGCCGAACCAGACGCTCCGGCGTCGCAAAGGAGAACACTCATGGACCGGTACAAAGGTAAAAAGGTTGTCATCATCGGCGGCACAAGCGGCATCGGGCTGGCAACGGCGAAGATGCTCCTCGATGGAGGTGCGCGCGTTCTGGTGACCGGGCGCTCGCAGGCAGGCCTGGATTCGGCCCGGGAGGAGATCGGGAAGGACGCCATCGTGGTTTCGAGCGACGCGCGTTCGTTGACGGACCTCGACGCTCTCGCCGGTCGCGCGAAGGCGGAGTTCGGCACCTTGGACCTGCTCTTCGTCAACGCCGGGTTCAGCCTCTTCGCCCCCCTCGAGCAAACGACGGAGGCGACCTTCGACGAGATGTTCAACCTGAACGCCAAGGGTCCGTTTTTTGCGGTGCAGAAACTTTCGCCGCTGATCACCAGTGGCGGTTCCGTTGTCCTCACGACCTCGACCGCAAACGTCAAAGGAATGCCCCTGCTCGCCGCATATGGCGGGGCCAAGGCCGCGCTGCGGAACTTCGCCCGGATGTTCGCTGCCGAGCTTCTTCCCCGGGGGATTCGCGTCAACGCGGTATCGCCCGGCCCCACCGACACGCCGATCGCCGGCAAGTCGATGCCCGACAAAGATCTGGAAGCCCAGATCACCGCGCAGCTGCGTGAGGCCAATCCGATGAAGCGCTTCGGAACGGCGGAGGAACTCGCCACGGCTGTCCTCTTCCTCGCTTTCGACGCGACCTTCATCACCGGCCTCGAACTCCCGGTCGACGGGGGCTGGTCACAACTCTGAGGGCCGTACGCCGCCGCCGCCCAAGTAACGCGTTCCGCATGTGTCGATTGCCTGATTGCGGTCAGCACAGGCAGAACAAGCTGCCTTGGCCGGCGGCGGCCGACGCCCGGGTCGGGGCTCGACCACTCGCCACAACCTCACACCTGGCAGGAACATCGGGCCTCTGTCGAGATGCAGGAAGTACTCACACGTTGACCGCCGGGGGGAGACGAGCGCATCTCACTTGACTTTTGATAGATAGTTTTGCGAAAGTGTGCGGTGTGGAACCGACCCCGCGCGAAGCCGCCGCTGCCGCAGAGCAGCTCGACTGCCCGACCTGCGGCGTTCCCGCCGGCAGCCCCTGCCGCACCCGCGGCGGCACCACCGCGCTCAAGTACCACACACCCCGCTTTCTCCTCATCCCCGCCCTGCGCGACGCGCACGAGGTCGACGTTCCCGACGACCGCGGGCCGGGGCGTCCCTGGCACGCCGTCCCCGCCCGGGCAACCCACGATCCCCGCACGCCGATCCGCGTCGGCTATGCCTGCTGTTCGCCCGCGTCGGCGGACCTGGACCGCCAGCTCGGCGCTCTCACGAGCGCGCGGTGCCGGCACGTCCTCGCCGAACAGGTCCACACCGGAATCAAGACGCGCCCCGAGCTGGACAAAGCCCTGGCACTGGCTATCGAGCTCACCCGAACCGCCCCCGGCCAGGCCGTGATCCTGACCGTGCACGAGCTGAAGCGGTTGGCACGCAACACCGCTGAACTGATCGCCCTGTCCGCCGCCGTCCAGGCCGCCGAGATCCGGCTCGAAGTGCTGACCGGCCCGCTCGCCGGGATCCATGACCCGGACGGGCCGGGCTCGACGCTCTTCGCCGTCCTCGCGGCGGCGGCCGGCCTGGACCGTGACTACGTCCGGGAGAAAACCCGGGAAGGCCAGCAGGCCGCCACGGCCAAGGGGCATCGCAGCGGCCGGCCGAAGGTCTTCGACGAGGACATGCTCGCCCTCGCCCGCAGCCTGCACGACCAGGGCGTGTCCGTTCCCGACATCGCCCGGCAGCTGACGATCAAAACCGGCAGGAACGCCGGCGGACACCCCTCGGTCGCCTCCGTGTACCGGGCACTCGCCGAGCCCGCGGCATCTCACCAGCTTCGTCCCGAAGGGGTACGACCATGACCTGGACACACCAGGCGGCCCACTCGCTCACCGAGACACTGAGCCGTTCGTCCGACACGGAAGGGGTGGTGTTCGCAGCTGCCGCCCTCGACCGCACCGAGACGGTCACCGCCGTCGCTCCTACGGCGATTGCCGCGGATCGGCGATTCGAGATCGGTTCGGTCACCAAGACCATGACGGCGACCCTGCTGGCCTTGCTGGCCGGGGACGGCCTCCTCCACCTGGACGACGAGATCGGGCGGTGGCTGTCGGCCGGCCCGAACGGCGCGATCACGCTTCGCCGGCTGGCCACGCACACCTCCGGCCTGCCTGCGACAGCTCCGAATCTTCGGATCGGCCAAGGCGATCCGCGCGATCCCTGGGCCGGCTACAGCTTCGAGCGCGCCGAGGAGGGCTTGCGCCAAGCGACCGTGACTCCCGGAAACCCGTGGCGCTACTCCAACCTCGGCTATCAGCTACTCGGTCTGATCCTTCAACGAGCCAGCGGGCACGACTACCCGGCACTGATCACCGAGCGCCTGCTCACCCCACTGGCCATGACCCGCTCCGGGGTCGGGCAACGCGGTGCGGGCACGCTGCTGTCCGGCCACGCCGACGGCCACGAGGTGCCTCCCTGGGAGCAGCCGCTCGGCGCCGGCGGTGTCGAGGCGACGATCGAGGACCTGGCCCGCTACGCCCACGCCTGCCTGTTCCCGCCGCCCACGGCGCTGGGCGCCTCGATCACGCTCGCCCAGACACCCGTACTGCCCGTCGACGGTGGCGCCGGACAAGCCCTCGCCTGGATCGTGCGACCGGACGGCGTGCGCGAGCACAGCGGCGGCACCGGCGGGTTCAGCGCCTGCGTCAGCATCGACCACACGCGCGAACGCGCCGTCGCGATCCTCGTCAGCAACCAGGGCAGCCCGGCCTACTCAGCGCACCTCAAGCAGGCCGCGCACCTGGCGCTGGCCGGTGAAGACCCTCGACAAGCCGACACGCCGCGACCACGGCCCTCCTGGCGGGACGACGCCCACGCGGTCGCCCGCGCTTTCCTGGACGGACACATTTCACAGGTGCACGCACGGCTGGCCGCGCAGGCCCGCGCCAAGATCACCCCGGAACAACTCGAACGTGCCTGGACGAACAAGATCCAGCCCGCCGGCCCCGCAGGGGACGTCACGATCGTCCACCACGAGACAGCCGCATCCGGAGCCGTCGTCGCGGACCTCACGATCCAGTTCGCCACCAAGCCGCAACGCATGCGGCTGGTCATCCTGCCCTCCGGGGAACTCGGCGGCCTGGCACTCCTCCCAATTCCCGCATAACCCTCTTCGGGAAGCCCGTACAGGTCGAAGCGTCAATGCCGGCCCTGTCGGCCAAGGCTGCGCGTCCAGATCGCAGAACGCCACGCCGACCCGCAAGCCATGCGCTACGACCGCGCTCGCAAGAACCTCGACCGGCATCCGAACTACATCCTGGTGGCGGACATGGCATCCGCAACCTGACACACAACGCACCGTCACGCCGCCGGCTCAGTCGTTGCGCGCCGCGATGCGGCTCCCGGCCGGAGAGGGGCCGGACGAAAACCCCTGCGGGGACTCGGTTCGTGGCGTTGCCGCCAGGGATCGCGGTGCTCTGCAAGGAGCTGATGGACAGCCACCGCGATCCGTTCGTGCTGTCCACACCGGAGGGTCATCCGTGGCGGCGGTCAAACATCCGGACCCAGGTTCCGGCGGCCGGCCTGGGACGGTGTCGAGCTGGACGAAACCCGCAGCGGCGTCCGCCGATCCTGCCGACGTTCACGTTCCACGAGCGGATCCCGGAGGTCGCGCGACGGGCGCGGCTGAGCCAGAAGATGGAGGGCGCCGCCCGGGTCTACGACCACGTGACGCCCGCGATGGTGAATCAGGTCCTGGACGTCCTGGCGGAACGCTGGTGTCGCTGTACCCGGGAGAGCGGGCGAAGCTGGTGTCCTGGTTCCCGCACCTACGGTCGGGGCGGCCATCCCGGCGCTGGGTGCCGTCGCCGGATTGTCGCCGACCTGCAGTTTCAGGTGGTGCGCGATACTGGGATTGAACCAGTGACCTCTTCCGTGTCAGGGAAGTGTGGCACGTGGTTTGACCAGGCCCAACGGGTACTACTGCAGGTCGTCTGCCCGGGTTGCTTCCTGGAGGGGCAGCTACGGCAATGTTGCTTCGGGTTCCCATCGCCAGAAAATCGCCAGATGGTTCTGATGTCGAACGGGCGCCTGGTCGTGTTCGGACACGTCCGACGCCTGTACCGCACGGGGCTGCGAGGCGGTCGCCGGGGATTGGTGGGCTACCTCCGGCGGCCTGCACTGCTTCGTGGAGCAGCCGGCCAGCAGATCGAATGTCGCTGGCAGAAAGCGGACCGGACGCCATTGTCCAGGATGTGTTTTGCGTGTGGTCAGGCGCCCAGCGCCGCCTGGTAATCCTACGCCTGGTCCGGCGTCAGGAATCGCGACTCCCGTACCAGGGCGCCGCCCTTGACGTAGTCGTATTCGCCGACTGCGGGCAGTCCTTTCGCCACTGCCTGGATGAAGTCCATCCGTGCCTTGGCGGCTTCTTCAGTGGTGAACACCTCCACCGATCCGCCGCGCTCTGCTGCGTCCTCCTTCAGGTACTCGACGTCGTCGGCCTTGACGCGTGAGTCCCCGAATGCAGTCTTCGAGCTGTAGCCGTTCGGGCGGCTGAGAAGATGGTTTGGGTCGTCCTCCGCGGTGTAGGTCTTGATCAGCTTAAGAGCGTGTCTTACGTGGTGATCGATGCTTCGTGAGCCATGATCTTGCTCGTGGTTGATCGGTTGTCGCTGCGGTTGGTGCCGGACGAGTTGTGGGCACTGGTGGAATTGTTGATCCCGGAGTTCCGGCCGCGTCCGCAAGGAGGCGGCACGGCTCCGGTGTAGGCTCGTGCGGTGTTCACGGCGATCGTGTACGTGCTGACCAGCGGCTGCGCGTGGCGGGATTTGCCGCCGTCGTTCGGGGTGCCGTTCCAGACCGCGCACCGCCGCTTCAGCCGGTGGACCCAAGATGGGCTCTGGCGCCGGCTGCACCATGCGGTGCTCGACGAACTCGGCAGCCAGGGCCTCATCGACTGGAGCCGCGCGATCGTGGACGGTGCCTGCGTACGGGCCAAAAAAGGGGATCCCTGACCGGTCGGAGCCCGGTCGATCGAGGCAAGCCCGGTTCGAAGATCCATGCCTTGTCCGACCGTGCGGGGCTGCCGCTGGTCGTGGCCGTCTCCGCGGCCAACACCCATGACATTCATGCCCTCAAACCTCTGGTCATGGCAATCCCGGCGATCAAGTCCCGGCGCGGCCCACGCCGGCGCAAGCCCGCCAAGCTGCACGCCGACAAGGCCTACGACCAACCCGACCTGCGGCGCTGGGTCCGCGACCGCGGCATCAAGGTCCGCATCGCCCGCAAAGGCATCGAGACCAGCAAGAAACTCGGCAGGCACCGCTGGGTCATCGAACGCACCATGGCCTGGTTCACCGGCTACCGCCGCCTCACCCTGCGCTACGAACGCAAAGCCCAGCACTTCCTCGCCTTCCTCCTCCTCGGCGCCGCCCTCACCTGCCACAAAAAACTCCGCAAACCCACCACATGAGACAAGCTCTAAGTCGTATATGCCGGTCGCGTTTTTGCTGCCAGTGCTGCGGCGATGGCGACCAGAATGGGTTCGGGAATGGGTCCAATCTAATGGCACCTCGGGCTGCGATCCAGGTGCTGGGTGCAGTTCAGCGCAGGTTTCTAATGATCTCTCGGGCTTCCCCGCGACAGAGTTCGCTCGCTAGGGCGAGTAGCCGTGCTGCGGATAACCGAATACGGGGGGCGACACGGTCGTCGTGCGCGATTTCCCTGGCCACGATCGCCGCTGCTTCCCGGTGCTCGCGATGCTCGGTGGCACCCCACGCGCCGCGGCACCGGACCGACGGGGCCAGGTCGTGATCGTGCGCCATCGCGAGAAAGCCCAGCGCGCTTTCGTCAGCTTCGAAAACCTGAATTGCTTCCAGAGCCTGCAAGCGCAAGAGCGGGTCACGTGTGCGGCCGAACCCACGTAGCAGATCGAGGAGGCTGCCGCGAAGGTCCGGACGCTGCAGTCCCAACGCCCGCGCGGCGTCTCGTTGCACGGTGGTCGGGAGCCCTCTGTCCGCGGTGATCGCATCCAGTGCAGCGGACCCGAGTTCGTGTCCGCGGGCCCCCAGTTCGGCGAGATCGTCGGCGGCCCACCAGCGCAGTCGAGGATGACATCGTGGATCGGTCGCAACTTCATGCAGGAAACCGGCGGCGGCGGCTCGATCCTGTCGTTCGTAGCTACACAGCCAGTTGGCTGCGGACCTCCGAATGATCGGCAATTCGCCGGGGTTATCCCGGACCGCCCGGACTTCGTCCAGCCACCTCAGCGCGTAAAGCATGCGGAGTCGGATACCACCCGCGATTCGCCGGTCGGCAAGGAGCTCTTCCAGATGTATCCGGACCTGCGCCGGCAATTCGGAGGTCAGCTCCGCGACAGTGAGACCGGCGTGGGCCCGGTCGCGTCCGTCCCGCGCACTGTCGGCGAGCACGGCGCAAGCGTCCGCGAGGCATCGATGATGCCACTCCGGGGAAAGCGCGGTCAGCTCGATCCGTGCCCGGCGACCGACCGAGTGCCCACCGGTCAGCGTCTCCAGCCGACGGATCGCCTCCCGTTCGTGCCCTGGCGAAAATCCGCTCAACGCCTTCGCCGCGGTTACGCGCTCTGCGGGGGTCGTCTCTGGCGCGGAAAGCCGGTCCAATACCACTTGCTCCGCTTCGGTGGTCAGTGGGCGGTCCCGCCAACGATTCACGTTCTCCGACCAGTCCCGGGGGGAGATGAGGTAGTCGAACACCAGCATCCGGGCAATTTCTCGCCCACCTGAGTCCGGCAGGTCGCGGGCTGCAGTGGCCCGGACCTCGCCCGAGGCTGCCGGTTCGCGGGCCAGTGCGAGCCGCACCCTGCGCGTCACCGGATCCTCAGGCCCGAAATTGCGCAGCAGTCCCAGGGCCTCACCACGCTCTCGCGGAGTCAGGCTGGACATTCCGGCCAGCCGGAGGAGTGTCGGGCGTGCCTCGTCGCCGGCCGATTGACCGAACGTCCCGAGTTCGTAAGCAGCGTCGCACCGATCAGCGATCGGCCGTCTCTCGTCAGTCATGGTCGTCCGGAGGAAGTCCGTTGCCTCCCCTGAAGTACGCGGATCGATTCTCGCCAGCAGGGTCATTGCACTGCTCCGGAGATCGGCGCGCAGGAACGGGTCCGTAGCCTGCGAGCGCAGCTCGGCGACCAACTCGGCGGCCGCGGCTGGGTGCGCTTCCGCCGTATTGGCCGCCAGCCGTTGGCGCAACGCGTTCAGAACCTGACCGGCAGCCGGTAATGCCTTTATCACAGGTTCGAAGCCGCCACTGGCGACGACACACTCGCGGAAACTTTTCTCCCAGATGTACGGCTGCAGTTCGGCGTGCAGCCGGCAGATCAGTGCGGTGGCTTCGGCCGGCTCGGCGATCTTGTTCCTCACCAGGAGAAGCATCGCATCACACCGTGTTGCCGCATCGGCTGAGGCATCGGCTGCGATCAAGTTCAGCTTGGCGAGCACGGCAGGATCGGCCAAAGCATCGATCGCATTCATCGCCTCGGCCGCTGCGCACACACGCCTAGGGCTGCTCTGCGGGGAAAAAACGACTTCCCGGAACGCGTCAGCCATCCTCTTGCGCGGTTCCCTGCCAGCATCGCAGGCGTAACGTCCGATGACAACCATTTCGCCGTCGGGAACCTCGCCGTCCTGGAGTAACTCGGCCAGACCTCGGATGGCCGCCTCGTGGTATTGCCGTCCCATAAGTAAAAGGTCGGTGCCAAACTCCGCGCGGCGGCTGCTGCTCCGGTTTTGATCATGAAGCGCTGCCGTGACGCTGTTCGCCAGCTCGTCCGGATTCGTGGTATTGGCGGTGCTGAAGGAAGCCTGGTTGTACGGGGCTTCCCAGCCTGCTTCGCCGAGTAAGACGAGTGCTGTGGTGGAGGCCTCGCTCTCCAGATCGGGACAGAGTCTCGTGAGTTGGCGCCAAGCCCTCACCCGGACCCTCACTGGGGAGGGTGGGGCTACCAGGCGTCTCAGCTCCGTGATGGTCACGGTGTGGAACTCGGGCCCCACCTGCGACAGCTCGAAAGCGGCCTCGTACTGGGCTGAGGCTGGCAGCTCCGGGTCGGACATCGCCAGCCGGAGCTGCTCCACGGCGGCTTTCCGGTGCGGGTCGCCGAGGGCGAATAACAAGCCGAGCGCGCTCATGCGTGTCATGCTCGACGCCTGGGGGTGGCTGCAAGCAAGGTCAAGCACGTGCACCGCGTCGATGCGGCGGGTCGGCCCGAGGTTAACCAGCGTCCGGCCGACCGAGAGGAGGTCGGCCGCATCGGCCACGGGGCTCTCGAGCACCGTCCGGGCGAGGGCCGCGGCCGGCTCGTGGAAATCGGGGCCGCAGCCAGCGAGCGCGGAGGCGATATCTGCCGATCCGAAGGCACTGCCGATGGCTTCAGCGGCGAGGTTCGGTACCAGCTCACCCGCCCGGACCCGGTGCTGAGAGCCCAGCTGCGAGAGGACACTGGCCGCTCGAAACCGGACGAAGTGATGCAGGCTTCGATCGGCGACCCGGCGTTCGAGAGCGGCGGCGGCTTCCGCGATCAGATCGGGCCCCAGGGACGCCAAGCCGAGTGCGGCCTTCTCGACCCCTATCGAGGACCACGAGCGCCGTTCGAGCACTTTCCGAAACTCCGCCGCGCAGCGCTCGTGGAACTCCACACCGATCTCCACGAGGCCGGCCGCCGCCATCACCAAATCGATGTCGGGTGCCGCCGGGTCGTCAAGCAACTCGGTCAACGCCTCGACAGCTCCTGCCTTCGCCTCGTCGCCCAGCCCGGCAAGCACGACCGCCGCGTCGCTGTACTGCGCAGCTGTGGCGGTCGGGGAAGCGAGAATCGATCGCAGCCCGCTCACCGCAGCGCCGCGCTCGTCAGCGCCGCATTCCGACAGGCCTTCGGCCGCGTTCAGACGGGTTTGTGCCTTGATCGTCGTGTCGCTCACCACCGTGCGGAGAGCCGCGACCGCTTCCACCCGGTCGCCGGTGTCGAGGCGGGTCGCGAGGGCCACCGCCGCGTCCACGCGCGACGGCCAGGGCATCGCCGTGTCGCGCATCATGCCGCGAAGCCACTCCACCAGGCCCGGATGGTGGGCCGCGCGGCTGATCTGACGCAGAATCTCCCCGCTCGGGTGCTGAGTCGTCGCCGCCCATGCCCAGGCCGTCGCTAATAGCACGTCCACCACGCCGGATCCGGCCGGAATGTGCCACGCCAGAAGGCGGGCCGCCAGCAGGTGCTGCTGAGGGCGTCCGCCTTGGAGGTAGCGGATCAGCTGGTCCGCCTGAGCCGGGTACAGCCGCGCGTGGTGCAACAGCACACGACGGGCGTAACGGCCACGTTCTTCGGGCTCCGCAGAGTGGAGCAGGGTCACGAATTGCTGGTGCGTCGCGTCGAATTCCGCCGGAAGCTCTCTGGCTTTCGCCGTTGCCGCCAAGTGCTCCGCGAAACTGTGGTGCAGGAATTTCAGGTCGCCGTTGCGGACCTGGAACGGGCCGATTTCACCCAGATGGCCAACGAGTCGCGCTCGCCAGTCGCTCACGCGGGCCAGCTCGGGGTGATGGCCGGCCAGCCAGCTGTAAGCCGCCTCGATCAGGGAGGTGTCGGCTTCGAGCCGGACGCGGCCCAGGTGTTCCAGCAGCTGGTCGCACTGATCGTCGAACGGGCTCGGGGGCAGCGCGTGCGCGGACCTCATGTGGCCGAGGTAGGTCTCGTAGAGCTCGTACTGGTTGTCAGGCAGCGGTCGATCGGCGTGCTTCTCAAAGATGATCGCCGCGATCGTGGCCAGCAGCGGCACCCTGACCAGCTCGTCGAGATGGGCGTCGCGGATCTGACGGATGAACCGCTTCGCGTCACCGCAGTCGCTGGCGAACCAGTTCTCGGCGAACAGGCGAAATGCCTCTTCGTCGAAAGGCAGCAGCTCGTACCGCGCCGCGCCGATCCGCTGGAACGGGGCCAGCGTGGCACCCTCAATCGGGCGAGTGGTGAGGACCACGCGGTAGGCATCCGAGGCCCAGGTGCCGAGGACCGCGACCAGCTTATCCCGCCGCGCCGCGTCGGCGACCTCGTCGAGCCCGTCGACGAGCAGCAGCCAACGGCACCCGGCGACCCGGCCGGCCAAGTCGTCCGGGCGCAGCGGCTGGGCGAGGAGCGCGCCGTACTCGCCGCGGACGGTCTCGGCCAGCGCCTCGGAGAACGGCAGTTCGAGGCGCGCGGCCAGCTCCCGTGCCGTCAGCCGGAGCGGGACGACAGGCTCGCGCAACGGCGCGGTGTGGCTCGCGTGCTGCCAGCGTAAGGCGGTCTCGGCCGCCAGCCGCAGCGAGAGGGTGGACTTGCCCTGGCCGGGGCCGCCGGTGACGAGCATGTGGTCCTCGCTGTCGAGTGCGTCCCGCATGCTCCTCGCCGGTGGGCGAACCGAGAGCCGGGCGATCGGCGGGTACGGGACGTTAATCAGCTGTCCCTTGCTGTCGAGGACTGGGAGCGGGCGAGTCTGCTCGGCCGGCTGGGCTTCGCTCCCGCTCGTGACGTCCTGGCGGACGTAGACTGTTGCGAGCGAGGGTCGACGTGCGCCCGGCAGCCGATACGGGAGTTCCTCGGCTATCCGGATCTGGGCGTGCAAGAGGGAAACGATCTGCGCGGGTAGTTCCGGGAGCACTGACCAGTCCTCGGGCGGCGCGACGGCGGGAGGCTCGGCCGACAGCGCCGCGGCCGCATGGAAGTGCACGCCACCGTGGATGGTCTCGGCCTGCACCGAGGCTCCGGCCACGTTCCCGGAGATCAGGTTAGTCGCCGGCCGCGCTGGATCCGCCACTGGCCCTCCTCTTCTCCCCGGCATCCTGCCACGCGAGGCGACTCCACGGGCATGTCCGTCGGACCGGAATGAGGAACCTTCGTCGCGCTTGCCGCTGCAGAAACGATCCGGTAGATCAAAAGATGACGGACAAAAGGAGAGCTATGACGGCCGTCTCCGGCGGGCTCGCCGAGCTCCGACGCCGGACAGACCATGATCAATCACGACGATTCAACCTCTGTAGCGGTTGCAGAGTTGTCCGATCGAGTGTTCCCTGGGATTCAATGGTGAAAGCTATCTATCGCACGGCGAACCGAAGGATCGGCTTGCCCTGCACGCCGGCTGTCACTCTGCAGCCGCATGAACTGCCGGCCGAGGGAACGCAAGGGGCGGGGGCCTCAGCCCGATTTCGTGCGAGAACCACCGCGTCCCGATATTCGCCCTGAGCCCGCGCAGGAGGATTCGGAGCCGGTCGAGCAGCCCGCCCACGGTGTCACGATATCGACCCCGATCGGAAACGAAACGTTGCGCCGTGAATGTGAGCCGGTTGCACGCCGCGATGGCGAAACCGGAGCCCTTGCCGGGGACGGCGGCGATCATGCGCGCGGCGCGCAACCAACGGGCGTGTCGCGCAGCCAGTGCGTCGTGACCACTCCTTAATCGACCGCGGCCGCAGGAACCTCGGCCTAAGGTCGGAATG
Source organism: Amycolatopsis sp. NPDC049252 (assembly GCF_043197175.1). Classification (NCBI taxonomy): domain Bacteria; kingdom Bacillati; phylum Actinomycetota; class Actinomycetes; order Pseudonocardiales; family Pseudonocardiaceae; genus Amycolatopsis; species Amycolatopsis sp. NPDC049252. The sequence continues at coordinate 16,259 of NZ_JBICSQ010000057.1, forward strand.
CCACTCGAACTCCATGATGTCCACGATCGGCACCGCGCGGTGAGGCGACCGTCCACCCTCGCTCCACATTCCGCTCCTCGCGTCGTCGGCACTCTACCGCGGTGAGCATGCGTCTCCGCTGCGGACAGTGGTTTGTCCTGGAACTGTCAAGTCATTGTCAGCTCGCTGACCATTGAAAATCGCTCTGGTACTACAGGTCATCGAAGTAGGCGTCGGCGTCATGGTCGACCTTCTGCACGGCGAATTCCCGGCAACGACCGCCGGTGATTCCGGTGAAATCGCCGTCACTGTGCGTCCCTGGGCCGAATGAAGGGCGGGCATTGCCAACCGGCGCGCGCGGTGCAAGGATTCCCGACCTGTTGTCTTGGCCGCGGATCAGCTCTGGAGTGTACGCACCGTGTCAAAGCTGGAGATGGATCGCCTGGTCGAGGAGCTTTTCTGCAGTCCAGGGGGGGCATACGGCACATTCGACGTGCCCGGCCGCGCGGCGGGGGCCACGGTCGACGGAGTAGAGCTGATCCATGACACGATCTTCAGGTACGATCTCATGGACTCGGCCAGCAAGTCGGTCACTTTGCAGACGTACTGGGACGTCTCCAAAGTGGGTGGTCTCCTCTGGGATCAGGAGATGCGCATCCTGCTGCGAGCTGCCGCCACCCGGCACCCAGCTCTGCCGTCTGTGGCGGACGGCGGCTACGTCGAGCCGTCCAGCAGTCATCCCGGGTTCGCGTACGTGATCACCGAGGGCTTCAACGACCGGCTCGCCGACGACGAACAAGTCATTCCGTTCATGCGCGGGAACCCTGAGGAGGCGATGAACCAGCTGTCGATGCTCGCCGACGCGTTGAGCATCCTCCACAGCACCGGGGTGGTTCACCGCAACATCTGGCCCGGCACTATCGACCTGGACAGCTCTGTTTCGGGAGAGCTGCCGAAGCTGAAGCTGTCCCGGTTCGAAATGAGCAGGCTCGTGTCCGACCTGTTGCGCTCGCAGACGATCGACGCGGACCGAGGCGCTCAGGCGAGGGCGTTGTTCTTGAAGCAAGGCGCGAAGGCGCTCGTCTACGTTTCGTCGGAAAGGCTGTCGTTGCTCTATCCCGACTCTGTGGGCGCGCCCAGAGAAGATCCCCGGTCTGATGTGTTCAGTCTGGGAATGTTGGCGTCGGAGTGGTTCCTCGGTGCTCTGCCGGAGCCACCTCCCGGCGCGTCCGACAGCGAGGCGGTGCGAGATTGGGTCGAAGAAGTCCAACAAGAGCGACGCCGGTTGCTGCGGGTGGGGACTGAACTGCCTGCACAGCTGGCCGACCTGCTGCACGACATGATCGATCCGGCGATGAATGTTCGCCCGTCCGCGGCCGGTGTAGTTGCAAGGATCAACAAGCACTACCAAGCGATGACCGAACTGTGGTCGGCAACCTCCACACAGCAGCCTTATCTGGTGGGGTTCCAGCCCGCGGAGTTCCGCGACACGGTGTTTCGCTGGAGATGGATCACGGCGGATCCGGCGACGAACGCGGGCCGGGCCCAGCTGGCCGACTTGATCGAGCGCGACCTGCGGCGGGCCAAGCTGGTGCATTCGCCGCACGGAGCCGATCGCGCCGTTCCCGTCGTCGGTGATCTCGGTGCCAAACGGGATGCGCAGCACGTCCTCGTCGGCGAACGGGCGCTCTGGTACTGCCGACCCTACCGCCTCGAATCCGCCTATGGAGGTCAAGGGGGAAGTGTCGAAGAGGTCCTGCTGATCAAGTACGTGGTGGGTTTCGAGAGTGAACGGGGCCGGACGGCCTTGAAGAGCCTGCGTCGGAGTTCCACCGAACGTGCCGTACCCGCCGTGGAGGCCGTACCGGTCGACATGGCCAAGGCCGAATTCACTGCCCGACGGCAAGGCCGCCCGTCGTGGGGCCCCTTGATGAGGGCAACCCGGTCGGCGAGCGCCGGAGCCACGGAGGACGAGGCCTATCAGCAGGCGCTCGACTGGCTCGTCGAGTACCAGTGGGTGGAGCACCGGGCGCGCCAGTACGCGTACGTGCGGGAATCGTTCAACGGTGAGGTCGCTGTCGTCCGGTTCGACCGGGACCGCGACTCGGCACGCGGCTACCGGTCGGCGCTCGCCTCGCTGTACGCGGAAAGCGAGGCTCGCCGGCCACCCTTCGTGACCTTCTTCGAGCAGCTCGCCGGCGACGAGGATGACCGGGAGATCGAGGCCGACGTGGACAACGGCAACGAGCCCGGTCGCTCGACGGGGCTGCGCGCGTTCTTCGTGGACCGGATCAACCAGGACGCCTTCAGGCTCCGGGTACGAGGCGGCGCTGATCGGCTGCCGGAAACAGGGTGGTTGTGCCCGGGCAGCGACCGGGGTACGCACCGGGTGTTGATGAGGCAGGATGCCGCTCGGCAGGAGTTGCTCGACAACCGTGCTCTGATGACGCAGATGCGCGAGCCTCGCACGATCGCCGGCCGGCGTGCGCCGTGGTCGAAGGCGGCGAAAGAGCTGAAGGACGAGGGTCGCGCGGCGGTCGTCGACATGCTGGTCAACCAGCCCTTCTTCGCGCTGCAAGGGCCGCCGGGAACCGGCAAGACGACCATCGCCGCCCATGCGATAGCGGCATATCTGGCCAAGGAGCCGGGACGGGTGCTCATCTCGGCGCAGTCCAACTTCGCGCTCGACAATCTCGCGCAGCGCGTGCTCGAGGTGACGAAAACGATCGATGAGAAGGGTCGCATAAAGGGCGAATCGGACGTCATACCGCTGAGGATTTCCTCTGCTGCGGGGTCCGACAGGGTGAGTCAAGCGCTGCGGCCGTTCCGGATCGTCGAGCTGACACAGCGTCGGGCAGGTGAGTTACGGCGCCGGGTCGAGGTCGAGTTGTCCGACCGACGCGATGACGCGGCTCGTCGGTTGTTGGGCAGGTGGAAATCGCTGATCACCGGGTGCGAGCCCGAACTGGCGGACCGGCTTCGCCGCAGCGCCAACCTGGTGTTCGCCACCTGCGCCACCGCGACGCCGGATGCCGTCGCCCGGTCGGGGGCTTCCTCGTTGTACGACTGGGTAGTGGTCGAGGAGGCGGCGAAGGCGTGGCCGACGGAACTCGCCATCCCCCTGGTCCGTGGCCTCAGGTGGACCCTGATCGGTGATCACCGGCAGCTTCCTGCCCATCGGCGGCGTGAGGTGGAGGACTTTCTGCGTGAGTGCGCAAGAAGTGACAATCCGGATATCGCCATCGAGGAGGAACTCGTCGAAGACTTCCGCAGGTTCTTCGACCTGTTCGGCACGCTCTTCGAATCGGGTCAGAGCGCGGCCGAGTCGAAGCTGAGCACCGCAACCCGCAAGCTCACCACCCAGTACCGGATGCGAAGGCCCATTTCAGAGGTCGTCAGCCGCGTGTTCTACCCGTTGACCGAATCCACGGCGCCGGGCGAGCTCCTTCCCGGCTTGCTGACCACGGGCCGCGCGGACTCACCGGCCTGGCCGACCGCGCCAAAGTGGCTGGGCGAACACCCGCTCATCTGGCTGGACACCAGTGGAACGGGCGGGAGCGACGAACCGTACTGGCGCAACCCGGCCGAGGCCGGTCTGATCAGGGATCTGTTCGCACAGCTCAGGCCCCGGCCGGCGACCTTGCCGAGCAGCAGCGAGCAAAGACCCGTCGCCGTGCTGTCGCCCTATCGCGCCCAGGTCAAGCTCCTGGCGGAGGATGCCGACATCAAGCCGTACGTGTCGACGTTGCACGCCTTCCAGGGACAGCAGGCTGACGTCGTGATCGCCTCCATGGTGCGGGACACCCGGCGTGCCGACCAGAGCAAGCCCTGGGGCAACATCGGTCACCTCACCCAAGCGCACCTGTTGAACGTCCTGCTGTCCCGTGCGCGTGACCTGCTCGTCGTGGTCGGGGACCTGCCCCACCTAGAGAACAGTGGCTCGGAGGTCTGGGCTCGGCTGGGGCAGGCACTGCGGGAGTTCGGCACCGTGATGCCCGCCGGCAAGGTGAACGACCGGTGACCGGCACGGTCACCGTGTTCGTCCCGTGCGACGTCGTTCCGGTGCGCGTCGAATACGCCCTTGGCGAGGGGCTGTCGCCGATGGAAGAAGGCGTACTGCGCGCCGTCGTCGAAGGCTTCGACACGATCGGCGAACTGAACGCGTTGCTGGGCCTTGGCGATCGGCTGACCCTTGACATCGTTTCGGACCTGTGGCGCAGGTCCTACCTCACGCTGGACTTCACCGAAGGCACGATGTGCCCCTCCGCGGAGGTGCGGAACGCCGTGCAGGAGGACGACCTTTCCGGCCTGCGCGGAGCGGAGCGAGGCAACGAAGTGCGGCACGTCATGGTCGAAAAGCTGACCGGCTACGTACTGCCCGCGAAGGAAGGAACCAAGAAGGTACGCGACGGCCGGCTGATCGTGCAGGTCGGCTCCGACGACGGCTGGGCCGACGACCTGTCCGGTGCCGACGTCGCCAGAGCGCTGGACGAAGAGGAGAGCAAGCGGGGGAACGCCGACGATGAGAGCGTGCTGACCAGACGCCGGCGCGTGGTCTCCGCGTATCGGGTACCGGCACGCCTGGGTGCCGGCCAGGAGCAGCGATGGTTGCCACTCGATGTGCGTGTGAGCATCGATCCCGACACCGAAGACTTGCAAATCGTGGTGGCGCCGGGGCCAGGGCTGCCCGCCGACCGCAGGGAGGCGGCGGCTCGGCGGATCAAGCGGTACGTCGAGGAGTTCCCGGATTCGGAGTTCGCCCGGCACCTGCGAGGTCAGGGCACCACCCAGTACGAGGATTCGCGGCCGGTCGAGGAGCTCCTGGAGCGGCTCGAGCGACGTGTGGCCAAAGCCCGGACGGAGCCGGCCGGGACGCGGACGGCGTTTCACAGCGAACTGGCAGCGGAGGCTCGTGTGGTGCACGAGCTGGTACGTCACCGGATTCGGTCCGAGGTGCGTGCCCGGCTGGTCGTCGGAGAGGCCGACCACCTGGCAACGACGCTCGAACTCATCAAGGACGCCCGCAAGCAAATCGTCCTCGCCTGCCCCGGTATCCGGCGAAACGGCCTGCAACGGCTGATCGAGCCGCTGCGCGAGGCGCTCGATCAAGGCGTTCAGGTTGCGATCCTGTGGGGCTCCCAGCGCGACAGCAAGCTTGAAGACTGGGTCAGGAATGCCCTGGCCGACCTGCGCCGCGGGCCGGATGACACGGATGCGCACCCGCGGCTGGTCTGGTCATCGCTGCCGAGCCGGGCAAACGCCAGGCTGGTGATTGCCGACGATCGGCGTGCGCTGGTGACAGGCGCCGCACTGCTGGACGGATCGATCGGCGACAAGGAACTGGGTTTCGATTTCGGCGCCGTCGCCGGCACCACCGAATGCGAGCCCATCGAAGCACTGCTGCGCGCGATGGCTCGCGCGATGCCGGAGTACCGCCTCAGCCAGGCGCTGTTCGTGCGGCGCAGCGAATTCGGGCCGCCTGATCAGAGCGGCTCCGGTCCGGAAGAGCTCACAACGCCCCAGCCTCCACATGATCGCGAGGGTGGCGAAGTCGCCGACAGCGCGGTTCTCGCGTGGGCGAACGCGTGGACGAACACCATCCAATCGCTGCGGGGCATGCTGACGCAACAATCAGCACCGTGGGCGGAGGTCATCGAGGACGGGGAGCACAGTGCTGCGCTCTGGCGGGTTCTCCGGAGTTCCCAGGGGCGGATCATGATCGGATCGCGCCAGCTAGCCGCGCAGGTCGTGAACCCGCGGTTCGTGGACGCGCTGAGGTCTCAGCTCGATCAAGGCGCGCGGGTGGAGCTGCGGTACCAGCGGTCCGGCGAGGGCGATCAGGCCGGCCCACTGCACGAGCTGAGCCGCGAGCGCGGTGTCCGGGCGCGAGTCGAGCGGATGAGCGCGGCGCCGAACGTTCTCGCTACCGAACAGGAAGTCGTCGCCACCAGTTACGACCTGCTGGCGCTCAGCTCGGGCCCGGGAGTCCGGCAGCTGTTCCGGTCGGAGATCGGCGTCCGCATCGTCGGAGCAGGCCAGGCGGCACAGGTGCTCGACCTGTTCGGCGGCCGGCTGCGGCCGGCGGAGGTCGTGACGCCGGACCGCAAACCGGCAGGAGGCCGGACACCGCAGCTGCCGCCGGCCTCAGGTGGACTGGACCTTCTCAACCAGCTGGCTGCGGAGACGGACGAGGCTGCGCGTGTCGACAAGGTGTTCGCTGTAGTCACCGCTTCGTCGCGTCCCCTCGACCTACTTGACGAGCTGGAGTCCGTATACCCCGGCGATGCGGTGCTCCGGGCAGCTGCCGCGGCGGTGGTGCGACATACCGGCGTAGGCGACGACGAACGCGTGCCGTGGCTGAAGCACTTGACCCTGGACCAGTGGCGCTGCGGCGCGTTCGCAAGTGCGGCGATGCTGCGCCGGGCGGTGCCCCACCCTGGTTGGCAACCCAGGCCATGGCTGTGTGCTGTTGCCGCGGCGCACCGGACACGGTGGAGTCCGCAGACGGTCTACGACAACGTCACCGATGGCCTCAGCCCCGGCGAGACCGCTGCGCTTACCTCAGTCGCGGCGGCAGACTTGGTATTGGGGCCGATCGACGGCGAACCTGCGGACGGAGTGACGTCGCTGCTGCCGGAGGCTCTGGAACTGCTGCCGGATCTGGGGGAGCCCTGGGACGAGCTCGCCCGCGCGTCCACGGAGTACTGGCAAAGGTTCTCCGCGCCGGTCCCTCTGGCGGACATCGTCCGGGCAACCGACCACGCGCGTGCCGACGAGGAAGCGCAGAAGATGTGGTCACAGCTGCAGACTCGGCACGCCCACGCCGCGCGGACTTCCTTCGATTTCGCCAACGGTCAGCGCCTGCACGGAAGATTGTTCCACGCCGACGGCGTGTTCGGCCGGATCCAGGCCCTGGCCGAGCGACGGGACGTCGGCGGGCTGCGGGCGTGGCTCGACGAGCATGCCGAACAGGACGCGAGCGATCTGATCGACGAAGCCAGCGCCGAAGCGTTGCCACGCGGGGGTTCGGTGCACAGCAGGCGGCGGCGGAACTACGAGCAGCGGCTCGACGCCATCATCGCTGCAGCACGCCGCGTCGACGAGCTGAGCAGATCATCCCGGCATGCCGGAGAAACGGGATGGGTCGAAGACGTCAAGCCCCTGGCCGCGACCCTCGCCCGGCTTCAGCCGGAACTCGACCGGGCGGCCGCGACAGCCGGTGAACCGGAGCGGCAGCTGATCATCGCGGCGTTGGACGCGTTGAAGCCACTGGCACGTTGGGGGCAACAGTGACCGACCTCCTCCGTGACATCATGGCTGCTTCGGACCAGAGGTGGCGATACGCCGCCACCATCGGCCTTCTCTCGGATCCCGTGCAGCAGTTTTCGGACCTTCAGCTGGCGCAGGGGGTGGCGCTGGACCTCGCTAAGCCACCGGCTACGGCCGAAGCAGCGGCCGGTCGGCTGATCGATAGCGGCGACTTCGCGGCCGCTGATGCCCTGATTTCCGAGGGCGGACTCGGCGACCAGCTAGATGAGGCTCTGCGCCGTGCGCGGGAGGCTGCACTGCGGGAGGTGGATCGCCGCCACAACGAACTCCTCGAGCGAAGCAAACGCTGCGAAGGCGAAGTGGTCGAACGAAGCCGCCTGGCAAGTCTGTGCCATGCTCGCCGTACCGCATCCGACGTCGTCCTCGCCGCCTGGCAGGAAACCACGGAGGAAACCGAACGAGAGTACGCCCGGCAGCTGGAGACGCGGTTGGTGACGGTGGCCGGCGACAGCTCTCCGGTGTGGGTCGAGGCGGTACGTGCCTGTATCACCGCGAGGGAGTTCCCTGCCGCTGGCATGATGCTGGACGGACCCCCGGACGCCGGTACCCCCGGCGGTCCGGTCGTCGTGCCCTACGGCCAGGAACGCTGGCCCTGGCCGGACCTGGGACTGGCCGGCGCCCTCGCCTGGTACCTGGACCCGGACGCGGATCCGCAGCTCGACTTCGTCAACCGATGGCGGCCGGATCCCCAAACCGACCCAGTGGGCTCTCGCCTCGTACTGGCACTGCACGAAATGTGCCGCGAGCTCAGTTCGAGTACGGTCCAGACCTTCGCCGACGCGCTGGACGAGCTTCTCGGCTTCGAGAGCACCCGCCACACCGCCGAAAGTACCGGGCACGAAATCCAGACGACGCTCAACGGCCTGCGGGACCCCCGTTTCACCCGCATCGCCATCCCGGCCGCGTGGACGCTTCTGGTCGGATCGAGCGGCCCGCCACCGGCGAACGACGATCCTTCGCAGGTAACGGTCTGGCTCGACTTGAACTCGTCGGAGGCGGCGCCACTGCCGGTCGGGGTGGTCAGGATGCTGCCGGAAGTCCTCTTCCGCCTCCTCGCGCGAGGCCCGGGATCCGGCACCATGTCACCGTCGGAACGCCGGATCAACCTGCTGCGCGCACTGTGCCGGCAGCTGCCGTTGCAACGGCTCTTCCCCGCGCAGGGCGGCGGCCGGCCGGCAACCGCCCACGAGCTCCGCGACGACATGGCGTGGCTGCTCGACCTGCTGGGGGTTCGGGCCCGAGGCGCTGTGGTGGATGCGCTGTGCTACGACACCGCGGGTTATCGACCGGCGGTCAGTGCGGCTCTCGAGAGTCTATTGGCCGGCGAGGGGAAGCGCCCCACGGAATTGACCATGACCGACATCACCGAATGGCGGAGGTCCCGAAAGGCTCTCGAAGAATTTCGCAGTCGTGTCTTCAAGGCTTTGCTGGCCGAACCGGATGTGGCCGCCGTCGGCCTGGCGGCGCTAGCGTTGCAGGACAACGAACCGGACCGCCGGTTCGGCGAGAACGAGGTGCGGGAATGGCTGGGGATCTTCGGCGGCGTCCAGTCCGAGCCTGCCACGGCGGTACTGTTTGACGTCGAACCGGCTTTGCGGCGTGCCGTCGTGGCGGGGATCCTCCGCCACGACGGAGAACAGTACGGGTTCCGTGGGCCTGGGCTGGCCGCCATGCTCGGCGATGACGTGGAAGGGTACGTCGAAGAGACCGTGCAGGAGCTGCACCAGCGGAATCAACTGGTTCTCGAGCAAGTCGGCCTGCAGATGCGCAACGAGGCGTTGTCGTCCACGTTACACACGATGAAGACAGATCTGTTCGAACTGCGGACCGCGCTGAAACATGCTGTCGACGCGGACAGTCTCGACAGCATGCGTTCGGCCCTCGCGTTCGGCGCGAAGCGCGCAAAGGAGATCGAGGAGCGGTGTGCCGATCTCGTGAAGACACGCAAGGAGGAGATGCTCGCCACCGAACGTGTCGATGTCGGTGAGCTGTTGGAAGAGCTGCGCCGATTTTACGAATCCAGGTACCCGGCCCGCCTGACGGTGACGGTACGGGTTCCGGGGGAACCGCTGGCGATCTTCGGCAGCCGCCAAGTCGTTCGCCTGGCGATCGAAAATCTGATGACCAATGCGATGCAGGCGCAGGAAGGGCCCGAGTTCGTCAGGGCGTCGATCGGGCTGACGCTGACGAAACAGCCGGTCTCCATCGCCGGCACTCAGGTCGACTGCGCGGTCATCGACGTCGAGGACGATGGGCCCGGCGTTGCTGACCAGGTCGCTGCGAAAATCTACGCCGGTGAGGTGCTTCCCGAGCGGCCGAACGGGTTGGGGCGGGGGATCAGCTTCACCAGAGCCCATGTCAGCTGGTTCGGCGGCCGACTGTACCTTGTGGGCCGCTCATCTGCCATGAACGGAGCGCATTTTCAGGTCCAGCTGCCGCTGATCGAAGAGTCCGGCCAAGGAGAGGCCGACGAGCTGAAGCCAACCTGACGTCCGCAATGTGCGGGGCAACGTCCTGCGGTCGTTGCCCCGCCGTTCCGGTGTATCTGTAGCTTCCCGGCAGGACTTTGGCGGAGTTGATCTACCGGAGTGCAGGGCGCCCTTCGCGGATCACCAGTTCCATCGAGGTTATCAGGTGCGGCACCGAGTCATTCGGGGCCTTGAGGTAGATTCTGCTCAGGCCGTACTTCTCCTTGAGAGCGTCGATATCCCCGGCTTCGGGAGCGCTCGAGATCAGCATTGCCGGGGCGCCGCCGTTGTCTCGTAGGTATTCGAGTATCTCCACTCCCTGAGCGTCGTTCCCCGCGGCGGTCAGGTGCAGGTCGACCAGCGCGGCGTCGAAGTCCAAGTCGTCTTCGGCGGAGAACTGGCGCCAATCCTGGAGCGACCGCAGTGGTACGCAGTCGTACTGCCACCCCAGCACGTCGACGAAGGTGTCGGCCATGCGGTCCTCGACGATCAGGACCCGTTTCCGGTCGCCGACGCGGCCGTTGAGGGACGCGATGCCGGACACCCACGAGGGTATCCTGTTGGGCGCGAAATGCGTGATGAATGTCCTCAGGCCGGGGAGTCCGCGTTGCTCGTGCACGGTCATCTTCCGGATACGGCGCAGCAGCTCGGCACGCGCTGTGTAGACCTCATGCCAGTACCCCGAGGTGTTCGGGTGCAACGCCGTCGGATCGCCACGCCACAACGAAAGCAGCCGATCCACCTGGGCGGGCCGAGGTGAATCCGGGAGATCCTGGACGCCGGCCACGAATTCCTCGGTGTCCAGGGCCAGCTCGAGTTCCATGAGGCAGTCGCCGCGCTGCGTCAGTATCTCGAGCCCGAGCTCGCGGAGGGTGCCGATTCCCTGCTCGAGCGCTCGTTCCCCCTCTTCTCCCAATGTGCTTTGCAGCACGTGGATCGGAATGCGCCGTTCGTCCGTGAGTGCGAGCATGATGAGGATGTCCGCAGCGAACCCCGTGACCGGTTTGTCGTCGACGTAGACGTCACCCAGCAGCCGCACGGCGGGTTCTTCGGATCCCCGCGTCGCGTCGCCTTCGGTCGCCGGCGCCGGAATCGCCGACGTCAGACCAAGTTCGCGAGCGATCGCCCTGCACTCTGCGGCCTGTGCATCCCCGGTGGGCCCCAGCTCGGCCAAAACGACCTGGATTGCCTGAACGGTGGACTCCGCCTCAGTGCGGACGCTGGCCGGTATCGAGCGCCTCGAACTGCCGCGCCGCGCGTGTATGGTCAAAGTCGTACGCAGCAGCTGCAACTGATGTTCGACCGTCGCCTGCAGCTCCGCCTTTGTTCGGAGGGTGAGCTGCTCGTTGCCCACGAAGAGCGTGACAAGTTGGCGTTCCTGGCTGACAGCGATCACGGGGTGGTTCGTCTGAGCCGCGAAACCGGCGGCCATGGCGTGCCGGGCACCAGGGTCGGGTGCGTGGCGCGCAATTTCCGGTGCTAGGGTCGCGTGTTTGCAGACGATGACCTCGAGACTCGGATCCAAGATCATCGCGCCGTCGATGGCGGCGTTGGTGAATATCGCGCGCCCGGTCATCGGCCAGGATCCCCAGTCGCCGCCGGTCATCAGCGATGCGTGGCATCCGCCGCAGCCGAGCACCACGATCACGCCCTTGCCCTGGGTGCGCGCGAGTTCGACGTCGTCACGCAAAAGCTGGCCGAAAACCAGGCCGGCGCGAATGTCGGCAGGCAGCTCCGAAAACTGCAGCATTGATCCTCCATGCGCCCTGGTTGCTAGCATCTTAATGGGAGCGTCGGGGGGCGAGTCGACGGACCGGCGCGCGACACGCCGCGAAACGCTGCGTATCTCAGCGCGGTGACCAGGGTGATCATGGGTAGTGGTTCCGGCCGGCGGCGCGCGCGATCGTCGGACGCCCGCGCCCTGCTCTCTCGTTCGACTGGCCGTGATCAACACATGCGCGACGTCGACCGACCCGGACCGCAGTCGTGTGTGCCGGACTACTGACCCGGGAGCCTCCGATCCACTAAGACCACATCTCATTTGGGGTTGTTGTGGGCTAGAAGGTCCAGTTTGACGGCTCGGCGGTAGCAGATCACCGCGCAGGCCAGCTGGGTGAAGCCAGGAAGTGGGCGGCCTTGCGCTCGTATCGGCGTTGTACGTGCCGACAGTACATCCGCGCAGTTCAAAAGCGATCGACGTGTGCCGTTCACTGTGCGGCAGGCGCCCGAAACGTTGACCACGTGACGGCGGAGCGGCTGCCGGACTACGACGTGAAGACGCATCGGCGGTGGCTGGCCGTCACGGTGGTCAAGGCGGACCTGCTGGCGGCCAGCCGCTCGCGGGGATCTCGCGCCGGGGAACGTCACGGCCTGGCTGGAGCGGGCCTGCCTCGACAACCTCGTGCTTGCGACCGACCGCGGCTTCGGCGAAGTCCGCTACTTCGTGGTCGCATGCCTCACCGATGTCCCGGCGATCCACAGTCGCGGCCACGCCGTTCGCTGGTTTGCCGGCGGCGCCGGGCTCCGGCTGTGGACCGGCCCGGCGGCGGAGCCGGCGACCCGGACAAGGAACCGGAGGAAGCGTTGTGAGCGTGTTCAAAGACGTGCCGCCCGCGCACCTCACCACCGCGTGGTGCTGATCGCGGTGGTGCTGTCGCTGCTCGCGGCGACGGCAGGAGCCGCTGTCCTGGGCCGCGCACGTGCGCCAGGTGTGGACTGGCCTGGACTGGAGAGCCGTGTGATCGCCGGCAACGATCTCGGCACGACGTTCTCGGCCGTCGCGGTCCCAGGCCCGGACGGGCAGCCCACGGTCGTGCCTGACCTCCTCGGCGAGCTGACGACGCCGTCGGTCGTGTACTTCGAGTCGGCCACGGCGGCACTCGTCGGAGCTGCGGCCCCTGACGCCGCAACGGTCGATCCGGGCAACCCCGTGGCTCTGGTCAAACGCAGGATGGGGAGGGGTTCGAACTGCTCTTCTGCCACGCGGCGCACACGCCGGAGTCGGTGTCGGCCCTCATCCTGCGGAGTCTGGTCCAGGACGCCCGCCGTCACCTCGGCGGAAGTGACAGCGGCGCCGTCCGAGCCGTCATCACGGTGCCGGCCTACTTCGGCGCACGGGAGCGTGAGGCGACGTTCCAGGCGGCCCGGCTCGCCGGGATCGAAGTGCTCGAGCTGCTCAGCGAGCCGGTCGCGACGGCGCTGCACTACGGTGTCACGCGCGGCCCGGCTGCGTCGTGCTCGTGTACGACCTCGGCGGCGGCACATTCGACCGACGGTCCTGCGCGTCGGCCGGACGGCGCCCAGGTCGTGGTGACCGACGGTGACAGCCAGCTGAGCGGCGCCAGCTGGAACGACCGGATCGCGGAATTCCTCCCACCTCGTGGCGGCGTCGGCCCACGCGGGACCGACCTGGTGCCGGCGCTCGAACTGGCTCGCCGCGACGTGATGCTCCCTGCCGGGCGACCGCTTGCTCTGTGTCTTCGGCGACGGCGACGTGGGCGAGCGCGTAATCGCCCTGGCCCGCGAACTCTGCGCACAGGGCGTCCGGATCATCGTGCGCAGCTTGGGAACGGCAGCGACAGGGGCGTCGGCGGCGCTGGCGTGCCCGGGACAGCAGGATGAGCGGCAGCTGATCGCGGACGAGCAGTCGATCCGTGCGGGGCATCGCGTCGATGGCCAAGGGCTGACCGGAGCCGGCCGGCCGGGAACGGGACCTGATGTTCGCCGAAGCCACGAGGGACTCGATGCCCCGGTTGATCGTGGCATAGAATTTCGGCACCCCGCACTGGGTTCGGAGGTGACGTGACCAGCAGCGAGGAGCCGCCTGCGGATCTGCGTGCCCTGCTGGCCTTCGGGACCGTGTTGCGCGAAGGTGTCGAGCTCGTTCGTGAACAGGGCCTCGGCACGACCGTCGTGGTGGGTTATGACGAACAGGATGCCGACTTCGTGGAAGGAGGCTTTCGGGTCGACCTCCCGCTCACCGCCGAGGAGATCGGGCGCGCCGCGCGCAACGACAATGCCACGGTGGTCACCGCGGATCTGAAGTCGATCCTCATGGAACGCGTGGTCCTGCGACCGCGGTCGCAGATCGCCGCGACCGCAGGCGGGACCCGACACCTCTTCGCTTCGCGGTACGCCAAGGAGACCGGCAAGCCGGTGATCGTGGTGAGTGAAGAGCGAAGATCGGTAACTTTGTACGCTGGCGAGCGCGAGCACACCTTGCGGTCGAGAACCGAACTGCGTCAGCAGGTCGACGACCTGATGCTTGCCCTGCGCCAGGTCGGGAAACTGACGGCCGAAGCGGACGCGAGCGATCCGGCGAAGCACGCCCGGCTGGAATTGGCCAAGGACGCCCTTTCCGAGCTGCGCGGACATCTCGCCGAACTGGGTACCGCGGGGCGCGGGCCGGCCATCGAATGCGCCCTCATCGCGACGACCCTCGGGCTCGCGTGGTCGCGGCCGCACCAGACTCTTCCCGCCGTCGTCGAGGCCAAGGCGGCGCTCGTTCCGGTGCCGGACCCGTCGGCGCCGTCGGTGCGGAACGAAGTTTCCGGAACCGCTGGCACCGTGGTGCAGGCCGGCTCGATCGGCACCCTCCACATCCACGACCACCAGCCGACGGTGCCGCCTCCCCAGCAGCTCCCGCCCACGCATGCGCGCTTCACCGGGCGTGAGAAGGAACTGGCCGAGCTCGACGCGATCCTCTCCGGCGACGACGAGACACCGAAGATCGCGCTTATCACCGGCGCGGCCGGGATCGGCAAGACCGCGCTCGTCGCGCGGTGCGCACGCCTGGTGGCCGACCGGTTCCCCGACGGGGTGCTCTACACCGACCTCCGGGGTTTCGACCCGGCCGGGCCGCCGGCCGACCCGGCCGAGGTGCTCGGCGGGCTCTTGCGCGATCTCGGCGTGCCGGAATCGTCGATCCCCAAGGGTCTCGACGGTGCGGTCCGGCGCTATCGCTCCTGCCTGCACGGCCGCCGGTACCTCGTGGTGCTGGACAATGCGCGTAACGCCGACCAGGTCCGTCCACTGGTGCCCGGTTCGTCCACGTGCGGTGTCCTGGCGACGAGCCGATCGGAGATGCGCAGCCTGGTGGCTCAGGTGGGGGCGCGTCGGCTCGTGCTCGACGTGCTGCCGTCCGGGGACGCGATCACCCTGCTGGACCACGCCGCGGACGCCGCCGGCCCGCTGGCCGCGGAGCTGGCCCGGCTCTGCGGGTACCACCCGCTCGCCCTCTGCATCGCGGCCGCGCGGTTGGAGGGCGCCGCACCCGACGAGTGCGCGGACTTCCTCGCCGACCTCGAAGCCGAGCTGCTCGGCACCCTGACCGAGGCGAACGACACCACGGCATCGGTGGCGGCCGCCTTCAAGCTTTCCTACGACGCGTTGCCGGCCGCGGCGCAACGGACGTTCCGGCTGCTGGGTACCTACCCGGGGCCGACCCTTTCGCGCGCCGCCGCGGACGTGCTCGCCGGCAACCGGGCGGGCATCCGGACGCTGCTCGACGCGCACCTCCTGGAATCGGCAGGCCCCGGCCGGTATCGGTCCCACGACCTCGTCCGGACCTACGCGGCGGAGTGCGCCCGCCGGGACGAACCCGCCGAAGAACGGTACGCCGCGCTGCGCCGCGTGGCCGGCTGGTTCCGCGAGACCGCCGAAGCCCATGACCGGGTCCTCGACGCCTGGCGCCCGCGGTTTCCGGGCTTTGCGCCCGTTCCGGCCGAGCCGGGTGACGGCGCCGCCGCGGAGATGTGGTTCCAGACCGAGCTCGTGAACCTCGCCGCGGTGACGCGCGCCGCCTGGGAACAGGACGAACGCGACCTGACGTGGCGGCTGGCGCTCGCGCCGTCTGCGTACTTCTTCAGCCGCAAACCGTGGGCCACCTGGATCGAGGTCCAGGAAACGGGCTTGAAAGCCGCGCGGGCAACCGGCGAACGCGAGGCGGTGGCCTGGCTGTGCGACGGGCTCGGGGTCGCCTACCGGGAACGACGGCGGATCGAGGACGCTTTACAGGCTCTTCGTGAGGCATTGACGGCTTTCCAGGAGTCGGGGGACGCGGCCGGGGAGGCGCAGGCGAACCTGCATCTCGCTCAGGTTCACCGCGAGGCGGGAGAACTCGACGCGGCGCTCCAGTGCGCCACCACCGCTCTCTCGCTGTTCGAGTCGACCGGGCTCCAGCACGGCCAGGCCAGGGCCGCGAACCTCCTGGGAGGTATTCACCTGGCCTTGGACAACTTGCCGGCGGCGCTGGACCACGCCCGGCAGTCCGTGGCCAAGTTCGACGACCTGGGTGACGAACACGGTCGCGCGTGGGCGGTCAACAACCTGGCCAGCGTGCTCGCGAAGCTGGGGGAGCGCGAAGAAGCCGTGGCCGCCTTCCGGGCGGCGGAGGCGGCTCGCCGCGCGATCGACCGGTACGGGCTCGCCTTCACGCTGCTGGGCCTGGGGGACGTGCTCGCCGCCCAAGACCCGAGCGACGGCGAAGCGCGGCTCAAGTACCTCGAAGCCTTCGAAATCTTCGACGCGCTCGACGACCCGAACGCCGCCCTGGTGCGCGCTCGCCTGAAGGCCGACGAGCTCGAGGCGGCTGCCGGCCGATCGGTGGCGCACAGCCTGCGCCTGCTCTCCGACCGGCTCGCGACCGAGCTCGACGTCGCGGCCGGTCAAGGCATCGACGGCGACCGCCACCGGCTCAGCACCGGGCTCCACGTGCGGAGAACCGAGCACTCCCGGGTCGTCGCGCTACTTCGGGACGACGGTTACGACAAGCCGGTGCTCGTGCAGGGGGCGGCAGGCGAAGGCAAGAGCAGCCTCCTGTGGGCGTTGTACACGGAATACACCGCCGGCGCCGGGACGGACGCCTATCTCTTCGACTCGTCCTGGCTGACCTCCGCCGCCGGGCACCAGCCGCGGGTCACGATCGACGCGCTCGTCGCGGCCGCCGAGCTAGCGCGCTCGCGCGGCCACGTTCCCGTGTACCTCGTCGACACGGTCGACCTGCTCCTCCACGACGAGCGGCAGCGCCAGGACTTTCTCGACCTCTGCGACGCGATTGCCACTGCGGGTGCCGAACTCGTCGTCACCTCTCGCCCGGAAGAGGCGCGGACACTCCCCGCAGCGGCGTTCCGCACCGTCGTCCTGGGGCCCTACGATGACGAAGAACTGCCGGCCGCCGTGGCCGCGCACGTTGCGATCTTCTGCCCGGACGCACCGCCCGGTTCGCCCGAGGAGAAGGTCGGCACGATCGTCCGCGCGTCCGCCCGTGGCTTGACCATCCGCGAGGTCGTGCTGAACCCATTAAAGCTGCGCCTGCTGTTCGAGCTGTACACCCCGGATTTCCCGGTGCTGGAACACGATGTGTCGACCTTGTACGAGACCTACTGGGAGCGGCGGGTCCACACGGACCGACGCGGGGAGCTCGCGGTCGCGGACGGCGCGGATCTCTCCTCGACGGCCGAGAACGCCGGGATTGCGCTGCTCGCGTCCGGACTGGTCGAGCTCGGCGAGCGATTGCTGGTCCACTCGGCCACCGAGGTGGCGGTCGGCCGCCACCCTCGCGGCGAAGCCGACCGGTCGGTCGTCCGGGCCGAGGTCACGACTCTCGCGCACCGCGGCGTGCTGGCCCGCTCCGGTGACGCCGTCCGGTTCTTCCACCAGACGATGTTCGAGTACGCGGCCTCCAGAGGCTTGCTGGCGCGGGACGGGGTCCGCGCGCTGAACTTCCTCACCGGACACCTCCGGGAGCACGCGGACGATCTGTTCGTCGGCGCGGTGGCCGAGCAGGCGCTGATCCTCGCGGTCGACGACCCGCTCTGCGCGGACGCCGCGGCCGAGATCCTGGCCGGCCTGGCCGAAGCCGGTGTGCCGCTGCTGCAGCGGATCGCGCTTGGCGTTCTCGCGCACCGGCCGGCACTCGCCAACACCACCGAGCGGCTTATCGAGATCGCCAACACCGCTGCCCTCCGGCGTTACGCGCAGACGATACCGACGGTGGCCAGGGCGGACGCCGGCCTGCAGATCGCGATGCTGGAACGGGTTTGGCAGCGGGACAAGTCCGTGCGCAAGTCGGTGCTGGAAGCCCTCGAACGGTTGAGCGCGCGCAGCCCGGCCTTCGTCGTCGCGGCGTTGCGCCGGCTGGACTGCGTCGTGGTGGTGCTGTCCTGGAAGAACGATCCCGGCGGGATGGTGCTGCTGCTCGCCCGGGTGCTGGTTGCGGCGGCGCCGGCGAACCCCGCGTGGGCGGGAGAGGAGCTGCTCGCGCTGTTCGACGCCACTATCGACCGGAAGACGCATCGTGCCGTGCCCTGCCGCGTCGTCGAACTCGTCGCCGAAAACTGGCCGGTGCTGGGATCACCCGCCACCGCAGCGGCGATCCGGGGCCGGATCGTGCACTCGCAGGAAAACCACGACGCGGCCGCTTCGGAGATGCGCCGAGCACTCGGGCGCATCGAGGCCCTCGAATGGCGGACCCGGCTCGACGAGCTCGTGCCGAGCCCGGACGACTGGTGGCTGACGACGCTCGAGGACGTCTGCGCGCGCCTGGAGCGGGACAGCAGGGACGTCCTCGCCGACGCGCGGCTGCAGGCGCTAGCCGAGCTCATCACGACGGGTGCGCTCGGCCGGGAGCTCGTCACGAGGACGATGACGCGGCTGCGCGGTCTGAGCGGGGCGGCCCCATTCGCGCTCGGCTGGCTATTCCTGCCGCTCCTGCGTGCCGCGGCGCGCGGCGACGCCCCAGCCGTCGCCGCCGCCCCAATGGTCACCGAGCTGCTCGACGGCCTTCCCGCGCCGGGGAACAGCCTGGCCGACGGCCCGCAACGGCTAGCACACGCCGCCCGGCAGGCGCTCCGCGACGCGAAGCTCGAACCGCGGCAGCTGGCAATGCTCGTCGACGGCGTCCGGCCGGCTGGACACGTGGCCGACTGGCTCGACGACGCCGGCCTGTCGGGCCTGCTGATCCCGGCGGCCGTCGGCGGCCACCCCATCGCCCAGGCCGCGCTCGATCGCGTGAAAGCCGACGTCGGCGAGCTTTCGCCGATCGGACAGCAGAACGTCAGCTACGACCTCGTGCCCCACCTCGGCCGCTTCCCGGGCTTGCTCCGGCTGCTCGTCGAACTTTCGGTGCACCGGCAGGCCGCGCAGCCGTTAGCGGAGGTCGTGAACGACCTGGACGTCGAACTGCTCGCGGAGCTCCGCGGCTACTCCGCGACACTCGGTGAACTCGTCGAGCTGCTGTTCGCCGGCAGCGGAACGCAGCAGAAAGAGGCTGCCAGCCTCTGGCGTCGCCTCTACCGGGCCGGAGCGGTCGACACCCCAGACCAGCCGACGCTCGCCGAGCGCTTCCGCGCCACAACCGTCCAAGCGGCCCGCGGGAACGTCCTCGAACTGGCCGTCGACGTAGCGCTGGACGGGAAGGCCGGGTTCGGTGCGGTCGACGGAATGCTGCGGCGGTTGTTCGAAGTGGATCCGGCGTCCGGTGCCGTGGCCGGACGCGGTGGGCGGCAGGCCGGGCACGTCGCCAGGATCGCCCGCTCCGCCTGGTTGAGGCTGATCTGCCGGGGTGGCTCGACAGCCGAACTGGACCTCAACGAGGTGTTCGCCGTCGCGGTGGCCGCGCCCGCCGATGTCGACAGCTTCGCGGTCCTCGGCAACCTGATCACGAGGTTCGCGCGGCAAGGAGAGCCGGAATCCGCGGTCGAGGTGCTGCTGCGCGTCGCGGCCGCCGCCGACGCCCAGCTGTCGGAAAAGCAGGAAAACGCGCTGGCCAACAAGCTGCGTTCCGCGCTGCGCATACTGTTCCGCTGGAGCCCGCTCGACGTCCAGCAGGAGGTGCTGCGTCAGGTCCCGCAGCTGCCCCGGACGCTCGCCCGGATCCTCGTCTCCGCGGCCGCTCAGGAGAACTTCGTCCAGCTACGGCCTCGGCTGGCCGACCTGGTGCACGAGGAGCTGCCGTCCGGTGTTGAACAGCAGATCCACGACGACATCCGCGTCCGGTCGCGGGAGGCCGGCCGCGGCACCCTGCCGAGGCTGCTCCTGCCCCTCGCCGACGACGGCTCCGGTCAATCGCCGAAGACTTGACAGTTCGAGGACAATATTTTCCGTACCGGCCAACGCATTCCCGTCACGGTAAGGTCCGAAGTCCCGGCGCTCCGGACACGGGAGATTCGATCATGGCGATGACGTACCGCACAGCGGTGGCGCAGCGGACCGGACCCCGTCGCCGGCCGACGGCCCGATTCGCCGGCCGATGCACGCCATGCGGCACCGAGTACGCAGCGGAAATCGTTTCGCGGGAATATGTGGTGCTGCAGGTGGCGGGTGGCACATGCCCCACGTGCAATCCGACCCAGGACGGTGGCACCGCCGGCGAAGCGACGCCGCCGCTCGAGGTGTGGTGGGACGCTCCCAACGGGGAAACGCCGCGCTGGAAGACGTCCGGGCTGACCGTCGGCGAACCGGCCACAGGCGGCGAGCGGCCCCGGGCGAGGGACGCCGCCGTGGACGCGGAGTGGCAGGGCGCCGGCTCGCCGAAAGACTCCTTCAGCCAGTTGGAGTGGGACGTCATCGCGGCGGCTTGGCGGCCGGAGAGCTGTGACGTCTTCGGCTCGCTGGCGGCCGTGATCAAGAAGTTCTGGTCGGCTGTCCAGTCCGGCTCGACGGCCGAGCTGGTGATCCGGCTGGCCCATGTGCCCGCGCTGGCCGCGGCACTTGTCTCCGACTTGCTGGCGCGGTGCTTCGACGCCGAGGCCGGGCAGCACTTCCACACACTGGACGGCCTGCTTCAACGGCTGGGCATTCTGTTGTGCGCCGGTACCGGCCGGATCTCCGGGTGCGGTGCGCTGCGCGCCGAGCTCGGCCGGGCCCCGGCGGCCGCCGATCGGGTGCTCCTCGACCGGCCGGACTTTGTGCGGGTGCGCACCCAGATCGCTGGCGCGAGCCCACTGCCGATGGGGGACGCCCTCGAGCTGTCGGCGCCGGAGCCCCTCCCGTCCGGGCGTGGACCGGCGCCTGTCGAACCGCCGCGAGAGCTAGATAACCCCCTGTCACGCGAACTGGAGCGGCTGGCACGCCGAGGCGAGCTTTCCCGAGCTCCGGCCGTCTTCGGCTCATGACCCGCAAATCCTTCTCACGGACGCCTGGGCAGGTGGAGGCCTTCGACGAACTCCGGGTGCTCGCCCGTGCGTCGGGGGGCGATCTCGCTGTGGTCGGGGTAGGTGAGCCGACCTCGGAAGAGGGACCGCTCCTGGTCGAACTGGATATTAACTGCGGCGGTGCCGGGTCCGACCGGTCGAGTGTTCCCCTCCTCGAGCACGAGCGCGTGACGATCGTGGTGCCCGCGCTGTACCCGCTCCAGCAACCTCGGGTTTTCCTCCAGCATCGCCGGTTCGCCGGGCTGCCGCACGTGGTCTGGGGCGTGTCGATCTGCCTGTACGTGGCCCAGTACGAGTGGGACCCCGGCGTCGGCATGACCGATGTGATCACCCGGTTGGTGACGTGGCTCGAGCACGTCGCCGCGGGCACGATCACCGGCCCCGAAGTGCCATGGGACCCGCCGATCACCAACCTGGCCGGCTCGCCAGGTCGGCTGCTCGTCCGGCGGAACTTGCCGAAGGTCCTCGAGGAAGACGAGTCGATCTGGCTGGCCGGTGCCGTCATCGAAGGCGTGGGCCGGCGCAAGTACGAGGTCAGGCGGTGGCTCGACCTGAGGCAGGCCGGTCAATGGGTCAAAGCGGAGCAGGCGAACCGGGGCCGCACTTTCCTCGCCCCGGTCGTCGCGCTGCCGGGGCCGGTCGGCTTCAACTACCCCACGCAGCTTGCGGGGCTTCTGGCCGGTCTGAGAACCCAGGGGCTCGGCTCGTCGGCGTGCGCTTCGCTGATCGACTGGGCCCGGGCGTCGGCCGCCGCTGCGGCGGCCGGAGCCGAGCAGCCGGGCGCGGAGCCGCTGGGCCTGATCCTGCTGGGCAGCCGGGCGCGGCCCGACTCGCCGATCCGGGGACGGATCGCGCACTTCGCGGCCTGGTGGGCGGATTTCGGGCTTGAGGAGCGCGAGGTGCGGTGGATGCGAGTCGAAGACCAGCGTCCGAGCATCACCCTCCGCCGTGACCACCGGCGTCCGGCCCGCTGGCTCCACGGCAAGCGAGTGCTCGTCCTGGGCTGCGGCGCCCTCGGTGCTCCGATAGCCGAGTTCTGCGTGCGCGGTGGCGCCCGGCACGTGCGGCTGGTCGACCAAGGGGTCGTGCACCACGGCTTGCTCGTCCGCCAGCCGTACGGCTACGACGACATCGGATTCTCCAAGGCCGAGGTCCTCGGCGAGCGGCTGCGCCGGACATCCCCCGACGTGTCGATCGAGGACTCGGTGGTCGACGCGGTCAAGCTCGTCCGGAGCGAAGCCGGGCTGCCCGAGGCCGACCTGGTCGTCGACGCCACGGCCAATCGCGCGGTGGCCGCGGCGCTCGAGCTGACGTGGCGCGACCGCGCCCGCAACCCGCCGCTGCTGTCCGTCATGGTCAGCCACCGCTGTGAGATCGGCATCGGCACGCTCGCGTTGCCTGGGTCAGGAGTGGCCGGGGCGGACGTCCTCCGGCAGCTGCTGCTGGCGGCGGGCGAAGACGACGGACTGCGCGACTTGCTGGACGACCTGCTTCCGGACGTGCCCCGCGCGGAGGTGTTCCAGCCGGAGCCCGGGTGCTCCGATCCCACCTTCGCCGGCTCCGCCGCGGATCTGGCCGGGTTCGCCGGTCAGCTGTTCACCGACGCACTCGCGCTCCTCGGCTTGCCGGTCCCGGATGGCGTCCTGACCCCGCGGAAGTACGCGACGGTCGTACGGTCTCCCAGCGGCGACTCGCCGGGCGCGCCGGCGCAGCGGCTCCAGTGGACCAACGACGTCGTGCGGCCGGAAGCCGGCCATGGCTACCAGGCGCGAATAGCCCCCGCCGCCTTCGCGGCCATCCGGCAGGAAGTGCTGCAGAGCAGGGAACTGCGCGGGCCGGAGTGCGAAACCGGCGGTCTTCTGCTCGGCCAGGTCGACCACGCCGCCAAGGTCGTCTGGATCACCGAGGTGAGCGGGCTGCCGCCGGGAAGCGCGGCGTGGGCCGAGGGGCTGGTCCTGGATCCCGCGACACAGCGCCGGCACGTCTCGCAGCTTCGACACCGAAGCCGGGGCCTGATCGGCTATCTCGGCATGTGGCACTCACACCCCCGCCACCGGGTGGAGCCGAGCGCCATCGACCGGACCGCCATGGCGGAGATCACCAGGAACGACGCCCCGGCCGTCTTGCTGATCGTCGGCGGCAACCAGGAGAAATGGGCACGGTGGCTGGACGGAGCGGGACGGCCCGACTCGCACGTCGAACTCTTCTTCCCGGACCGGGGGCCAGGATCCGGAGAACCGCCTCGTATTTCGCGAAAGAGGCGCGGAAATGTGTCCTGACCAGCTGGACGAGTGGTCCGAACGGCCGGGGTCGCCGTGGCCGGCGTGGACGAAGCAAGTGCTCAGCGACGCGCTGAAACGGTCCTCTCACTTGCGCGAGTACTCCTACGAGATCGTCGTTCAAGGGTCCTACGCCAACAAGACGAACATCCGCGCACACAGCGACGTCGATCTCGTGGTGCAGATGAAGTTGCCCTTCGAGGAGCACGTGAAGGATCTTAAGTCGGTGGAGGAATCACGTTTCCACGCGAAGTACGAGAATGCGACGTTCGGCTGGCGTGAGTTTCAGCAGGATGTGATCTCCGCCCTGCGGAAGAGCTACTTCGTCAACGAGGGTGGCAAGTGCATCGACATTCAGGATTGGGACTCGCTGTTCCGCATACCGGCCGACATCGTTCCCGCCATCGAATATCGGCACTACCGGAACTTCTCCTCGGGTGGTGTCGAAACCTTCGATGAAGGCATCTACTTCGAAGACGGCTCCGGGGCGGCCGTGATCAGCTTCCCGAAGCAGCACCTGAGGAACGGCAACCGGAAGGATGCCGAAACCGGCGGTCGCTTCAAACAGGTGGTACGAGCAGTGAAGAACGCGCGGCTCCACCTGATGGACGTCGAGGCCGACGAACGGGCCAGGGTCCTGTCGTCTTACTTCATCGAGTGCCTGTGCTACAACGTGCCGAACGATGAGTACCGCCAGTCCACGCTGCACGCGGCATACGGCCGATCCTTGTCCTGGCTGGCGTCGAACCTCGACCTCGCCGGCGATTTCGTCTGCCAGAACGAACTGGTCGACCTCTTCGTGGGCAATCGGACGGCCTGGTCGGTCGACTCGGTGCAATACCTGGCAACCACCTTGGCCTGCGGGAGGTAGCGCCTGGAGCCGCGTCGAAGGCGAGGCGTCGGGCGCTGGAAGGCCGACGTCGCAGTAGAGCGGTGGCGGGTGGAGATCATTCGAGCGAAGTGCAGTGCGCGTCGAGAGCACCAAGCATCGTGTCGGCTATCCGCACCTGGATTGGTCAGCTCAGGATACCGTGTCCGACCTTTGCTCGGCGGCATGACGGTCCCGTCCGGGATCGTGACATCGGTGACGAATGTGCCCTGCCTCCGCCGGACGGATAGCGCGGTCGGTCATCACGGCGCGGCGACAGTCGGCGGCGCGGCGTGGCGACCACTTCGACGTAGCTCTACCGGAGCTGTCCCCAGCTGGGCCTGGTCAGATCGAGGTCCAGTCACGGGTAGCCACAATCGGGCTATGTCGACTGCCCTCGATAGGCCGAGTCCGGTCGTGACCTACGCTGACCTCAAGCGGCCCAAGCATGCTCCGAGTGGGTGGTGCTGTCTCTGACTCAGAGCTGAGAGGGCAGGGCGGCGACACACTGGTCTTCATGGGCGACGAGCAGGATAGTCGGAACGAGACCGGTAGCTGGATGCAGGGCACGGTCGTGCAGTCTGGGGCAATTGAGCATGCCTCCCCAGCCGGAGCCACTGTTGCTTGGGCCGGTCCGAGCTGGTCACCGCCGCGGCAGTTGCCGTCGGCAGTGCGGGACTTCACCGGTCGTGTCGAACACTTGGCTGCTTTAGACGCAAGGCTGCCGGGGGACGAAGATATTGCTGGAGTCATGCAAGGTGCTGTGGTGATTTCGGCGGTGGACGGCGCCGCGGGGATCGGCAAGACCACGTTGGCGGTGTGGTGGGCGCATCGAGTGCAGTTCCGGTTTCCTGACGGCACCCTGTACGTCAACCTGCGCGGCTACGGTCCCGGTGACCCTGCGACTCCAAATGAGGTTCTCGACGGTTTTCTTCGAGCGTTTGGTGCGCCAGGTGAGCGGCTTCCAGTCGAGGTGGAAGCACGAGCGGCGCTGTTCCGCTCACATTTGGCGGGGCGGCGAGTGTTGTTGGTGCTCGACAATGCCAACAGTGCCGATCAGGTCCGCCCGCTTTTACCGGGAACTCCAGGTTGCATGGTGATAGTAACTAGCCGCGATAGTCTTACAGGGCTGGTGGTCACTGAAGGCGCGCACCGGCTTACGCTCGACCTGCTCACAGAACCCGAAGCGCAACGGCTTGTTGGTGGCATCGTTGGCTCTGCACGCGCTGCGGCTGAACCGGATGCCGTGGACGACCTGATCCGGCTGTGCGCTCGGTTACCGCTGGCACTGCGGATAGCTGCGGCTCGCGCCACCGCGCTACACACCACTGTCGCGGACGTTGCCGCCGAACTGTCGGACGACCGGTATCGCCTAGACGTCCTCAGTCGAGGTGGGGACGAGCGAGCTGCAGTGCGAGCGGTGTTCGACTGGTCCTACGAACGACTCCCACTTGAGCAGGCCCGCACGTTTCGGTATCTCGGCGTACATCCGGGCCCCGAGATCAGCTTGCGCGCAGCGGCCGCAGTTGTGGACCTTGAGCTTGGCATAGTCCGCGGGCTGTTGGGCGGGCTTGCCGACGTTCATATGATCGAGCCGGTCGGACGAGATCGGTATCGGCTCCACGATTTGCTGCGCACCTATGCGGTCGACCACATCCAAAACGACCATCCGGTCGAAAGGGATCAGGCTCGAGATCGCATGTTGAATTGGTATGCGTGGCAGGCTACGGCTGCTTTTCGGAGTGCGTGGACCTCGATAGCATCCTCTTGTATACCGTTAAAGTCGGCGGTCAAAACTTGCCCTGAAATCACCTTTTCGGAGGCTGGTCAGGCCCGGGAGTGGTTCGATAGTGAAGCGGCTAATCTAATTGCTGCAGTTCGGACTGCTGACCGTGATGATCTTCATCGGCTTACCATTCTTCTTGTCTGTGCAATATCGACGGCTTTGTCTGGACGGGGCGATTACGATATTTTGCTTGAGCTTGAAAAACGGGCCGTGGCTGCTGCCCGTCGCAGCCATGACAGTCTGGCGGAGGTGCATGTGTTGCTGCTCTTGGTTGAGACATGCGGCGCTGTCGCCCTTTGGCAGGAGGCAATTAGCATCGCTGATGGTGCGCTGGGCTTGGCACGTGACCTTGGTGACGTACAGCTGGAAACGTGGGCGCTCAACGAGTTGGGCTTGCTGTGGCTGGAGCAACAGCAGTATGCACTCGCATACGAATTCCTCCAAGTTGCGTTGCCTCTTAGTGAGGGGATGCAGAATGGTCGCATGGAGGGCGTCATTGAAGGAAATCTCAGCAGTGCGTGTACGGGTCTAGGGGACTATAAGCGGGCACTCCGTCACGCTGAACATGCACTCGTCATGCGTCGACAGGCCGATGACCGCGGAGGGGAGGCATATGCCCTGTTCCAGATGACGACGGCGAACCAGGGAATGGGAAGACATCGGGAGGCGATTGCACTGTGCGAAGAGGCACTTGCCATTGAGCCCCATCATCAATGGGTAGCGGGAACTGGCAAGATCCTGGATGCTCTTGGCACTTCCCTGCATTACGTTGGCAACACAAAACGTGCGCTCAGTTGCTGGCGCGACGCCCTAGTTATTTACGATAAGTACCGTAGGCATGATGCTGCTGACCTCCGGCGTCGCCTTCGCAGTCTTGATGCCGCCCACAGTGACGGCTGATAGTGACGTCGTCGGCGACCGCGCTCGGCCGTCCGCTAGGCCGACGTCGCTCAACGACGCGCTGACGCGAGCGGATCCGCAGCATGTCGATCACCGCGATCGACGTCGAAGAATCATCGACGTCTTTCGTCTAGATCGACGCCAGTGACAACATCGTCATGATCCCGCAGCCACCCGTGAGTTTGTGGCGGCCCTGAACAACACCTACACCGAACCTGAAGAAACTGCGGGAGTGTGTCGTTAGCGGGGGAGGGTGACCAGAACTCCCTCAGCAAGTCCTTGGCCGTCAGCGATCGACGATGATCTGGCGCGAGGTGGAGTTGTCGTCGGTCTCGGTGCTGAGCACCGATTCACTGGCCGGGTACCCGGCCGTCGATGTCGCCTTGACCTAGCCGGGCCCGCTGACGAGCGGTAGAGACCGCGCCTTGGGATAGAACTGCGCCTCGGCCACGGTAGGCAGGGGCGGCCCGTTGGTGAGCCGACATTGCGATTGGTCACCGGCGTTGACGGGTTTGTGACCTCATCGCCGCAGAGAAACTGACCATGCTCACTGGCTAAACCGACTGGTTTAACGCGGTGGCTTGTGCCGCCCTTGACGGCTATCCGGTCGCCGTCACCACCTGCGACGACCCAATTGCATGGGTCTTTCGATTGCCTATCGAATCGCCGTTTGTCTGCAGGCTGGGTTGCGAACTTCAGTATTGGGGCTATAGATCAACTCGTGTTTGCGCACTCTATTATCCACTCTTGGCGCCGTGTCAGCCCGTGTCAAATCTATTGCGAGAGCTGAGCTGTAGTGATCATGGCAACAATGTCTGCTCGCGTGCTTTGTGTATGAGGCCATGACGTTGGTGACGCCGGCGTGGAGCCGGGACGCTGGCGGCTGATCTCCGGCGGCAGTGTGTGGCCGATGGTAGTTGTAATGGATGTTCCAGACGGCCAGGGCCGCGGTGCGATGGGCTTCGCTGGTCCAAACGTGGGCATAAAGGAATTCTTCGGCCAGGATCCGGTTGTAGCGCTCCACTTTGCCGTTGTGGCGTGGAGTGTAGGGCGTGATCCGCTGATGGCGGGCCCCTCGCAGGACGGTGGGGAAATCGTTCGCGCGGTAGCAGGAGCCGTTGTCGGTGACCAGGCGGTGGATGTGGGTGATGCCGTGGCGGGCGAAGAACGCCCGCGCGCGGTGGACGAACCCGATCGCGGTCCGGGCCTTCTCATCGGGCAGGGCTTCGGTGTAGGCCAGCCTCGAAAAGCCGTCGACGGCGGAGTGCAGGTAGGTGTAGCGGGCCCGCTGACCCCGAGTCTTGGTGTGAGCGACCTGCCGGTCCTGGTCGCTGCCTTTGCCGTGGATCCGCCAGCCACCGCCGTCAGGGATCTGGCCGGTCTTCTTCACGTCGAGGTGGACCATGTGCCCGGGCCAGCGAGCGATGATCCGTCGCGGCTGGCGGTTGGTGGCGCCGGTCGGGTCGAGGAACCGGCGACGGTTCAGCCCGAGCTGCAGCAGGTGCCGGCCGACGGTGCGCACGGAGATCGTGATGCCCTCGGCGGCGAGTTCGGTGGCGATCCGGCGGGCGGAGTACTTCCGGGTCCGGCGCAGCTGCTCGATCCGGGCCACGACCTCGGCGGGCGTGGCGGTGGGCTGGTGGTGCGGGACGCTGGGCCGGTCGAGCAGGCCGGCCTTGCCGTAGCGGCGCCAGCGGTTGACCCACTTGGATGCGCATTGCCGCGAGATGCCCATCTCCGCGGCGACGTGGGCGATCGGGCGGGTCTGGCAGCGCGCGACGAGCCTGTGGCGGCCCTCGATAGACAGCGGGGCATTACGGTGGTGCATGGACGGGTCTTTCTCTTCGGCGTGATGAGTGGGTCGCACTTCTCATCCTGCCGCTGAAAGACCCGTCCCTCAGTTCAGGCCCTCACCCGCGTCACCAACGTCATGACCCGCAACAGCTAGCTGTGCCTTAAGCCCCGACTTCGACGCAGCATCAATCGCGTACTCGCCCGAGCAACAGACCACCGGCGCCGCCGGGCTCAACTGGTGCGCCAACCCGCCCAAAGGCCGGACTCCGCCGCGTTCTGGGCCGGGGTCGGGGCACCGGCAAGCTCGTGTTCGCACCAAGAAGCGGCGCGCTGACGATCCTGATCGCCCCTCCTCCCCGCGCTGGTACCCGGCGGGTGACTCGCCGCTGACGAGGCGACGGTCAAAGCAGTGTCGTGGGCGAGTGTGGTCAGTGCGGCTTTCGGCGGACCGCGCGCAGGGCCGGGACACTGCCGGAGGCCAAGACGGACCACCACCCGATGTCTTTGCCTGCGCAGAGCAGCACCACGCCGAGCAGAAGTGCAAGCGCTGCGGCCGTGACCAGTACCAGTGCGACCAGCCGACGAAACGCGACCTTGCTCGTCAGTGCCCGGACGAGCACGTCTTGCAGCAAGACGATCCATGACGGTGACGTCGGCGTCATGGTCACGTCTCGATGCTGCGTCGTCGCTGATCGCGCAGCCGTTCCCACGCTGCCCGTTCGGGGGTGCCGGTGATCGGGGGGCCGAACAGGGCGTCCTGGACGGCGGCGGTGATCCGTACGGCTACCTCGCGACGCTGGTCGGCCAGCACGCGCACGGCGTAGGGGCTGATGTGCTGCTCGCGGCCGATGTTGTTGCCGAGTTCGGCGCATCGCAGCGTGAGCACCTGGCCGTAGAGCGGGTTGTACTCGTCGGCTGGCTCGAAGGGGTGGGCCATGGGGTAGTCCCAGCGTCGCTCGACCGGCAGGTCGGGGTCGCCATACCAGCCTCCGGTGGCGTCGCGGACTGCGTAGGCGGTCACTGCCGCGCGTCGGCCGGCGTGGCGCTGCGGTGGCCAGACCCTTTCCTCGTCCAGTGTGGCGAGCACGTGTTTAGGGTTCTTGTTGAACCAGCGCAGCGCGGCGTGCAAGAAGTCGCCGATCGTCTTGTCGCGGTCGGCGAGCTCGGCCGCCGCGTAGTCGTACTCGCGGGGGTCGAAGGGGCGGAACGCGCGGGCGTCCCGACTGTGGGCGTTATCCGTGGACACGTTGCCAACGTAATCCGTCTACGGATTTAGTGCAAGTATCCGGATTTATACCGTGGAGAGGTGTGGCCAGCCACAGGTTGGTGACCTGCTTCGCGCTCGACGAGGAGCGGTACGGCGGTGTCTCGGAGGTCACCTGGCGGGGCTGACCGCTGCGGCCGCGCGTTCCGCGTCGATCCGCACCCGGCCCTGTTCACACCGGCCCGTACGACGGGCTCATGCGTCCTGCGAGCATCCGAACGGCCTACCTGGTCGAAGCGGACCACCAGGCCGCCGGTCGGTTCCGCCAGTGTTGCGACTGGCCAAAAACTGGCCAAATCCATGACACCCCGGCCAGTACGGGTGATTGTCTAGCGGTCAGTGACAGGACCTCACGCCGTCATCTGGTCTGGCGTGGGCTGGCCCGCCGACCGGCTTATCGAACGCCTTCGGCGTACTGGAGCGCACATGCCCGGCCTGCGAGGCCTGCACGTCTCCCGTCCGACCGGGGCGCTGATCGACGTCGGCCGCCAGGCCAGGTCCTCCTCGCCGACCACGACGGCTTGCGCGTCGAGTTCCTGCTCGCGGTGCCGGAGCTCCCGGCCGGCGTAGGCGCACTGGAGCTGCGCTGCGGCGATCTGCTGTTCGGGCGGGCCGAGCTGCTGCAGTGCGGGACTTCCCGCCGCGCCGCGTTCGCCGACCTGGCCGTGCCGGCGGAGCACCGGCATCGGGGCGTCGTGTGGACGCTGATCGAGGCGGTCGGGCCCGCGCTGCCGGGTTCGATGTCTCTATGGTCGTGCCTGACCTCGACGACGCGGTCGTCCAGTCGAACGTCTGCAACATCCGGATGGATCCTGACGACGTAGACGAACATGACCGACGACATCACGCCATCGACCTCGGGCCCCGGGGTCCCTGACCCACAGCGGTCCGCTGCGACGGGGGCACCGGCGCGGTTGCGGGAGCTGTCGCCGAAGACGATGTGGCTGACCGCGGCCGTGATCGCGGTGTTGACCGCCGGTGCTGTGGTGGTGCTGTGGTGGCCGGCGACAGCCGGGCTCAACGGCGCTGATTTGGTGTCCGCGCGGCTGGACGCGTTGAAGGTCGGACTGAGCGTCGCGGTCGGCAGCGGCGGTGTCGTCGCCTTGTACCTGGCCTGGCGGCGCCAGCATTCCACGGAGGCAGACCTTGACAACCGCGAACGCACCCTCGCCCACCAGCAACACGATGCTACTGAACGACGGCTGACCGAGCTCTACCTCAAGGCCGTCGAGCAACTCGGCTCTGCGCAGGCCGCCGTCCGCCACGGCGGCCTCTACGCATTGGAACGGGTCGCACAAGATAACCCGTCTCAGCGGCAGACAGTCGTCAACGTGATCTGTGCCTACCTGCGCAACTTCTACACCCCGCCGTCAGCGACTGGCGAGCCTCGTTCTCTGGGTGTGCGGCGCCCATTACTGCGATCAACCACCACCCCTCGACCGCCAACACCGCACGCCAATTCCCCAGCCCGAGAGGCTCAGCTCCACGAACGCGAAGTGCGCTTGACCGCACAGGGCATCCTGAAACGCCACCTGAATCCCGGTGAGGACCCAGGTGGCCCTCAGCCCACCTTTTGGCCCGAGATCGACATCGACCTCACTGGCGCCACTCTCATCGACTTCTCCCTCTTCCGTTGCAACGTCGCGGAAGGCTGCTTCGGAAACGCAACCTTCGTCGGTGAGGCCGAGGCCGTGTTCCGCGGCGCGACGTTCACTGGCGACACTGTGTTCAGCGGGGCGACGTTCACCGGTGATGCCGGGTTCGGAGGGGCGACGTTCACTGGCGACAGTGTGTTCAGCGGGGCGACGTTCACCGGTGATGCCGGGTTCGGTAGGGCGACGTTCACTCGCGGCAGCACGTTCGCCGGGGCATCGTTCGCTGACGACACCAGCTTCAGCGAGGCGACGTTCAACGGCTCCGCCGTGTTCAACGCGGCGACGTTCGCCGGTCGAGCCGGGTTCGACGGGGCCACTTTCGACGCCGCCGTCGGGTTCGTCGATGCCGCCTTCGACGGCGTCGTCGGGTTCCGCGGGGCGACCCGAAACGGGCACTCATTTGACCCGACTACGCATGACGCATCGCCACCTGACGAGGCAGCTCTCGATTCGGAAGAAGGTGCATCCTAAGGTCGCGCCGTCCTGCGGCCGGTCGCACAACCCCACCGCTGACCTTGAGCTCGATCACCATTTCTGCCAGCGGGGTTCGATGCGCAGCCTGGCGTTCCTGGTGCGAGCACGGGCGCCCCGGTGCAGGTGGTGCGCCGACGCGGGCCCAGAGCGCGGCGGCGTCCGGCTCATCTGAGGGGTTCGCGCTCCAACTGAACCCATCGCCACGCGCCGCAGCCGCACGCACCAAGACTCGGCCGACGCCGCGGCGCCGGGGCGCGACGTGCAGCTCGAGCAGCAGGCCACGTCGATCGCCCGCGCCCAGCGACAGTTCGACTTGGTCGCAGATCGTGGCGCCTTATCGCAGCTGGATCAGCCCGGTGTCGGCGCGGCCGGCAGGCGGGATGGCGACCAGCGGCAAGCGTTGGGGCTGAACCTGGGCTTCGGTGACCTGCGCCGCGACCGACGGGTTGATCAGTGCCAGCCACCCGCCCGCCGCCGAGCGGGTGGATTATCGAGTGCACGCTCGCCGGGCAGGTGCACTACCCGGCCGGACGCTCGGATTGGAGACCTTCCAAAGGGACCGCGGCCTGCGGATGCAGGACACGATGACCGGGCAGCTCGCCGCGCTACTGCCGCCAGAGCCGACGATCGAGTTGGACCTGCTGTCCATCGATGCCAACCCCGTCGTGTGCCGGGCACAGATTGCCTGATCGTCGGTGGTCTTCTCCACGCTGCCGACCCGGCGAACCGTGCCTGCACAGCCATGGCCGGGCCACGCCGAAGGTCGGCTGATTCACTAGTACCTCGACGCTGTCCGGAAGAACCGGTGGGATCTGCCGCGATCCCACCGGCTCGACGGCGGCCTGTTTCAGGCGTGATCGCCTGTTAGGCCGGACCGATCGGCTCCCAGACGTCGAGCCTGGCATTCAGGGAGATGTCCTGGATTCCGATGCGGAATCCGACGAACGATCGGACCAGCGTGCAGTCGTGTTCCCCTGCGTGCAGGCTGCCGTGTCCGGTCGTGGTGCTGGACCACCAGTTGTACGACACGTCCGGACCGCCGACCGGCTCAGGATTCCGGAAGCACACCTGCGTGCGCCCGAAGAACCAGGTCGGCATGCTGTCACTCGCGCCGGGCGACAGATGCATGCCCGTGTCCTCGGTGGAAGCCAACGCGGATCCTGCGGCGGAGGCCATCAACGCGCCGCTCAGGCTCGCGATTGCGAGCAGTCGGCGCGCGCGGCCCGATTTGGTCTTCGTGATCATATTTGTGACCTTTCGTAGAGTGAACGCGACGAGGTCTTGCGATCGACAAATGTTTGGACACGGCGGGTAGATCCTTTATAGACTGTAAGGAGCAGCTGCCTAGCCCGTTCTGCCGCTGTCGCGCGGTTGCAACCCCATTAGACTGGTGGTTTCGGCACGGTGTCGTGAATACGTTCTTTCGCGTATGGACAACCGGCTGCGGGGAGGGGATCGTGGCGCGTGAAGCGACTGCTGTCGAGCTCAGCTATGTCGCCAGTGAGATGCTGGACCGCGCGGCGTACCTGGCGAGCGTGTCCGCCTACCTGCATCACGCGATCGCCGGTGATGTGGTGGGCTGGAACGCCATCGACGCGGACCCGCCACACGTGGAAGGCTGGATGGATCCTCGTCAGAGCGACGAATGGGATCGGCGTGTCACCGCGACGATCGACGTGAATCCGCTGATCAACAGTTACTTTCAGGTGCCGAATGATGTTGCGCCACGCAGGATGAGTGATTGCGTGTCCGACCGCGAACTGCGGTCGAGCCGGCTCTACCGGGAACTGTTCGGGCCGAACGGCGCGAATTATCAGCTCTCGATTATCGTCGGCAAGTTGACCGCATCGGCAGGAAAAGCCTGGGCAATCAACCGTTCTGGCCGCGATTTCACGGACAACGATCTCGACACAGCGCGACGGCTCCAGCCCATGCTGGCACTCCTCGACCGTGCCTACCGGCCGCATCCGGCGGTGCAGGGTGCGGTTGGGCGCGATGAGGCGCGCTGTCGGGCTGGGCTGACCCTGCGCGAGGTCGACATGCTTGAGTTGCTGTCGCGAGGGCTGTCCGCACAGCAGATCGCCAGCCTCCGCCGGATCGCGCTAGGAACAGTGCGCAAGCACCTGCAGAACCTGTACGAGAAGCTGGATAGCCACGACCGCGTACTAGCGGTGAACAAGGCCCGCACGCTCGGCCTGCTCTGACCTGGCCGACGCCGAACGCTGCCAGGCCGTCCCCAGTGAGCGTTTCGCGCAGCGACGATCATCATCGGCTGGCTGCGGGTGCCGATGCCGGTGTGCACGGCGTCCCCACAGGCTCGCGTTGGGCAGGGTCAGGACCTCGTCGAACACCACACCGGACGGGTTGTGACCGAGGGTTGCCTTGCAGCACCGTCGGTGACGACGTGTAGTAGCTGCCGGCGGCCTGGCCGCGTGGTCTTTCGCGTAGTACGGCAGCCGACGGACCGCGGTCGCTCGGGCGAGCACACGGCCCGGCACCGCGGCGCGGATGCCGGGGCTCGGCGTACAGGTCGAGCAGCACGGTCATGCCGCGCCAGGTCGGCGCTGGCGCCACTGTCGGCTGGGCGAGTCGGCCCCAGGAGACGACAGCCCGGCGGCATGGTGGTCACCTTAAGTTTCGTGGTCGCTCTTGCTCGCCACGAACGCTCCCCAGTGTATGTATAGCTATACGGCACTGTTTCAATGAAACTGAAACGCAGCCGGTGCGTCGGCTGAACGGGCGAGGCCGTTTCGGCAGTCCTTGCAACTGCCCAAGGGCGCAGGTGCGGTTGGATCGGATAGACCAGGTCAGGCGTTGTGGGGTGTGAAGCGGGTGGGCGGCGATGTCGGAAGGCCGGATCCGGCCCGGATCGATGACGTCGCGGGTTTCGTGCGTGAGGTAGATCTGCTGCGTCGGCTGGCGGCTCGCGGCACGGGCAAGGCGCGGGTCAGCTTGACCGACCTCGCCCGCTTGGTGGATGTGCCCCGCTCGACCGTGCACGCCTACGTGTCCGGGAAGATCCACCCGCCGTCCGACGTGTTCGACCGGATCGTGATCGCGTTGCGGGTTCCGCGTGACGCGTGGGGGAGTTGGAACGAAGCCTGGTTCCGCGTCGCCGCCCACCTCCACATGGAGAAAGTGGAGCCCGTCCCGGGGGCTCCCCGGCAGCTGCCGCTCGACGTCGGCGGCTTCGCAGGGCGCGAGCAGGATCTCGCCGGACTGGACCAGCTGCTGACCGGCTCTCCGGACACCGGGGTTGCGCTCGTCACCGGGATGCCTGGGGTGGGCAAGACGGCTCTCGCGATTCGGTGGGCGCACCGGGCTGCGGAGAGCTTTCCCGATGGCCAGTTGTTCGTGAACCTGCGGGGGTTCGCCGATGCTCGTCCGGCCGATCCCGCCGATGTGCTGTCCGGGTTCCTGCGCGCTCTGGGGATGGCCGAGCGTGAGTTACCGGGGGACGCTGACCGGCTCGCGGCGTCCTTCCGGTCCGTAGTCGCCGGTCGGCGCATGGTGGTGGTGCTCGATGATGCGAGGAGTGCCGAGCAGGTGCGCCCCTTGTTGCCCGGAACGCCGAGCTGCGCCGTCGTGATCACCAGCCGTACAAGGCTGGTCGGCCTGGTCGCCAGGGAGGGAGCTGTCCCACGCCAGCTGGGACCGCTCGGGACGGACGACGCCATCGCCTTGATCCGGCACACCGCCGGCCCGGATCAGGTCGACGCCGACCCGACTGCGACCGCGGAGCTGGCCGAG
Organism: Amycolatopsis sp. NPDC049252; assembly: GCF_043197175.1. Lineage (NCBI taxonomy): Bacteria > Bacillati > Actinomycetota > Actinomycetes > Pseudonocardiales > Pseudonocardiaceae > Amycolatopsis > Amycolatopsis sp. NPDC049252. Next base: position 51,958 of record NZ_JBICSQ010000057.1, read on the forward strand.
GTATGCGGACGCCTGCCGCTCGCGCTGCGGATCGCGGCGGCCAACGCTCGTGTCCGAGTGGGCACGCCCCTCTCCGTGATCGTCGAGGAGCTCCGGTCGGCTGATCCGGTCGCGGTGCTGGATGCGGCGGGTGATCGGGAGACTGCGGTGCGGACCGCGATCGCGCTGTCCTACGGGGCGCTGGAACCCGCGGCGCAACGGGTGTTCCGGCTTCTCGGGCTGTTTCCGGTCGACGGGATCGCGTTACCGGCACTGGTGGCCGCGACCGAGCTTGAGCCGGAGTCGGTCGTTCGGGTCGTCGGCACCCTGCTCGACATGCACTTCCTCCTCGAACGGACGCCGGCGCAGTACAGCCAGCACGCCCTGCTGCATTCGTGGGCCAGGCTCCGTTGCCTGGAAGACGACGCCGACGAGGTGCGTGACTCGGCGCTGCAGCGCCTGATTTCGCACTACGCGGGGCTCGCGACCGAGGCAGCGCAGCTGAGGCACCCACGGCCGTACCGGGAGAAGTACGCGTGCGTCCGTTCCGGCGGTGCGTCGTTCACCGACGCCGACGCGGCGCTGACCTGGTTCGACGTCGAATTCATCACCCTGGCCACGCTGACCCGGCGGGCTGCCGCGGTGGGCCTCGACGCGCTGGCGGCTCAGCTGTGCGTTGCTCTGCATTTCGAGTTCGAACGTCACCGTTCTGCGGAGTGGTTGCCGGTCAGCGAGGCCGCCCTCGCCGCGGCTCGCGTCGCCGGGGACGTGGCGAGGCAGGTGCTGTGCCTGCGGGTGCTCAGCAGCGCGCACTGGAGCAGGTCGGACCACGCTGAAGCGCTTCGTCACCTGGACGAGGCGGTGCGACTGGCTGACGAGCTCGAGGCGCTGGACCTCCAGAGCATCGTCCTGAGTGACCTGGGACGTACGTCGATCTCGATCGGCCGGCTCCACGACGCCGCCGAGTACTACCGGAGGGCCCTGGACCTGGAGCTGGCCGGGGACGGGCCGGTATCCGTGGCGAACCTGGTCGTGATGGGCGATGTCTTGTGGGAGCTGGGGGACCTGGCCAGTGCCTACGACCTCCAGACCAGGGCAGTGGAAACGGCGACTCAGCAGGGTTACGCCGCCGGAGTGCAGCTCGCCGAAAGCCACGCGGGCCGCCCCAGCCAGGCGCTCGGTGACCTGGAGCGCGCCGTCGAGCACTACCGGACCGGTCTCGAGTTGTGCCGGTCGACCGGGGAGCATGCGGATGAGGCCAGCGTGCTCGCCAACCTCGCGGGAGCATTGCGCGATCTCGGGGAGTACGACGACGCACTTGCGACTGCTCGCGATGCCTTGGTCAAGGCGACTCGGCTCGCGATGCTGCGGACGCAGGCGAGCGCACGCCACGTTCTCGGCACGGTCATGGTGGAGCTCGGCCGGGTCGACGAGGCCGGGGTCGAGCTCGATTCGGCGTTGAATCTTTCGACCGCGGCGAACCACCCTCGCGGTCGCGGCGACGCTCTGGTCGGCTTGTCCGCGGTGCGCCTGCGACAGAAGGCGTTCGGAGAGGCCTACGACTTGGCCGGCCAGGCCCTGGTCGTCAGCGAGCAGACCGGGCACAGGTTGATCAGGGCCGACAGCCTGCTCGCGATGGCGGCCGTCGAGCGCGAACGCGGCGAATTCGAGGCCGAGCGCGCCCATGTCCAGCAGGCTCGCGCCCTCCATGGGCAGGCCGGCTGCCGGCTCGGCGTCGAGCGCGCTGATGCGGTTCTGACGTCTTTGAAGTTCGGACGTCGGTGACGGGCTGGGTGTTCGCGAACGTCCAGGTTTGTCCAGGATCCGGCCGCCGGCGGCGATAGTCGTGGTGGAGTGTGCCGGTCGGGGACGGAGTGCCGGTGTTCCCGGCACGGGTCGGCGGTTCGGCGTTCTGAGCTCCGGGGGGGGAGGGAACGCCGAACCGCCGTGGCCTGCAGGGGAGGAGCGACCTGAACAACGGGCAAAGATTCGCGATGGTCGTCGCGGCCGCCACCGTGGTGTTCGGAGCCACCGTGGTGGCGGAACCGGCTGTGGTGGCCGCGCAGGATGCAGGTCGGTTCCCAGTGCGGAGCCGTACCGGGCATTCGTCCTGCCTGCCGCTGGCCGGTGGGTACTCGCGCGAAGTCCAAGTCAAGCGAATCACGATCATCAGCCGTCGGCACGGGAAGACTGGGACGGTGTACAGGCTGGTATCGCAGATGATTGTCGTTGGCCAGCTGGTCCCGGACTACCGCAGCGACTGGGGCAGCCCGTGTCGGAAAGGTCGCAACGACAGTTCACTCACCGACGAATGAATGCTGGGCCTCGAGCCCATCCAGGTCGACGAGCATCGCGGCACCGGCTCGACATGGAAGTGCCGATTCCGCCGAAGCATCTGGCCGGCCTATGCCATCCGACGGAATGAGCACCCGCGCTCGTCGACACGCAGCTGCTCACCACCATGACGGAGGCACTGCGTCGTCGACGGGCAGAGCCGCCCGCGGATGCACGCATCGACGACACGGGCCCCGAGCTCGTCCTCATCGTCAACGGCTTGGCTAAGCCCGTCGCGGCCCTGCATGGAACGTGACGGCACCGGCAAGCGCGGGAGGCATCTGCAAGCAATGGACCTCGAACAGCGCGCGGACCGCTACCGGCCTCGGCGGCGTCGAGCCTGCGGGGCGGCGCGCTCCTCCCCCTCGGCGTGCCTACCCGCATCACCCGGGGTCAGATGTCTGGAAGGATCTTGATCAAAGAGGATCATCTGGGGTGGCTCCAGTAGTACGTACCAACCGGCACCCCATGGGAACTCGAAGAACATCCCGACGACGAACACGAGGCCGAGGAGATGCCGGGAGAATCGAACCCCGAACCCGCTGGCTGTACCTGCAGCACGTCGTCACCTTGCTGACCCCGATCAGCGGCGGCCGCCTGCAGCCGACTCCCGAGCCTCTCCAGTGGGTCTCCGACGACGTGGCCCTCAGCGCCCAGCTGGTTGGCCCGCCGACGACGGCACACGTACGCGTGCACGGCGACGTGCTCGTCTTCGCGCAGGCGCACGCGGACGTCGCGTTCCCCGAAGACCTCCGATGACCAGCCGACCGAAGGACAGGTGCACCGCCATGACCACCACCACGCGGCTGTCGCCGGCCGACGAGCCGACCATGCCGCTGTCCCGCGCGTTCATCGACGCCCTCGACACCACCCCGCCCACCAGTGCGTAGACGGGAGGGGGCGAGTTGCCGGTGTCGGTGTGGGTGACCGCGCAGACGTCGCCGGCTGCGCAGCGCAAGGGCCGGTACGTGCCGGAGTCGACCTCGCACCCGGCCAAGATGCTGCCCGCCGTCGCTGCGCACGCGATCGAGCACTACACGAAACCGGGTGACGTGGTGCTGGATCCGAGGTGCGGGATCGGCACCACGCTGGTCGACGCGATCGACCTCGGCCGCCGCGCGGTCGGCGTCGAGTACGAGCCGCACTGGGCCGACATCGCTCGCGCGAACCTCCGCTTCGCCCGCGAGCGCGGTCACGACCACGACGGCCAGGTCGTCCGCGGCGACGCCCGCCAGCTCGAGATGCTATTGCCGGCCGAGCAAGTTGGCCAGGTCGCTCTGGTGGTGACGTCCCCGCGGTACGGCCCGTCGGTACACGGCCTTGTGAACACCAACCGGGAGGCCGGCGTCGAGAAGGTCAGCAAAGGCCACTACCGCTACGGCAGCGCGCTCGACCGTGGCAACCTCGCCAATATCGGCCATCACCGCCCGCTGGCGGGCTTCACCCGCATCCTCGCCGCCTGCGCACGCGTCCTGCGCCCGAGCGGCTACGTGGCGATCACGGTCCGGCCGTGGCGCGAGCACGCCGAGCTGATCGACCTGCCCTCGCAGGTCATTGCCTGCGGTGCCGCGGCCGGGTTAGTCCCGGTCGAGCGGTGCATCGCGCTGCTGGCTCGGGTCTCGGAGAACGAGCTGGTCGTGCGTGGCAGTTTCTTTCAGCGCGACTTCATCCGAAAGCAGCGGGAGGCGGGATGCCGCTGCACCTGATCGCGCACGAGGAGGTGATCGTCATGCGTGCGCAGGAGCAGGCGAATTCATGCAGTGCCCGGCGCCGAAAGGCACATGTGCGCGTCAGCCACAAGTACGGTGCAATCTGGCCGGGGCACTGGGCGGCTTGACCGTGCTGCGTTAACCCGGCGATGCGATCCTCCGCCCGAAAGGTACCGCTCGGTGGAAGGTTTCGGCTGGTGTCAGCGCGCTCTCCGGTTAAGCTGCCAGCGTGGGAACCATGCGCGTCCAAGCGGGGAAGAGTACCATCCTGAGCCAGTCGGAACGAGCGACTGCCGTGGACGTAGTCGCGGAGCTCGTCTGGAACGCGATCGACGCCGAGGCGACGACCGTGGATGTCACCGTCGTTCGAGACGCGGTTGGCGGGCCCCTGAAGGTGGTCGTGACTGATAATGGCCACGGCATGTCTTCCGAGGACATCCTGGACCTTTTCCAGATCCACGGAGACTCCTGGAAAAAGGCCAAGCGTTTTTCCCCGGAGATCAACCGTCCTCTGCATGGTCAGCTCGGCCGTGGCCGCTTCCTCACCTACGGCATTGCGGAGGAGGTCGAGTGGCGCAGCACGGTCGTCCGCGAAGGCGGGTTCGTCACGACGGTAATTCACGGCTCACGGACTCGGCCCGACGAGTTTTTGGTCAGCGAACCACAGTCCGCGGACGGTCCCCGCGGCACGGCTGTGACTTTGTCGCTTCGTCAGATTCCGCGCACGGTTCACCTGGTTGATAGTGATCTTCAGCCGCCGTTGACTGCTCAGCTCGCTGGTTTCCTGCTGGCCTTGCCCGACGTGACAGTCACCTTCCGTGGCCACGACCTCGACCCGAAGGCACACATCCTCGACCAAGTCGATTTGCCTGTTCCCGCCCCCGCGGCGGCTACGCACGGCAAGGCCGCGCCGATATTGAGGTTCGTCGAGTGGGATGAGGACATGGCGGCGCGAAAGCTGTTCCTGTGCGACAAACACGGCGCGGTCGTCACCGAGTTCAAGCCGACTTTGCCCCGACCGGTCCCGGTTCACTGGAGCGCTTACCTGCTCTGGGAGGGCTTCCGGGACCAGGAGCTGATGACACCGGCAGACCTGGTGTTCCCTGATGTACGCCATGGCGACTTGCTCGAAGCAGCTCAGCAGGCTCTCATCGACCACCTCGGCGAGTTGTTGGACGAACGGAAAGGCACGATTCTCGCCGAGTGGAAGGCACAAGGCGTTTACCCGTATGTGGGGGCGGCCAGCACGCCAGCAGAGGAGGTCGAACGTGAGGTCTTCGACATCGTTGCCGTGCTCGCCAGCCAGGCCATCGGAAAAGATCGGCGGCAAAAAGAACTTTCACTGCGGCTGTTGCAGGAAGCCGCGCGAGTGGAGCCGACGAAGACTGGACAGATTCTGACCAAGGTGCTCACGCTCTCCGACGACGAGCAGGAGATGGTGGTCGAGCTCCTGGAGCGTACGACGTTCGGGTCCATTGTGCGGTCGGCGAACACCGTTGCCAACCGCGTGGACTTCGTCGCCGGACTGCGGCGGCTGCTCTACTCCGACGAGGCGCGCAAGAAGTTCCGTGAGGTCGACCAGCTGCACCCCATGCTCGTACGAGAACCTTGGATCTTCGGTGACGAGTGGAGCTTGTCGCTGTCGGAGTCTGGACTCTCCAGGGTGGTCCGAGACGCAGTCACCCGCTCGGGTGCGGAGTTTGCGCCCTCTCCGGTAGCACTGCCGTCCGGCAAACGCGGCCGGGTGGACATGGTGTTCTACCGCCATCTTCCCGAAAGTGAACGCAATCGGCACCTCGTCGTCGAACTCAAACGCCCTATGAAGGCGACGATGAAGGAGTTCAGCCAGCTCAACAACTACGCCACTGCGATCACCGGGAGCCCGGAGGTGTCCGGGACGCCCAACGAATGGGATTTCTGGCTGATCTACCACCAGCGTTGACGACGCCGTGCGGAATTTGGAGAGCAACACCAGCGAAGCCGGCCTCGTCATGACCGGGCCGCACTACCGCTTGTGGATGATGACTTGGGGTCAGCTGCTCGATCGAGCCGAGCGTCGCCTTGAGGCGTTTCGGCAGTCTCTCGATCTCATTTCGACCGAGGGCACGAGTCGCGCTTACCTTCAGCGGCGGCACGCTGAATTCATTCCCGATTCTGAACGGGACGCGTAATAGAGAAGCGCTCAAGCTACTCTTGGTTACAAGCAGACCACTCACCACAGTTGCTGCGAACCACGAGGATCCGTTGAGACCGAGCGACCTGTTCGGGTGCTCAGCATGGGCGGGCAGCCTGCCTAAGGGGGCAGTTCAGAATGAGTCGGCGTGTCGTCTTGCCTGACAGGCAGAGCTTTCCAGAATGTTGGTATGCGTGAGGAGGTCCTGACCGAT
>NZ_JBICSQ010000058.1:0-58004 GCF_043197175.1 Amycolatopsis sp. NPDC049252
GGCCCCGGCGGCGGCGAAGGCCAGGCCGAGCAGGGTGGACAGGAGGCGGACGAGCGGGCGCACGGCTACCGCACCCTCGGCGGGACATCGGGCAGCAGCGCCGACACCGTCACGGCCAGGGACCGCACCTGGTACGACGTGATCCGCTCGACCTCTTCGACGACCCGCTCGCGGACGTCGCCGACGACCGCGCGCACCGCGCCCGGGTAGTGCAGGGCGAGCTCCAGCGCCAGATCCACCTCGTCATCGTGCCCGCCGACCCGCGCGTTCGCGCCCTTCTTGCCGGCCCGCGCGGTGCCGGGCACCTGGTCGGCGGCGTGCTGGGCGACCTTGCGCACCACGGCGTGGCCGATGGTGAGGGTGCCGCGCTCGTCCGGTTCGGCGAGCTCGCGCGGCACGTCGAGGAGCCTGCTCACTTGTCGCGGCCCTTCCCGAACAGCTCGCCGAGGTCGAGCTCGCCGTCGAGGACCCGGCCGGCCACCAGGCCGATGATCCCGACGGCCAGGGTCACCAGGAACGCGGTGAACCCCTGGGTCGCGGCCAGGCCGAGGATGAGCCCGGCCAGCAGCCCGGTCTGCGTTGCGTTCACGTTGTCCTCCTAGGACGGACGGGGAGCGGTTGATTGCGGGGAGTCACTGCACGCGGGGCGGGCGTCGTCGCCGGCGGAGCCGCGCGAGCACGGCGGCGACCCCGCGGCGGTTCACCACGAAGCGGATCGGCGCGTCGAACCTGGGATCGTCCACTTCGGACTGACCGGCCCGGAACCGCGCCAGTCCCTCGGCGAACTCGGCCGGGTCGCCGCCGACGTCGGGGTGGTGGGTGCGCACGAACTCCCGGAAGGCCGCGCGGGCCTCCGGGTCGTCCCGCCGGTGCCCGGTCACTCCACCCGTGACGGGAGCTCGGGCACGTCCTCGCCCGGCAGGTGGATGTCGTTGACGGCGATGTTGACCTCGATCACCTCGAGCCCGGTGATCTGCTCGACGGCGGTGATCACGTTGCGCCGCACCGCGCGGGCGACGTCGGCGATGCGCGCGCCGTACTCGACGACGACGTCGAGGTCGATCGCGGTCTGCTTCTCGCCGACCTCCACCGACACGCCGGACGTGGTGACCGTGCCGGAGCCGGGGATGCGCTCGCGCAGGGCGCTGAACGCCCGCGACATGCCGCCGCCCAGTGCGTACACCCCGGTGACCTCGCGGGTGGCCATGCCGGCGACCTTCTGCACCACCAGCGACGAGATCGTGGTGCGGCCGGCGGCGCCCTCCTCGTTGAGCGGGGTCACCGTGCCGGGGCTTTCGGTCCGTTCCGGATGCATGCCTGGAAGCTCCTCTCGAGCGGTCTTGTCGTCCCTACGATGCCCGCGTCCACGGGGCTCTCACGCAAGGTCACCCGTTCGGGGGAACGGTCAGCCGGGGTGGACGTCGACGACGTGCACGTTCACCGCCGTCGTGACGCCGAGCTGGCGGGACAGCTCGGCGGTGATCTCCCGCCGCAGCGTCTCCGCGGCTTCGTCGGCCGCGACGCCGAAGCGGACCGACACCAGCACCTGGACGACGTCCTCCTCGACCGCCACGGCCGAGATCCGGACACCGTCGGGCGCGCGGGCCGCGGCGATCGTGGCGGCCAGCCGGACGACGACCTGCTCGGTCACCCGCAGGCTGCCCGCTTCGCCGGGCACGTCGAGCGCCGTCCGGCGGCCGCGCGCCACCGCGCGCAGCACGCGTTCGACCAGGCCGGGCGGGGTCGGCACGCGGCGCCGGGCGGCCGCGCGCACCGCGTCCCAGCGGGGGTCCTGCTCCGGGTCGGTTTCCGGCGCCATCACCGCTCCCTCAGCTCGGCGAGCAGCGCCACCCTGGCCCGGTGCAGGCGGGAGCGCAAGGCGCCGACGTTCACGTCGAGTACTTCCGCGACCTCTTCGTAGCTCAGACCCTCCAGCTCGCGCAGCACCAGCGGCACCCGCTGGGACGGCTCGAGCCTGCCGATCGCGCGCAGCACCGCGTCGACCTCCTCGGCGCGCACGACGCGCCCTTCGGGTCCGGGGTGGGCCGCGGCCAGCAGCGCACTGTCCAGAGTGGACTTCCCGGCGGGTTCGGGCGCGTCCAGCGAGATCGTCGGCTTCCGGCGGCGCAGGATCGCCAGCGCGCCGTTGGTGACGACGCGGTAGAGCCAGGTCGACACGGCCGACTCGTGCCGGAAGCCGCCCAGCGAGCGCCAGGCGGCGAGCCACGCCTCCTGGACGACGTCCTCGGCTTCGGCGGCGCTGCCGGTGATCCGCAGCGCCACCCGGTACATCCGCGGGGTGTGCCGCCGCACGAGCGCGCCGAACGCGGCTTCGTCGCCTTCGGCGGCGCGTTCGACCAGCGTGACGTCGTCGCTCATCCGGCGCCCCGGCGGTAGCGCAGGAGCGTGAAGCCGTCCTCGACGAGCACGGAGGCGAGCTCCATCCGGCGTGGCACGGCGGGCGCCGGGCCCGCGGCGATGCGCCCGGCGCCGCCCGCCACGAGCAGCGGCGCGACGGTCAGGCACAGCTGGTCGACGAGGTCGGCGGCGATCAGCTCGGCGAACAGGCGCGGGCCGCCTTCGCAGTCGACGCGGTACAGGCCGCGCCCGGCCAGCAGCTCCAGCGCGCGCGTGACGTCGACGTCGCCGTCCCCGGCGCGCAGCACCTCGACGCCTTCGACGGCCTCGAGGTGCCCGGTGTCGGCGCCGGTCGTGGTGACCACGATCGGGGGCACGATCGTGTCGGTGAACAGCGGAGAGTGGGGGTCGAGGTCCGCGGTGCGCGTCACGACGGCGATCGGCGGGACGGTGGTGAAGCCGAGACGGTGGCGGCGCTCCAGCCGCTTCGCGCCCGCGCGGACCCCGCGGTAGTTCTCGGCGCGGGCGGTGCCGGCGCCGACGAGGATCACGTCGCAGAGGTCCCGGCCCAGCAGGAAGACCTGCCGGTCGGCGGCGTGCGAGAGGCCCGCGGACGTCGTGTCGACCTCGACGGCGCCGTCGGCGGAGGAGACGAAGTTGACCTGCACCCAGGGTCGGTCCAGCGCCTCCGGGTAGGCGTAGATCGCCTCCAGGTCGGTTCCGGTCAGCTCGCCCGGTGATGGTGGCCACACACTCCGCACCCGGTCATCCCAACATGGCCCGAAACCCGTTCTCCACCGGGGGATACGGCTACTCACCGGTGATCTGGGGCCGCCGGGGCGGCGGATAGGCTCTGCGACCATGCCCGCGCACCTGACCGACCGCCGTCCCGAGATCGGCGCCGACGAGCTGATCACGGCGCTGGTGCCGCCGCCGCGTTTCGACGCCGTGCGGTTCGACACGTACCTCCCGAACCCGGACGAGCCCAGCCAGGCCGCCGCGGTCGACGCGTGCGCCGCGTTCGCCGAGCGCGTCGGTGCCCGTCGCGAGAAGAAGAAGTTCCGGCTCTTCGGGGCCGGCTCGGCCGAGCCGGCCGGCCCGATGGGGCTCTACCTCGACGGCGGGTTCGGCGTCGGCAAGACCCACCTGCTGGCCTCGACGTGGCACGCGGCGCCGTCCCCGAAGGCGTACGGCACGTTCGTCGAGCTGACCCACCTGGTCGGCGCGCTGGGCTTCGCCGAGGCCGTGCGGCGCCTGTCGGAGCACCGGATCCTGGCCATCGACGAGTTCGAGCTGGACGACCCGGGCGACACCACCCTGGTCACCCGGCTGCTGCAGGAGCTGATGGACGCCGGGGTGTACGTCACGGCGACGTCGAACACGCTGCCCGAGAAACTCGGTGAAGGGCGCTTCGCCGCCGAGGACTTCCTGCGCGAGATCCAGACGCTGTCGGCCCGGTTCGGTGTGGTGCGCGTCGACGGCCCCGACTACCGGCACCGCGGGCTGCCGGACGCGCCGCCGCCGGTTTCGGCCGACGAGCTGGAAGCGTCCGTCGCGGCACACGAAGGGTCCACTGTGGACGACTTCGACGCGTTGTGCGCGCACCTGGGCGAGCTGCACCCGTCGCGGTACGGCCGGCTGCTGGACGGCGTCACCCGCGTGCACCTGCGCGGCGTCCACCCGGCGCCGGACCAGAACGTCGCGCTGCGGCTGGTCGCCCTGGCCGACCGGCTCTACGACCGCGCGATCCCGGTCGTCGTCTCGGGTGACCCGCTGCCGTCGCTGTTCACCGAGGAGATGATCGAGGGCGGCTACCGGAAGAAGTACCTGCGCGCGGTCAGCCGGTTGACGGCGCTGGCACGCGACGCGGCACAGACCACGTGACGAGCACGACGGCGACCGCGAACAGCGTCCCGCCGACGACGTCCGTGAGGTAGTGGTAGCCCATCCCCACCAGCCCGGCCGCGGCCGCCAGCAGCGCCAGCGCGCTCAGCACGGCGACCCAGGCCCGGCGCGTGACAAGCACCAGCACGGTCAGCACCGAGACCAGGCCGACCGTGTGCCCGCTCGGGTAGACCAGCGTGTCGTTCTTCCACCGGTCGTACACCGGCTTGAGCAGCCAGGTGTTGAGCAGGATCGCCAGCAGCGGCCCGGCCAGCGCGAGCACGGCCTCGACCCGCCGCCCGGCGCGCAGGCACAGGAAGACGGCGGTCACGCCCAGCGCGAACACGACGTACGGCTCGGTCGGCAGCACCAGGACCCGCGCCGCGCCCGGCCCCAGCCGCGCGACGGCGGCCGCGGCGGCCGAGTCGACCGCGCCGGGCGTCGTGTCGCCGGCGAACGGGAGCCCCAGCAGCAGGGCCAGCAGGCCGCACACCGCGGCGAGCACCCACATCGTCCTCACCCGTGCGAGGGTAGCCCTGACCGGCGGGTTCGATGACTTCGGCGCTGCCGCGTCGCCGCCGGCGGCCCGGTCCGGTCAGGTCCCCGAGAAGGCGGCGTGGTCGGCTTCCGTCCGGTCGGCGTACCGCACGGCGTACGCGCCGATCGCCTCGTCCAGCTCCGAGTCGTCGGCGAAGTAGCCGGACAGCAGCTGCGGGTGCAGCGACCGCGTGTGGGCGCGGGCCAGCAGCGCGCCGGCGAGCCTGCCGTAGTCGTCGAGGTGGTCCTTCTCCAGCTCCGCCGGGTCGATGTCGCCCTTGAGGTTCCGGAACTGGCGGACGATGAACGGGACGCCGTCGATCGTGGTCCAGCCGAGCAGGATGTCGGTCTCGGCCTGCACGAGCCGGGCGCCGTCGACGATGCGGCGGCCTTCGTGTTCCGCCGCGGGCAGGCCGAGGTACGGCGCGAGCGCGGGTGCCTGGGCCTGTTTCACCTGCAGCACCAGGTCTTCGTCGTCGTTGCCGTGCAGTAGCGCGACGTAGCTGCGCAGCCCGACGCTGCCGGTGCCGACCACGCGGAAGGCGACGTCGGCGAGCCGGTAGCGCGAGATCAGCGTGCGCCGCGACGCGCGCAGGGTGTCCACATAGGACACCAGTCCGGCGGCGACGGCCTCGGCGGTCGCCTCGTCGACGTGCGTCAGCACCGGCGGGTCCTCGACGAACCGGTGCCGCGCCAGGCCGGTTTCGTGGTCGTCGACGTGCTCGGTCCACTTCGCGACGACCTTCGCGCTGTCGTTCTTGCGGGCCTTCTCGGCGGCGTCGGCGAAGTCGTCGATCAGCTCGCCGGCGCGGGCCTTCGACAGCACCGACGAGTCCGGCAGTGCGTTCCACGAGCGCAGGAACGGCAGTTCGGCCAGCGCGCGGATGGTCCGCCGGTACGACTTCGCCGCGTCCTCGGCGGCTTCCCGGCAGCCCGACTCGCCGATGCCGCCCTCCCGCCCGGCCAGAACCAGGCTGGCCGCGAGCCGCTTGAGGTCCCACTCCCACGGACCGGGCACGGTCTCGTCGAAGTCGTTGATGTCCATCACGATCCGGCCCTCGGGCGTGCCGTAGAGCCCGAAGTTCGCCGCGTGCGCGTCGCCGCAGAGCTGCGCGGTGAGCCCGGAATCGGGCGTGCCGGCGAGGTCGGCGCCCATCAGCCCGGCGGCGCCGCGGAAGAACGTGAACGGCGAGGCGAGCATGCGCTCCCGGCGCAGCTCCGCCAGCTCGGGCAGCCGTCCCTCACCGCTGGCTTCGAAATACTGTTTCGGACTCGGCCGATCCGTCCCGGCGGCGTCGTGGTCGTGCGCGGTGACCGGCGTTTTCTCCCGGAGCCGCTTCCCCTGTTCGTACAGCTCGGCCGGTGTGACGCTGGCCGCGCCGACCAGCGGCCGCTCGACCCATTCCCCTGATCCCATACCCGCCCAACGCCCGATCCGCCCGGTTAGCTCCCGAAAGCCGTGAATGGCCCATTGAGAGACTTTAGAGTCCCTCAATGGGCCATTCACGGCTATTCGAGCGGGGTCGTCCCGGACGCCGCCGGGGCGGGAGGCTCACCCGGCGGCGTCCGGTGGTTCAGGGGCGGATCACCGCGGCGATCGCGTCGATGCCGCGGTCCAGCTCCTCGCGGGTGATCACCAGCGGCGGCGCGACGCGCAGGGTGCGCTCGTGCGTCTCCTTGCACAGCACGCCACTGGCGGCCAGCGCCTCCGAGGCTTCGCGCCCCGACGGGCCGCCGGGGGCGATGTCGATGCCCGCCCACAGGCCGCGGCCGCGGACCTCGGACAGCCCGTTCCCGACCAGGTCGGTCAGCCGCGAGTGCAGGTGGGCGCCCAGCTCGGTGGAGCGCTGCTGGAACTCGCCGGTCCGCAGCAGCTTGACGACGGCGCGTCCGACCGCGCACGCGACCGGATTGCCGCCGAACGTCGAGCCGTGCTCGCCCGGCTTCAGCACGCCCAGCACGGCGCGGCTGCCGACGACCGCCGACACCGGCAGGATGCCGCCGCCGAGGGCCTTGCCCAGCGTGTAGACGTCGGCGCGGACGCCCTCGTGGTCCAGCGCCAGCACGGTGCCGGTGCGGGCCAGGCCCGACTGGATCTCGTCGGCGATCAGCAGGACGTCGTTCTCGTCGCAGGCCGCGCGGACGTCGGCGAAGTAGCCCTCCGGCGGCACGATGACGCCGGCCTCGCCCTGGACCGGCTCGAGCAGCACGGCGGCCGTGCGCGGGGTGATCGCGTCGCGCAGCGCGGCGGCGTCGCCGTACTTCACCGTGACGAAGCCCGGGGTGAACGGGCCGAAGCCGGCGCGCGCGGTCTCGTCGGTGGAGAACGACACGATCGTGGTGGTCCGGCCGTGGAAGTTCGAGCCGGCCACGATGATCTCGGCGGTGCCGTCCGGCACGCCCTTGACCTGGTGCGCCCACTTGCGGGCCAGCTTGACGGCGGACTCGACGGCCTCGGCGCCCGAGTTCATCGGCAGCACCATCTCGGTGCCGGTCAGCTCGGCCAGCTCGCGGCAGAACAGGCCCAGCTGGTCGTGGTGGAACGCCCGCGACGTGAGCGTGACGCGGCCGAGCTGCGCGATCGCGGCCTCGATCAGGTCCGGGTGGCGGTGGCCGAAGTTCAGGGCCGAGTAGCCGGAGAGGAAGTCCAGGTAGGACTGCCCTTCGACGTCGGTCACCGTGGCCCCGGAGGCTTCGGCGATCACGACGGGCAGCGGGTGGTAGTTGTGCGTGCTCCATTGCTCGTCGAGCTCGATGAAGCTCGCGGCGGAGGGGGCGGCGGTCTCCCGGCCGGCGAACGTCGTCATACGTTCAGGTTAGAGGCAGTACACGCAGACTTCAGCCGGGAATCATTGCTTTCACCCGTTGTTCGTTGCGCAGTATCGAGCGTCGACCCCCGAAACGCTGCGCGGCGGTTGACGCGGGTGTCGGTAAGCCGTAACTTACGGTTCGTGGCGACTTACGGAAGCGACCAGCTGGCCGCGCTGGCCGACCCGTCGCGGCGCGCGATCGTCGAAGCGCTCCGCGCCGGGCCGCGCGCGGTCGGGGAGCTGGCCGCGGACCTGCCGATCAGCCGCCCGGCCGTCTCCCAGCACCTCAAGGTGCTCAAGGAGGCCGGCCTGGTCGCCGACCGGGCGGCGGGCACGAAGCGGCTCTACCGCCTCGAGCCCGACGGCATCGCCGCGGTGCGCGCCTACCTCGACCGCATGTGGTCCGACGCGCTGAAGTCCTTCGCCGACCTGGCGGAATCCACCGAAGAGGAGCAGTCATGACCCTCGAGCCGATCCGCAAGACGATCACCGTCGCGTGCTCGCGCGAGCACGCGTTCAGGACCTACACCGAGGCCTTCGACAGCTGGTGGCCGCGCGAGCACCACCTGGGCGAGGCCGGCCTCGCCGAAGCCGTCCTCGAGCCGAAGGCGGGCGGGCGCTGGTACGAGCGGCTGACCGACGGCTCCGAGTGCGACTGGGGCGAGGTCCTCGTCTGGGAGCCACCCGCCCGAGTGGTTCTGTCGTGGCGGATCGACGGCGACTGGAAGGCCGACCCGGACCCGGCCCACGCCAGCGAGATCGACGTCCGCTTCTTCGCGGAAGGGCCGCGCAGCACCCGCGTCGAGCTGGAGCACCGCGCGTTCGAGCGGCACGGCGAGACCGCGGCGAAGGTCCGTGACGGCGTCTCGTCCGACGGCGGACACGGCGGCCTGCTGAAGCTCTTCGCCGAGAAAGCCGCCGCCTGACTGGTTATCGTCTCGGGATGGCCAAGAAGAAGGACGAGGGAAGCCGGGTCCGGGACGCGCTGCGGATCACCGGGGAGCTGCCGGACCCGGGCTCGGCGCCGGTCGGGCCCGGCAAGAAGCCGAAGGCCCTCGCGAAGCTCGACGACGCGGGGCAGCGGCTGGCCGCGCTGCAGGAGGCGCTCTACGCCGAGGGGGTCGGCGGCGGGCGCCGCAGCGTCCTGCTGGTGCTGCAGGGCATGGACACCTCGGGCAAGGGCGGCACCGTCTCGCACGTGCTCGGCCTGGTCAACCCGATGGGCGTGCACTACGCGGGGTTCAAGGCGCCCACCCCGGCCGAGCGCCGCCACCACTACCTCTGGCGGATCCGGAAGCAGCTGCCGGTGGCCGGCCAGATCGGCGTGTTCGACCGCTCGCACTACGAGGACATCCTCGTGCCGCGGGTGTCCGGCCTGCTCAGCGCGGCCGAACGGCGGCGCCGGTACGGCGAGATCAACGCGTTCGAGCAGGAGCTGGCCGAAGGCGGCACGACCGTGGTCAAGGTGTTCCTGCACATCTCGCCCGAGGAACAGCTCAAACGCCTGAAGGCCCGGCTGGAGACGCCCGAGAAGCACTGGAAGTACAACCCCGGCGACCTCGAGGCGCGGTCGCACTGGCCGGCCTACCAGGAGGCCTACGCCGACATCTTCAAGAAGACGTCGACGGACCACGCGCCGTGGCACGTCGTGCCGGCCGACCACAAGTGGTACCGCAACTGGGCGGTCGCCGAGCTGCTCATCGAGACGCTCACCGAGCTGGACCCGAAGTTCCCCGAACCGGGCTTCGACGTCGCCGCCGAGCTGGCGAAGCTGAAGGGTGTTGGCGTACCGGCGTGAGCGTCTGAAAGAGTGCGGGCGTGACCGACGTCGACGATCTCCCGTTCCTCCGCAAACAGGCCCGTACCCAGCGCTTCACCCTCGGCGCGCCGAAGGCGTTCCGGGTCGCCCCGGACGGTTCGCGTGTGCTGTTCCTGCGCGCGGAGTCGGGCACCGACCCGCGGCACAGCCTCTGGTCGGCCGACCTCGCGAGCGGCGCCGAGACGAAGCTCGTCGACGCCGCCGAGCTGCTGCCCGGCGAGGAGGAGCTGCCCGCCGAGGAGCGGGCGCGGCGCGAACGGGCCCGCGAGACCGGCGGCGGGGTCGTGCACTACGGCGTCGACGCGGGCTTCACGGTCGCGGCGTTCTCGCTCTCGGGCAAGCTCTACACCCTGGATCTCGCGTCCGGCGAGGTGACGCTGCGGGTCGACGGCGCGGTCGTCGACCCGCGCCCGAACCCGGCCGGCACGCACGTCGCGTATGCGCAGAACCGGCAGCTGCACGTGCTGGAGCTGGCCACCGGCGAGGACCGGGTGCTGGCCGGCGAGGAGGACGAGGACGTCACCTGGGGGCAGGCCGAGTTCATCGCCGCCGAGGAGATGGACCGCACCCGCGGCTACTGGTGGGCCCCCGACGGCGCGAGCCTGCTGGCCGAGCGCGCCGACCGTGGCCCGGTGCCGCGCTGGACCATCGCCGACCCGGCCAACCCGCAGAACCCGGCCAACGTCGTCGCCTACCCGGCCGCCGGCACCACGAACGCGCTGGTCAGCCTGGCGATCCTGGGTCTCGACGGCTCGCGCGTCGACGTCGCGCCCGGCGAGTGGGAGTACCTCGCCTCGGTGCACTGGTCGGCGGGCGGCGCGCCGCTGCTGGCCGTGGAGCCGCGCGACCAGACGCGGCTGGACGTGCTCGCCCTCGACGTCACCGACGGCTCGACGTCGGTCGTGCACACCGCGACCGACCAGCACTGGATCGACATCGTCGGCGGTGTCCCCGCGTGGACGCCGGACGGGCGCCTGGTCACCGAGCGCATGGTCGACGGCGACCACCGGCTCTACGTCGGCGACGAGGCGGTCACCCCGGCCGGGCTGCAGCTGCGCGGCGTGCTCGACGTCGGTGACGAGCTGCTCTTCAGCGCGTCGGACGCGGACTCGACGCAGATCCACGTCTACCGCACGGAAACCGGTTCGGTGCGCCGTCTGTCCACTGTGGACGGTGTGCACCACGGTGCGGGCAACGCGGGTGTCACGGTGCTGTCGTCGTGGAGCCTGGAGCACAGCGGCCCGCGCGTCTCGGTGCTGCGCGACGGCTCGGAGGTCGCGTCGATCGCTTCGGAGACCGTCGATCCCGACATCGTGCCGAACCTGACCTGGCTGACGCTGGGGGAGCGCGGCCTGCGCGCGGCGCTGCTGCTGCCGCGCGGGTACGAGCCGAGTGAGGGCAAGCTGCCGGTGCTGCTCGACCCGTACGGCGGCCCGCACGCCCAGCGCGTGCTGCAGAGCCGCAACGCGTTCCTGACCTCGCAGTGGCTCGCCGACCAGGGGTTCGCGGTGCTCGTCGCCGACGGCCGCGGCACGCCCGGCCGCGGTGCGCTCTGGGAGCGGGAGGTGCACGGCCGCCTCGCCGACGTCACCCTGCAGGACCAGGTCGACGCCCTGCAGGCGGCCGCCGCGCGGTTCCCGGAGCTGGACGTCGAGCGCGTCGCGATCCGCGGCTGGTCCTACGGCGGGTACCTGTCCGCGCTGGCCGTGCTGCGCCGCCCGGACGTCTTCCACGCCGCGGTCGCGGGCGCGCCGGTCACCGACTGGTCGCTCTACGACACGCACTACACCGAGCGCTACCTCGGGAAACCGCAGGACGATCCGGAGAGCTACGCGCACAACTCGCTGATCGAGAGCGCCGGGGAGCTGAGCCGCGCGCTGCTGATCGTGCACGGGCTGGCCGACGACAACGTGTTCGTCGCCCACTCGCTGCGGCTTTCGTCGGCGCTGCTGGCGAAGGGCCGCCCCCACGTGTTCCTGCCGCTGGCGGGGGCCACCCACATGACACCGCAGGCCGAAGAGGTCGCGGAGAACCTGATGCGCACCCAGGTCGACTGGATCCTGCGTGAGCTTTCCGCCGTGGAGAAGGAGACCGCATGAGCCGCTGGGGCATCACGATTCCGTTGACGGGCGTGCCGCTGACGGCGCACCGCGAGCTGGTCGAGCAGCTGCCCGACCTGGGCTACACCGACGCGTGGACGGCCGAGACCGCCGGCACGGACGCGTTCACGCCGCTCGTGCTCGCGTCGCAGTGGGCGCCGCAGCTGCGGCTCGGCACGGCGATCGTGCCGGTCTACACGCGCGGCCCCGGCCTGCTGGCGATGCAGGCGGCGACCGTGGCGGAGCTGGCGCCGGGCCGGTTCGTGCTCGGCATCGGCGCGTCGTCCCCGGTGATCGTCTCGAACTGGAACGCGGCCCCGTTCGAAGAGCCGTTCAAGCGTTCTCGCGACACGCTGCGCTTCCTGCGTTCGGCGCTGACCGGCGAGAAGGTCAGCGAGAAGTACGACACGTTCTCCGTCAGCAAGTTCCGCCTGGAGCGCCCGGCCGACCCGCCGCCGTCGATCATGCTGGCCGCGCTGCGCCCCGGCATGCTGCGGCTGGCCGCCCGCGAGGCCGACGGCGCCATCACGAACTGGCTGGCCGCTTCCGACGTGCCGAAGGTGCGCTCTGTCGTGGGCCCCGACGTCGAGCTGGCGGCCCGGATCTTCGTCTGCCCCACCGAGGACGCCGCCGCGGCCCGCGGCCTGGGCCGGATGCTGATCTCGAGCTACCTGACGGTCCCGGTGTACGCGGCGTTCCACGAGTGGCTCGGCCGCGGCGAGGCCCTCGCGCCGATGCACGAGGCGTGGGCCGCGGGCGACCGGCAGAAGGCCAACCAGGTCATCCCCGACTCGGTGGTGGACGAGCTGGTGGTCCACGGCAGCCTCGACTCGTGCCGCGAGCAGGTCCGGTCCTACGTGGACAACGGCCTGACCACGCCGATCATCGCCCTGCTCCCGACGGGCGGTGATCCGTTCGAGCAGGTCCGCGCCCTGGCGCCGCGCTGACGCCGGGGCAGCCCGGGCGGCCGGCGTGCCGGACCACCTCGACCATCGGCGTGTCCTCCGACAGCGAGAGGATCCGCGTCGGGTGGATCGACGACGCCGCCGGCGTAACCTTCGACGCCGCGCGGCACCGAGGCGCCGGCGAGCCCGGCGTCGCGGGTCGTGGGTCCCTGCGTCGGCGTCCCCCGGGATCTCGTGGAAGACGTCCTCGCGCGCGGATCTTCACCGGCAGGGGGTTGCGCGGCGGGCTCCGGGTGCGCAGGCTCGACACCGTGAGCGAGCACGAGTACGACCTCATCGTCATCGGTTCGGGCCCGGGTGGGCAGAAGGCCGCCATCGCGGCGGCGAAACTGGGCAAGAAGGTGGCGGTCGTCGACCGGCACGACATGGTCGGCGGGGTGTGCGTCAACACCGGCACGATCCCCTCCAAGACGCTGCGCGAAGCGGTCCTCTACCTGACCGGTATGAACCAGCGCGAGCTGTACGGCGCCAGCTACCGGGTCAAGCAGGACATCACCATCGCCGACCTGCTGGCGCGCACCCAGCACGTGGTCGGGCGCGAGGTCCAGGTGGTGCGGGCGCAGCTGATGCGCAACCACGTCGACCTGATCGCCGGCACCGGCTCGTTCGCCGACCCGCACACGGTCATCGTGGACGGCAAGCACGCCGGCGACCGCCGGACGCTGACCGGGGACTACGTGGTGATCGCCACGGGCACCCGGCCCGCGCGGCCCGGGCACGTCGACTTCGACGCCGCCCGCGTCCTGGACTCCGACGAGATCCTGCGGCTGGAGCAGATCCCGTCGTCGCTCGTCGTGGTCGGCGCCGGCGTGATCGGCATCGAGTACGCGTCGATGTTCGCCGCGCTCGGCTCGCGCGTCACCGTGGTCGAGCAGCGTGACCAGATGCTCGACTTCTGCGACCCGGAGATCGTCGAGTCCCTGAAGTTCCAGCTGCGCGACCTCGGCGTCACGTTCCGCTTCGGCGAGAAGGTCGCCGACGTCGCGGTGTCCGAAGACGCGACGATCACGACGCTGGTCAGCGGCAAGCGCATCCCTGCCGACGGCGTGATGTACTCCGCCGGCCGCCAGGGCATGACCGGCGCGCTCGCGCTGGACGCGGCCGGGCTGGCCGCGGACGAGCGCGGCCGGCTCGTCGTCGACGAGTACTACCGCACCGAGGTCCCGCACATCTACGCGGTCGGCGACGTGATCGGCTTCCCGGCGCTGGCGGCGACGTCGATGGACCAGGGCCGGCTCGCGGCCTACCACGCGTTCGGCGAACCGGCGAACGGCCTCGGCGCGCTGCAGCCGATCGGCATCTACACGATCCCGGAGATCTCCTACGTCGGCTCGACCGAGGCGCAGCTGACGTCGTCTTCGGTGCCGTACGAGGTGGGCATCGCGCGCTACCGCGAGCTCGCGCGCGGCCAGATCACCGGTGACAGCTACGGCATGCTGAAGCTCCTGGTGTCCACAAAGGACCGAAAGCTGCTGGGCGTGCACGTCTTCGGCACGGGCGCGACCGACCTCGTCCACATCGGACAGGCGGTGATGGGCTGCGGCGGCACGGTCGACTACCTGGTGGACGCGGTGTTCAACTACCCGACGCTTTCGGAAGCCTACAAGGTCGCGGCGCTGGACGCGCACAACAAGATCCGCGCGCTGGACCGCTTCACCGCCTGACGCGCGTCCACTCCGCTCCGGGCGAACGCGTTTGACACTCGACTAGAACATATGTTCGACTGACGCTCGTGCGATGGGATCGGCAGCGAGCAGGGGAGGGTGAGCCGGCACTGCCCGGGCTGGAGGGCCTGGTGCGCTCCGTGCGCTCACCGGAATTCGACGGCGTCACCTTTCACGAGGTGAACGCCCGCTCGGTGCTGAACAAGGTGCCCGCGGGCTCCGGAGTGCCGTTCAGCTGGACGGTGAACCCCTACCGCGGGTGCTCCCACGCCTGCACCTACTGCCTCGACGGCGGCACCCGGATCCTGCTCGCCGACGGGCGGACGCGGGCGCTGTCCGAGCTGAAGGCCGGCGACGAGATCTACGGCACCCGCGGCCACGGCGCGGCCCGGCGGCTGGTGCCGACCAGGGTGCTCGCGCACTGGACGACCCTGCGCGACGCCTACCGCGTCACCCTCGAAGACGGCACCCGGCTCGTCGCGAGCGGCGACCACCGGTTCCTCACCTCGAAGGGCTGGAAGCACGTCACCGGCAGCAAGCTCGGCGCCGCGCAGCGCCCGCACCTGACACCGGGAACCGAGCTGATCGGCGTCGGCCGGTTCGCGCCGACGCCGGACGAGACCCTCGGCTACCGCGCCGGCTACCTGTGCGGGATGCTGCGGTCCGGCGGGTTCGCCGCGGAACCGGACGCGGCCGCGCGGGCGGTGGAGTACCTGCCGGACTTCGGGGCCTCGGTCGGGTTCCTGAAGGTGCCGGCCGCCCCGGACGCGCACTGGCGGCGCGGGTTCCTGGCCGGCGTCTTCGACCTCGCCGGCAGCCACGGCCGCGGCATGCTGTCGGTCGCGCACGACGAGCCGGAGATCGCCGACGCCTTCGCCGCGGCGCTCACCGCGTTCGGCTTCGCCCACCAGCTCGACGAGGTGCCGAAGTTCCCGACGCGCCAGGAGGTCCGGCTGCTGGGCGGCGCGGCCGAGGTGCTCCGGTTCCTGCACCTGAGCAACCCGGCGGTCGGCTGGAAACGGTCGCTGGACGGCTCGGTGATCGGCGCCAGCAGGCGGCTCGTCGAGGCGATCGAGCCGCTGGGGCTGCAGCTCCCGCTGTTCGACATCACCACCGGCACCGGCGACTTCATCGCCGACGGCATGGTGTCGCACAACTGCTTCGCCCGGAACACCCACACCTACCTCGACTTCGACGCCGGCCGCGACTTCGACACCCAGGTGGTCGTCAAGATCAACGCCCCGCAGGTGCTGGCGGCGCAGCTGAAACGGCCGTCGTGGCGGCGCGAGCACGTCGCGATGGGCACGAACACCGACCCGTACCAGCGCGCGGAGGGCCGCTACCGGCTGATGCCGGGCATCATCACCGCGCTCGCCCGCTCGGGCACGCCGTTGTCGATCCTCACGAAGGGCACCGTGCTGTCCCGGGACCTGCCGCTGCTGCAGGACGTCGCCCGGGACGTCCCGGTGAGCCTGGCGGTGTCGATCGCGCTGCTCGACCGCGAGCTGCAGCACCGCCTCGAGCCGGGCACGCCGAGCCCGCAGGCGCGGCTGGAGCTGGTCCGCAAGGCCCGCGAGGCCGGGCTGCCGTGCTCGGTGCTGGTGGCGCCGGTGCTGCCGTGGCTGACCGACTCCGCCGAGGCCCTCGACGCGCTGTTCGGGCGCCTGGCCGAGGTGGGCGCGTCGAGCGTCACGGTGATCCCGCTGCACCTGCGCCCGGGCGCCCGCGAATGGTTCGGCCGCTGGCTGGCGGGGACGTACCCGGCGCTGGTGCCGCGCTACCGGGAGCTGTATGCGAAGGGCAGCTACGTCCGGAAGGCCTACCGCGAGCGGCTGGGGGAGCGGGTCGCGCCGCTGCTGCGCCGCCACGGCCTGGCCCCGAAGACGGGCTACGACCCGCGCGGGCCGGAGCCGCCACCGCCACCGCCGCCCGCTCCGCCCGGCGAGCCACCGGCCGTGGAGCAGCTCCGGTTGTTGTGACGGTCTTCGGGTGGATGTCCGATCGGTTCGGCGACGTCTCGGAGCGGCTCCGCCTGCGGTGCGCGGACACACTCGACGACCCCGCCGTGGGAGGCGGCGGCTCGCCGACGTCGCTGCCGTAAGGGGCACTTTCATGGTCTTAACCGCCATGAGGGTGCCCCTCATGGCGGTGCCCGGTGCCCGCTTCGCCCGGACACCCGCCGACGGTGGGCAGCTCCGGTTGCTGTGACGGTCGGCGGGCCGGTGTCGCGGAATCGACGGCAGCCAACCAATATCGTGCCCGTTCCGTGGAAAGATGACCCGGCCGCGGGCGATTCCGGCTACGCTGACGGCGCCGGGACGCGGGCCCGCCCCCGGCGCTTTGACCGTCCTTTATGGACCACGGTTCCGGTACGTGATCCGCCCACCGGGCGGCCGTGTGAGTGAGGCCGTCACCCCGGACCCGGCTCCGCTGCACCGTTCGCCGTAACCCGGGGGCGCTTGCGTGGGCCGTGTCGGTGGCTTCCGGGAAAATGTCCGATCGTGTCGTTGTCCGTTCCCCTCACCGGCGCCTAACGTCGAAGGGATCGAACCGAAAGGAGCCGGACGTTGACGACCTCGCATACCGACCGTGTCGCGGCCGCCCGGCTCGCCTGGGCCGCGCTGAAGCTGACCCGGGCCGGGCGCCACCCGGTGGGGGTCGACCGGCTGGCCGCGACCGTCGGCGTCACCCCGGCCGAAGCGCGGCGGCTCGTCGAACTGATCGGGTTCACCCTGCACCGCGACCTCGTTTCGACCGGCCCGGCGCCGCGCGGGGCCCACCACCGGCTCGAACCGGCCGAAGGCACCCTCGGGGCAGGCCCGGACGGCTCGGTCGACATGTTCCTGCTGGCCATCGCGACCAACGAGCGGGTGCACGCCGTCGCGACCTGCCCGGTCACCGGCACGCGCATCCGCATCGAGCTCACCTCGTGGGGCATCCTGCAGGCCGACCCGCCGTCGGCGGTCGTCGCCGCGGTCGACCTCGGCTTCGGGCTCGACCGGGTCGACGCCGTCGCCTGCGCCGGGCAGCCGTTCTTCGCGTCCGCATCGGCGGCCGCGAACTGGCTGGTCTCGCACCCCGGCGGCCGCATCTACCAGGTCGCCGCCTACCTCGCCCAGGCCCACCGGCTGGTGGCCGCGCTGGAGGCCCGCCCGAAGTTCGTGCTCTGAGGCCGGTACCCGCGGAGCAAGCCAAGCCTGCCGACGTCGTACGCTGGGCAGTTCGTTAGCCTTTCCGGGCAGCGAGAACCGCCCATGTCGAAGGAGAGCAGTCGCAGTGCTCCGCACTCACAACGCCGGCACCCTGCGTGCCGAGCAGGCCGGACAGACCGTCACCCTCACCGGATGGGTGGCCCGGCGGCGAGATCACGGCGGCGTCATCTTCATCGACCTCCGCGACGCGAGCGGCGTCGCCCAGGTCGTCTTCCGCGAGGGTGAGATGGCCGAGCGCGCCCACGCGCTGCGCTCGGAGTTCTGCGTCAAGATCGTCGGCGAGGTCGCGAAGCGCCCCGAGGGCAACGCGAACGCCGAGATCCCGACCGGCGAGATCGAGGTCCTCGCGACCGAGCTCGAGGTGCTGTCCGAGGCCGCGCCGCTGCCGTTCCCGATCGACGACCGGGTCGACGTCGGCGAGGAGATCCGCCTCAAGCACCGCTACCTCGACCTGCGCCGCAGCGGCCCGGCCGCGGCCATGCGCCTGCGCAGCGAGGTCAGCCGCGCCGCCCGCGAGGTGCTGCACAACCAGGACTTCGTCGAGATCGAGACCCCGACGATGACCCGCTCCACCCCGGAAGGCGCCCGCGACTTCCTGGTCCCGGCCCGGCTCAAGCCCGGCTCCTGGTACGCCCTGCCGCAGTCGCCGCAGCTGTTCAAGCAGCTGCTCATGGTCGGCGGCATGGAGCGGTACTACCAGATCGCGCGCTGCTACCGGGACGAGGACTTCCGCGCCGACCGCCAGCCGGAGTTCACCCAGCTCGACATCGAGATGAGCTTCGTCGAGCAGGACGACGTCATCGCCATCGGCGAGCAGATCGTCTCCGCGCTGTGGAAGCTGATCGGGCACGAGATCCCGCGGCCGATCCCGCGCATCACCTACCACGACGCGATGGCCAGGTACGGCTCGGACAAGCCGGACCTGCGCTTCGACCTCGAGATCACCGACATGACGGAGTTCTTCGCCGACACGCCGTTCCGCGTGTTCCAGGCCCCGTACGTCGGCTCGGTCGTGATGGCCGGCGGCGCCGACCAGCCGCGCCGCCAGCTCGACGCGTGGCAGGAGTGGGCGAAGCAGCGCGGCGCGCGCGGCCTCGCGTACATCCTCGTCAACGAGGACGGCACGCTCGGCGGCCCGGTCGCGAAGAACCTGTCCGAGACCGAGCGCGAGAACGTCGCCGCCGCGGCGGGCGCCAAGCCGGGCGACTGCATCTTCTTCGCCGCCGGCAAGGCCGCGAGCACGCAGCCGCTGCTGGGCGCCGCGCGCGACGAGATCGGCAAGCGCCTCGGCCTGATCGACGAGGACGCCTGGTCGTTCGTGTGGGTCGTCGACGCGCCGCTCTTCGCGCCGGTCGAGGATATCGGCGACGACGTCGCCGTCGGCTCCGGCAAGTGGACCGCGGTGCACCACGCCTTCACCTCGCCGACCCCGGAGTGGATCGACAAGTTCGAGCAGGACCCGGGCAACGCCCTGGCCTACGCCTACGACATCGTCTGCAACGGCAACGAGATCGGCGGTGGCTCGATCCGTATCCACCGCGGCGACGTGCAGAAGCGCGTCTTCGCGCTGATGGGTCTCGGCGAGGAGGAGGCGCAGGAGAAGTTCGGCTTCCTGCTCGACGCCTTCGCCTTCGGCCCGCCGCCGCACGGCGGCATCGCGTTCGGCTGGGACCGCATCGTCATGCTGCTGGCCAAGGCCGACTCGCTGCGTGACGTGATCGCGTTCCCGAAGACCGGCGGCGGGTACGACCCGCTGACCGCGGCGCCCGCGCCGATCACCGCGCAGCAGCGCAAGGAGGCGGGCATCGACGCGAAGCCGGCCGCCCCCGCCCCGCAGAGCTAGTGCTGCACCTGAGGGCCGTGTGCCCGCAGGAGAAGACCGCCCAGGCGCTCGACATCCTGCGGGACCACGCCGGCACGGCGCACCTGGTCGTGCACCGCGGGGTCGCCGTGTCGCCCGAGGGCGACCTGGTCGAGGCCGACATCGCGCGGGAGGCCGCGGACGAGATCGTCGACGCGCTGTGCGTGCTCGAACTCGACCGCACCGGCGGGATCACCCTGGAGGCGCTCGACACCGCGCTGTCCGACGCCGCCGACGAGGCCGAGGAAAAGGCGCCGGGGGAGGGCGCCGACGCCGTCGTGTGGCAGGAGCTGCTCTCGCGCACCGGCGACGAGTCGCGGCTCAACGTGACGTTCCTGGCGTTCCTCACCATCGCGTGCCTGCTCGCCTCGGTCGGCGTGCTGACCGACTCGGCGGTGACGATCGTCGGCGCGATGGTCGTCGGCCCCGAGTTCGGGCCGCTCGCGGCGCTGGCGGTCGGGGTGGTGCTGCGGCGCTGGGACCTGGTCCGGCAGGCGGGCGTGGCGCTGGGCGTCGGCTTTCCGCTGGCGATGGTCGTCACCCTCGGTGGCGCGCTGCTGGTCCGGGTGACGGACGTGTTCGGCACGCAGGCGTTCGAGTTGAAGCAGCACAACGAGGTCGACTTCGTGTTCTCGGTGGGCGTACCGTCGCTGGTCGTGGCGATGCTCGCCGGCGCGGCCGGGATGCTCGCCATGACGTCGGCGAAGTCGGCCGCGCTCGTGGGGGTGTTCATCTCGGTGACCACGGTGCCGGCCGCGGGATACGCGGTCGTCGCGGCCGTGGCGGGGGAGTGGAGCAGGTGTCTCCAGTCGATCGGCCAGCTGCTGGTGAACCTTCTCGGAATCGTTGCAGCAGCGGCAGTTGTGTTGATCGTGCGCCGGAATGGGCACCGTTCCCCGGAGGGGCTGCGCCCGCTTTCACCCGGGTGACCCGGATCCGGGCGGGATGCCTCTTGTTGTCCGGATGTCAGTAGTCATGGTTGCTCAGTCACGAGTAGGGTCGGTGCCAATGACAGTCGACACCTCGTCCGCCGGAGATGCTGAGGTCGGGGCCGGAGCCGAGCACCTCGCCGCGGCGGTCGCGGCGGGCGAGTCCGTTCTCTCGCGCCGGTTCGGCAGTCCGATCACGCTGGTTTCGCCCGAGGACCTCGCGGGCAGCGGACCGGCCACGGTCGTCCGCGCGCGAGTGGTGTCGTCGTCCTTCGCGCTGCCACGGACGCTGGTGATCAAGCACTACCCCGATGTGCCGGAGCCGGGCGCCGCGGACCCCTTCGCCCAGGAGGCCGTCAGCTACCAGCTGTTCACGGCGCTGTCCGCCGACGAGCGGATGTGCCCGGAGCTGCTGGCCCACGACGGCCGCGACCGGGTGCTCGTGCTGGAGGACCTCGGCCGCACGGCGACGCTGGAGGACAAGCTCTACGCGCGCGACTCCCGCGCGGCCGAACGCGCGCTGCTGTCCTGGGCCCGGTCGCTGGGCCGGCTGCACGCGAGCACCGCCGGGCGCGAGGCCGACTTCAACGCCCTGCTGCGCCGCCTCGGTGGCCCGGGGAAGAGCGACCACGGCGTCGTCGACGAACTCTGCGCGCGCGTGCCGGGCCTGATCCAGGAGCGTCTCGGCATCCCGGTGCCCGACGCGGTGCGTGAGGAGGTCGCGCACGCGGTCGAGCAGTCCCGGTCCTCGGCCTTCCGCGCGTTCAGCCCGGTGGAGCTCAGCCCCGACAACAACCTGGTCACCGGCGAGGGCGTCCGGTTCCTCGACTTCGAGTACGGCCGCGTCCGCTCCGCCCTGGTCGACGCCGCCAACCTGCGCCTGCCGTTCGCGAGCTGGCCGGACGCGCTCGCCCTGCCGGCGGGCATGAGCGAGGCGATGATCGCGGCCTGGCGCGCGGAGGTGGCGGGCGTGTGGCCCGCCTTCGCCGACGACGAGGCCCTGGCCGGGCACCTGACGACCAGCGAGCTGCTGCGGGTCTGGCTGATCACGGGCGAGGAGCTCGGCGCGCTGGACCTGTCCCACCACGCACCCCCGGTGAGCCGCGAGTCGGCCCTGGTCACGTGGTGGCGCGACCTGGCCAAGCACGCGGGCTACGTCCGGATGACGGCGGTCTCGGAGTTCTCGTCCAAGGTGGCGGCGGCGCTGGCGGCACGGCTGGGGCCGCACGCGGACCTGGCGTTCTACCCGGCCTTCCGCTGACCCCGGCTCTCAAGCGCCCCAATGTGGCGGGGGGGGGGGGGGGCCCCCCCCCCCCCCCCCCGGGGGGGGGGGGGGGCCCCCCCCCCCCCCCCCCCGCCACATTGGGGCGCATCGGCGGCCCCTCCGGCTCCGGTGGTGGCGGTTCCGGGACGTCCAGCGTCCCAAACCCGCCATCGTCGAAGGGGGAACCGGGGCATCCGTGCGGCTTGTCCACAGCCTGGTCGTGATGTGGACAACCGGGCGCCCGCAGCCGCTTTTCCGGCCGTTTGTCGGAGGCACCCGATACGCTGGAAGCGGGGCCGGTCCCCCGGAGAGGGCGGGGGCTGCTTTTGTGCGGGCGATGCCGCAGGAACCCGCCGGGGAACCCACTGGGGGAACGGGACTTTTCGGGCATCTGTGAGCTGAGCGTCAAAAGTTAGGCGCGGTGTCGCGGACGCGTTACCTCGTCCTCACCGCAGGTGAGCTTCCGTGCCCGATGGTCGGGGGCGTGACCGTGACCAGCCTCGAAGTCACTCCCTTCCCCGAACCCTCCCGGCCCGCGCTCGCGGCGGTCCCGGCGCTCCGCCAGGCGCGCCGGCTCGTCGTGCTCGGCGATTCGACCGCCGTCGGGCTCGGTGATCCGCTGCCGAGGCGTGGCGGCTGGCGCGGCGTCGGGCCGCTGGCCGCCGCCGCGCTCGGTGTCGGCGCCGACGGCTACCTCAACCCGTCGTTCACCGGCGCGCGGATGCGCTGCGTGCTCAGCAAGCAGCTGCCCGCCGCCGTGGCGCACCGGCCGGACGTGGCGCTGCTGGTCGCCGGCATGAACGACACCCTCCGGCCCGACTTCGACGCGGCGGCCATCGCCGCCGACCTCACCGAGGTCGTCCGGCGGCTCGGCGAGGCCGGCACCACCGTCATCCCGGTCCGGTTCCACGACCACAGCAAGGTGTTCCGCCTCCCGCCGGCCCTCAAACGCGCGCTCAGCACCCGCGTCGCCGAGCTGAACGCGGCCATCGACGAGGTCGTCGCCCGCGAAGGCGTGCCCTGCCTGGACCTCGACCGGCTGCCCGGCGCCTACGACCTGACGTCGTGGAGCGTCGACCGCCTGCACCCGTCCGAGCTGGGGCACCGGATGCTGGCCGCCGGCTTCACCGGGCTGCTCGCCGGCGCCGGGTTCGACGTGCCGGAGCCGGTGAGCCTCACCTGCGGCGGCGGGGTCGAGCCGAGCACCACGGGACACGTGGGATGGCTGGTGCTGAAGGGGATTCCGTGGCTGTGGCGCCGCGGCCGCGAGTTCCTGCCCTACGCCGCGGTGATCATGTGGCACTCGTTCCGCGAACGGACGCGCTGAACACCCGAAGTGCGAACACGGCACGCCCGGTTCAGCCCGTGGTGAGCGGCAGTTCCCGGACCCCCGTCATGTTCGGGTTCACCTGGAACTTCGGTGCCTCACCGGGAATCGTGCGCAGCGCGGGGTAGCGGTCGAACAGGATGTTCAGCGCCACCCGGCCTTCGAGGCGCGCGAGCGGGGCCCCGATGCAGAAGTGGATGCCGCGGCCGAAGGCCAGGTGCGGGTTCTCCTCGCGCGACGGGTCGAACGTGTCCGGGTCGGTGAACACGCGCTCGTCCCGGTTGGCCGCCGCCACCCACAGCATCAGCATCTGGTCGGCGGGGATCGTGGCGCCGCCCAGCTCGACCTCGCGGTTCGTCGTGCGGGCCACGGCCGCGAACGGCGAGAGGTACCGCAGCGACTCCTCGATCACCGGCGGCACCAGTGACCGGTCGGCGCGCGCCCGCTCGTCCCACTCCGGGTGCGTGTCCAGGCACAGCACGGCGTTGCCCAGCAGCATCGTGGTGGTGATGTGCCCGGCCAGCAGCAGCACGTTCGCGAAGTTGACGACCTCGTTGCGCGTCAGCTTCTCGCCGTCGAGCTCCGCCTCGACGAGCTTGGTCAGCAGGTCCTCCCGCGGCTGCTTGCGTCGCTCGTCGACGTGCCCGCCGAGGTACTCGATCAGCGCCTTCTGACCTTCCAGGGACGTCTTGACCGACTCCTGCCGCGCCTCGCTCTGCTCCTTCAGCGAGAACTGCTCGGACGAGCTGAACAGCTTGTCCACCCAGCCCTTGAACAGGTACCGGTCGCTCGCGGGGACCCCCAGCAGCTCCGCGATCACGATCACCGGCAACGGGTAGGCCAGGTCCTCGACGAGCTCGAGCCGGCCGTCGCCGCCCGCCGCGTCGAGCAGCTCGTTCGTCACCGCGGCGATGCGCGGCTCGAGGTCCGCGACGACCTTCGGCGTGAACGCGCGGCTGACGAGCTTGCGCATCTTGTTGTGCAGCGGCGGGTCCAGCTGCAGCAGGTTGCCCGCCGACATCGCCTCGAGGTCGATGTCCTGGCCCTCCGTCATCTCCTTCGGCACCAGCCGCGTGGTGTCGGAGGAGTAGGTCCCCGGGTCGCGGAGGATCTCCTCGGCTTCCGGGTGCCCGTAGACGTTCCAGAACCCGAGGTCGGCCGCGTGCTGCACGCGCTCCGCGGGTTGCTTGCCCCGCAGCCAGAACTGGGATTCGTGCAGTCCCCAGGTGTCGGCGAGTGTGGTGGTCATGTCCGCCCCTTTTCCCTGTGTGGCCCCGGGATCAGCCGGGGGCCCTGGTGGGATCGTGTGCGTAGATCCCCTGCCGGTAGCTCGAGACGAGCTCCTCGAGCGCCGCACTCAGTTCCGCCGCCACCTCGGCGACCGCGCGGGGGTCCGGGTCCCCGGGCGGCTCGAAGGCGGTGCGGATCAGGTAGGCGAGGACTTCCGCCTTCTCCTCCGGCGGGATGTCCCCGAACTCGTCGGAAAGCGTGTTGCCGACGTAGAAGCC
Organism: Amycolatopsis sp. NPDC049252; assembly: GCF_043197175.1. Taxonomy (NCBI): domain Bacteria; kingdom Bacillati; phylum Actinomycetota; class Actinomycetes; order Pseudonocardiales; family Pseudonocardiaceae; genus Amycolatopsis; species Amycolatopsis sp. NPDC049252. The sequence goes on from NZ_JBICSQ010000058.1 coordinate 24,238, forward strand.
GAGCGTCGAGGCGTTGAGCGCGTAGGTGAGGTTCGGGACGTCCGTGCGGACGAGCCCGTGCCGGAGCATCGTGGCCTCGAACTGCGTGCGCAGCTCGTCCTGCTGCTTGCGCAGGGCGAGGTCGCCCAGCGAGCCGAACATCTCGGCGTTGCCGCGCAGCATCGCCATCAGCAACGGACGGCGGTGGGTGACGAGGAACGAGGCCGAGATCATCCGGTGCGGCAGGATCATCGCCGGGTCGGCCTTGATCGCGGCCAGGATCTCGCCGGTCGTGTCGGCCGACTCGCGCATCATCAGCGCCTGGAACAGCAGCTCCTTGTTGCGCCAGTGCAGGTAGACGGTGCCCTTGCCGATGCCGACCGCGCGCGCGATGTCGTCGATCGCCACCTTGCGGTAGCCCATGCGCAGCAGGAGCTCGCCCGCCGCGTCCAGGATGCGGTCGCCGCGCTCGCGGTTGGGATGGCTCATGCCCGCTCTTTCGCCGAGAATCTGACCTGGTGACCGGATTCGCACTTTCGGTCAACCAGTCATCACGACGGTAGCGCGGCCCCGCGGACCACGGCAAGGGTTCTGTCGGTGCCGTCGGTTAACGTCATCCGTGTGGCACAAGACGAGCTCTTCACCGTGAACGCCGACGTGGCGCCGCCGCCCGAGCGGACGACGTCGAACGCCGACGAGCGGCAGGCGGATCCGGCGAGCTCCCCGCTGGCCGTCCGGATGCGGCCGCGCTCGCTCGACGAGGTCGTCGGCCAGCAGCACCTGCTCCGCGAGGGCGCCCCGCTGCGGCGGCTGGTGGAAGGCGCGGCTCCGGCGTCCGTGCTGCTCTACGGCCCGCCCGGCACCGGCAAGACGACGCTGGCCAACCTGGTCTCGATCGCCACCGGGCGCCGGTTCGTCGCGATGTCGGCGCTCTCGGCCGGGGTCAAGGAGGTGCGCGGGGTCATCGAGGAGGCCCGGCGGCGCCGGCAGTACAACACCGAGAACACGGTGCTGTTCATCGACGAGGTGCACCGCTTCTCCAAGACCCAGCAGGACGCCCTGCTCGGCGCGGTCGAGGACCGCACGGTGCTGCTGGTCGCGGCGACCACCGAGAACCCGTCGTTCTCCGTCGTCTCCCCGCTGCTGTCGCGCTCATTGGTGCTGCAGCTGCGCCCGCTGACCGACGAGGACATCACGCGGCTGATCGAGCGCGCCCTGACCGACGAACGCGGTCTCGGCGGCGAGCTGACCCTGACCGACGACGCGCGCGCCCACCTCGTCCGGCTCGCCGGGGGTGACGCGCGCCGCGCGCTGACCGCGCTGGAGGCGGCGGCGGACGCGGCGTCGGCCACCGAGGCGAAGACGATCGACCTGCCGATCGTCGAGTCCACTGTGGACAAGGCCGCGGTGCGCTACGACCGCGACGGCGACCAGCACTACGACATCATCAGCGCGTTCATCAAGTCGATCCGCGGGTCCGACGTCGACGCCGCGCTGCACTACCTGGCCCGGATGATCGAGGCGGGGGAGGACCCGCGCTTCCTGGCCCGGCGGTTGGTCGTGCACGCCAGCGAGGACATCGGCATGGCCGACCCGACGGCGCTGCAGGCGGCGGTCGCGGCCTCGCACGCCGTCCAGTTCATCGGCATGCCCGAGGGCCGGCTGGCGCTCGCGCAGGCGACCATCCACCTGGCCACGGCGCCGAAGTCGAACGCGGTCGTCACCGGCATCGACGCCGCGCTGGCCGACGTCCGCGCCGGGCTGGCCGGCAGCGTGCCGCCGCACCTGCGTGACGGGCACTACGCGGGCGCCAAGAAGCTCGGCAACGCGCAGGGCTACCGCTACCCGCACAACGTGCCGGAAGGCGTGCTGGCCCAGCAGTACCCGCCGGACGAGCTGGTCGGCCGGGACTACTACGAGCCGACCCAGCGCGGCGCGGAACGTCCGCTCGCCGAGCGCGTCCCCAAGCTGCGCCGGACCATCCGCGGCGAGCGGTAAAGGCGGTTTGGGAAACCCTTGGGGTGCTCCGGGGGAACTGGACGGCTGCCGTTCGCCCGGACGACGCGAAGCGGGCATATCCGTCGGCGAGCATCCGCGCATGGAAATCCCGAGAGTCGGCGTTCCCGACGCACTGGCCGCCCGCCTGACCATGGCCGAGCAGCACGAGTACCTCTCCCGACGTTCCCTGTTCAAGGGCGCGGCCGCCACCGGCGCGCTGCTCGCCGCCGGCCCGCTCCTGCTGCCCGGCACGGCCTACGCCGACGGCGCGAAGGTCGCCCCGGCCGGCCGTCACCTCGCCTTCGGGCGCAACCCGCGCACGGACATCCGCGTCGCGTGGCAGGTGCCGGCCCGCGTGAAGAACCCGTTCCTGCGCGTCGCCGAACACCACGACCGCCATGGATATCAGTGGGGACAACGGATTCCCGCCGAGACGCGGGCCCTGCACTCCGAGGTCGCCGGAGTCATCGCGCCGTACGACCAGTACTACCTGCACGCCGAGGCGAGCCGCCTGACCCCGGGCCGCACCTACACCTACGCGGTCGGCCACGACGGCTACGACCCGGCGAACGGCGACGGCGGCACCGCGGCGCTCTCGACGTTCACCACCGCGCCCGCCCGCGGGTTCCCGGCGGGGAAGTTCACCTTCACCGCGTTCGGCGACCAAGGTGTGTCGACGACGGCGCTGGCCCAGGACGGCGCGGTCGCGAAGCAGCACCCGCGGTTCCACCTGCTCGCCGGCGACATCGCCTACGCCGACCCGAGCGGCGCTGGCCTCCCGCCCGGCCCGGTCGCCGACGGCGGCCACGACCTGTACGACCCGAAGGTCTGGGACGCCTACTACAACCAGATCGAAGGCGTCGCGGCGTCCGTGCCGTGGATGGTCACCACCGGCAACCACGACATGGAAGCGCTGTACTCGCCCGACGGCTACGGCGGCCAGACCAAGCGCTGGGACTTCCCCGGCAGCGGCCCGGCCGACTGCCCGAGCGTGTATTCGTTCATCTACGGCAACGTCGGCGTGATCTCCTTGGACGCCAACGACGTTTCGTACGAGATCCCGGCCAACCGCGGTTACTCGCACGGCTCGCAGACCGCGTGGCTCAAGCGCCGCCTGCGGTACCTGCGGCTGCAGCCGGACGTCGACTTCATCGTGGTGTTCTTCCACCACTGCGCCTACTCGACGACCAACCAGCACGCGTCCGAAGGCGGCGTGCGGGAGGAGTGGGTGCCGCTGTTCGACCAGTTCCACGTCGACCTGGTCGTCAACGGGCACAACCACATCTACGAGCGCACCGACGCGCTGCGCGGCGGCCGCGTCACCAAGAAGGTCGCGATCGGCGACACCGTCGACCCGGACCGCGACGGCACCGTCTACGCCACGTGCGGTGGCGGCGGCCGGAGCGTCTACAGCTTCCCGGTGCCGGACACCTTCGACGGCGAGTTCACCAGCTACCACTGGGTGAAGGGCGGCGGGAAGGAGACGGAGACCGTCGGCTGGTCGCGCGTGCGCTACACCGGCTACTCGTTCCTCGCGATCGACGTCGAGCCCGCGTGGTTCGGCCGCAAGACCACGCTGACCGTGCGGACCCTGCGCAACGACGGCGTCGAAATCGACCGGTTCTCCTTGCGCCGCACCGCGGGACTGCACACCGCGTCGGGCGGTTTCACCGGCCGGGCGCAGGTCGGTTCGGACCCCGGCGACGCCTGACGATCGGGTGCGGGCCCCGCACGGTGGGTGCCGGGGCCCGCACCGAACGTGGGCCGCGCACTTCAAGATCATCGGGTTTCGTATGCTTCGCGCCTTGGGGCGGCCTGAACCAAGGGGGGCGGCCCAGCGAAGGCAGGAGGCATTCCCGTGCCCGCGACGCTGCAGTGCATCGTCCTGGACTGTCCCGAACCGGCTCAGCTCGCCTACTTCTACCAAGCGATCATGGGTGGCGAGGTCGACCGGCCGGACCCCCGCTGGCGGGTGGACGAGGACTGGTCGACCCTGCACGTGAACGGTCTGGTCCTGGGCTTCCAGCGCGCGCTCGACTACCGGCCGCCGCGCTGGCCGGACCCGTCGTACCCGCAGCAGTTCCACCTCGACTTCGAGGTCGACAACCTCGCCGAGACGCACCACCAGGTCCTCGCCTACGGCGGCCGGCTGCTCGACCCCGACCTGGGCGGCCGGGGGTGGCGCGTCTACGCCGACCCGGCGGGCCACCCGTTCTGCCTCCTCGGCGACTACTGACGCCCGGTTTTCTCTGCCCTGACGGCGTCTTTGCGAGGGATGTGCCGTAAAACCCTTCCGCGGTGCGGATCTCGGGCTGCGGGGCGGCGCCGGGTTCGGCACGATGGCGGTATGAGCATCGGATTCCTCGGTACCGGGATCATGGGCGCCGCGATGGCGGCCAACATCGCGAAGGCGGGCCTCGAGGTCCGCGTCTGGAACCGCACGCGGGAGAAGGCCGAGCCGCTCGCCGACGTCGCGACGGTGGCCGATTCGGCGGCCGCCGCGGCCGACGGCGCCGATATCCTGGTGACGATGCTCGCCGACGGCCCGGCCGTCGCTTCGGCGTTCGAAGCCGCTTCGCCCGCTTCGGGCACGCTGTGGCTGCAGATGAGCACGGTCGGGCTCGACTGGACCGACCGCCTCGCCGCGCTGGCGGAGAAGGCGGGCGTGGTGTTCGTCGACGCCCCGGTGCTCGGCACCCGGCAGCCGGCGGAGCAGGCCCAGCTGCAGGTCCTGGCGTCCGGCCCGGAGGAGGCGCGGCCCGCCGCGACCCCGGTGTTCGACGCGGTCGGCATCCGCACGCTGTGGCTCGGGCCGGCCGGCCAGGGCAGCCGCCTCAAGCTGGTGATGAACGCGTGGGTGCTCACGCTGACGAACGGCACCGCCGAGAGCCTCGGCCTGGCCAAGGCGCTGGGCCTGGACCCGGCCCTGTTCTTGGAGACGATCAAGGGCGGCGGCCTCGACGTCGGCTACGCGCACGTGAAGGGCGCGGCGATGCTGTCGGGCGAGTACCCGGCGTCGTTCCCGGCGGACCTGGCGGCGAAGGACGCCCGCCTGGTGGTCGAGGCCGCGGGCGACGACGTCGACGTGGCGGGCGCTCGGGCGGTCCTCTCGCACCTGGAAGCCGCGGTCGAGGCCGGCCACGGCGAAGAGGACATGGCGGTGCTCTACCGCGCGGTGCTAAAGGAGCGTGGCTAGCCGGTCGACACCCAGGCCGCTCGTCATCAGGCGCTCCTTGGCGTTGCCCAGGAGCCGGCGCGTCCACGGCGTGAAGCCGCCGTCGCCGACCTCGGCGAGTTCGCCGCCGAAGGACGCGTAGACCTTGAAGCAGAGTCCTTCGTAGTACCCGCCCCGCCCGCCTTCGCGGTCCGGGTACGGCCGGATCGGCACGTCCACGTCGTCGAGCAGCCCGGCGAACCGCGGGTCCAGCACGGTCACGGCCAGCTCGACCTCCGTCGCGCCCAGCGCGCGGCACCCGGCCGCCATCAGCCGCGCGTGCTCGGTGACGTGCTGCCGCTCGAACGCCAGGTTCCCGGTGTCCCGCCCGGCCGTCACCGCGCCGAACAGCGAGAAGTGCGCGAACAGTCCCGCGGCGACCTGCTGGGCGCGCACCACGCGCTGCACGGCCGCGAGCCGCACCGCACCAGTCCCGGACCGCCGGACCGCCGCTTCGAGAGCCAGCCCGGTCGTCGGATCGGCGGCGACCTCGGTGCCGCGGCCGGTCGGCACCACCCGGTGCTGGGCCAGCCCGGTGACCACCGAGTGGGTCCCGAGCGGGGTCAACGGCGCCAGCGTCACCGGCTCGAAAGCCGGCGCCGCGGCCAGCAGCGTGTCCTCGACCCGGCGCAGCAAGGCGAACGGCAGCGGGCTGGGGCCGACGAACCGGTCGGTCCCGTACCGGCGCCGGACGTCCGCGGCCGACAGCCGGGCCGCCCGCCGCCGCGCCACCTCCAGCTGGACGGTCGTCAGGTCCGCGCCCGGCAGCCCGGCCAGCACGTCGGCCGCGGTCCCGCCCGGCCCGGCGAGCACCCGGTGCCCGGGCCCGTCGTCGTGTCCCATCGCCCAGGTGTACCGCGTGGCCCTCGCGGGGAGCGAGGCGTTTTCCGGCCCGCTGAACCGGGCGGCGGGGTGACACGGTCGGGGACCCGGCCAGGCGGTAACCTCACCAGCACCCAAGACGCCAAGTCACACTGAACCGAGGAGGGCCCGTGTCGGCAGGGCAGATCGCCGCGTTGATCGCCGCAGGAGCATTCGTGGTGCTGGTCGTCCTGCTGGCGATCCCGCTGATCAAGCTCGGCAAGACGCTGGACGCGGCCACCGAGGCGATCGAGCGGACCAACAGCAACACCGACCCGCTGCTGATCGGCGCGAACCAGACGATCACCCACGTCAACACCCAGCTGGAGCGGGTGGACGGGATCACGTCGAACGCGCAGGCCGTCACCGGCAACGTCTCCGCGCTGACGTCGGTGTTCACCGCGACGCTGGGCGGCCCGCTCGTCAAGACCGCGGCGTTGTCCTACGGCCTCAGCAAGGCGATCCGCGCGCGCCGGAAGAAGAGCGCCGCGAAAGCCGCGAAGAAGGCCGCGAAGTGAAGCGGCTGTTCTGGCTCGGTGTCGGCGTGGCCGCCGGCGTCGCGCTGTCCCGCAAGGCCGCCGAAACCGCTCGTCAGGCCACTCCCGCGGGGTTAGCATCGAACCTGGGCGACGCCGTACGCGAGCTGGCGGGTGCCGTGGGTTCCTTCGGCGCCGAGGTGCGCGCCGGCATGAACGAGCGGGAGCAGGAGTTGCACGACATGGTCGAGGAGCGGACGGGCGTCACGGCGCCGCGCGCCGAGGGCAGGCACGCCGCCGCCCGGCGCCCCGTCCGGCGAGCTCGCCGGGCGGAAGGCTGACCGGGCCGCGCCCGGACCCTTCCGCCGCCGTCGTCACCCCTACTCCGGCACCAGCACAAGGACCTTGACCCGTGGACACACACGAAATCACCGACCGTTTCCTGCGCCATTTCGAGAGCAAGGGTCACACGCGCGTGCCGAGCGCGCCGCTGATCCTTGACGACCCGAACCTGCTGTTCGTCAACGCCGGCATGGTCCAGTTCAAGCCGTACTTCCTCGGTGAGGCGCCGCCGCCGTACCCGCGCGCGACCTCCGTGCAGAAGTGCGTGCGCACCCCGGACATCGACGAGGTCGGCAAGACCACCCGGCACAACACGTTCTTCCAGATGGCCGGCAACTTCTCCTTCGGCGACTACTTCAAGGAAGGCGCCATCGAGAACGCCTGGGAGCTGATCACCAAGCCCCAGAGCGAAGGCGGCTACGGCCTCGACCCGAACCGGATCTGGGCGACGGTCTACGAGGACGACTCCGAAGCCGCCGGCCTGTGGCGCAAGCTCACCGGGCTGCCCGGCGAGCGCATTCAGTCGCGCGACGGCAAGGACAACTACTGGGACATGGGCGTGCCCGGTCCCGGCGGTCCGTGCTCGGAGATCTACTACGACCGCGGCCCGGCGTACGGCCGCGAGGGCGGCCCGGTCGCCGACGAGGACCGCTACATCGAGATCTGGAACCTCGTCTTCATGCAGGACATCCGCGGCGAGCTGAGCCCCAAGCTCGGGCACAAGCCGATCGGTGAGCTGCCGAAGAAGAACATCGACACCGGCATGGGCGTCGAGCGCGTCGCGACGATCCTGCAGGGCGTCGAGAACGTCTACGAGACGGATCTGGTGCGCCCGGTCATCGGCCGTGCGGAGGAGTTCTCCGGCCGCCGTTACGGCGGCAACCACGCCGACGACGTCCGCTTCCGCGTGATCGCCGACCACGCCCGCACCGGCGTCATGCTGATCGGTGACGGCGTCACCCCGGGCAACGACGGCCGCGGCTACGTGCTGCGCCGGCTGCTGCGCCGCATCGTCCGCTCCTCGCGCCTGCTGGGCGTGCACGAGCCGGTGCTGCAGGAGTTCGCGAAGGTCGTGCGCGACACGATGGGCCCGACCTACCCCGAGCTGGTCAGCGGCTTCGACCGGATCAACGAGGTCGTCCGGATCGAGGAGGAGGCCTTCCTCTCGACCCTGACCAGCGGTTCGCGCATCTTCGACATGGCGGCCGAGGAGACCAAGCGCGGCGGCGGTGACGTGCTGGCCGGCGACAAGGCGTTCCAGCTGCACGACACCTACGGCTTCCCGATCGACCTGACCCTGGAGATGGCGTCCGAGCAGGGCCTGACCGTCGACGAGGAGGGCTTCCGCACGCTCATGAACGAGCAGCGGACCCGCGCGAAGGCGGACGCGGCGTCGCGCAAGACCGGCCACGGCGACCTCTCGGAGTACCGCAAGGTCCTGGAGCAGCACGGCGAGACCGAGTTCCTCGGCTACACCGACCTGCAGGCCGAGGCCAAGGTCGTCGCGCTGCTGGAGGACGGGCAGCCGGTCCGCAGCGTCTCGGCGGGCAAGAAGGCCGAGCTGGTCCTCGACCGCACCCCGTTCTACGCCGAAAGCGGTGGCCAGGTCGCCGACACCGGCGTGCTGCTCGGCGACGGCGTCGAGCTGAAGGTCCTGGACGTCCAGAAGATCGTCCCGGGGCTGTTCGTGCACCGCGTCGAGGTGCTCGACGGCGAGGTCGGCCTCGACTCCAAGGTCACCGGCTCGGTCGACGCGCACCGCCGGCTGTCCATCGAGCGCTCCCACTCCGCGACGCACCTGGTGCACGCGGCGGTCCGCGGCGCCTACGGCAAGCGCGCGGCGCAGGCGGGCTCGCTGAACTCGCCGGGCCGCATGCGGTTCGACTTCACCACGCCGGGTTCGGTCTCGGCGGACGTCCTCACCGAGGTCGAGCAGGAGGTCAACGACTACCTGCAGACCGACGTCGAGGTCACCAGCTTCACCACGACCAAGGACAAGGCCCTCGAGCTCGGCGCGGTCGCGCTGTTCGGCGAGAAGTACGGCAACGACGTCCGCGTGGTCGACATGGGCGAGTACTCCCGCGAGCTCTGCGGTGGCACGCACGTGGACCGGATCGGCCAGCTCGGCCTGGTCAAGCTGGTCTCCGACGCCTCCATCGGCTCGGGCGTGCACCGCGTCGAGGCGCTCGTCGGCACGGACGCGCTCAAGTACGTCCGCAAGGAGCAGCTGCTGGTCTCGCAGCTGGCGAACACCTTCAAGGTGCCCTCGGACGAGCTGCCGGGCCGCATCGAGGACGTCCTGACCCGGCTGAAGAACGCCGAGAAGGAGATCGCCCAGCTGAAGACCCAGCAGGTGCTGGGCTCGACGGGGGCGCTGGCCGACAAGGCGGTCGACGTCAACGGCGTCTCGGTCGTCGCCGAGGTCGTCCCGGACGTCGACGGCAACGGCCTGCGCGCGCTCGCGTCGGACATCCGCGGCCGCCTCGGCGCGCGGCCCGGCGTCGTGGCGCTGTTCTCGCCGGCCGGCGAGAAGCTCAGCTTCGTCGTCGCGACGACGAAGGCGGCGCAGGACAAGGGCATCGCGGCCGGCAAGCTCGTCCCGTCGTTCGCCGGCGCGATCGGCGGCCGCGGCGGCGGCAAGCCCGACATGGCCCAGGGCGGTGGCACGAACCCGGCCGGCGCGGCCGATGCGGTCACGGCCCTGCGCGCGGCGATCGCCGGCATTGGTTAACCGCGGAAACCGGGGCCCGGATCGGCCCGGAGTGTCCGATCCGGGCCGCGGCCGGCGGCTCGGTGTGGATGTCGGCTCGGTCCGGGTCGGGGTCGCTCTGAGCGATCCGGCCCCCGTGCTCGCGTCGCCATTGGTTACCCTCTCCCGCGATGCGACCGACGACAGTGATCTGGACCAGCTGGCCGCCCTCGTCACCGAGCACGAGGTGGTCGAGGTGATCGTGGGGTTGCCGCGTACGCTCGCCAACCGGCAGGGTCCGGCGGCCGAGCTGGCGATCGCGTATTCTGAACGCCTGGCCGGGCGCGTCGCGCCCGTGCCGGTCCGGCTGGGCGACGAGCGGCTGACCACGGTCACCGCATCCCGCATCCTCTCCCAGCGCGGGGTCAAAGGCCGCAAGCAGCGAGCGGTGGTCGACCAGGCCGCCGCCGTGGAGATCCTGCAGGCCTGGATCGACGCCGCTGCTGCGCACCGCGCCCGGGAGGGAGACCGATGAACGACGAGCAGCCTGAGCGCCCGCGCGGCCGACGGAGGCTGCGTGAGCCGGAAGACGCCGCCCCACCGCCGTCCCGGCCCGCGCCCCGCCGAGCCGACCCGCGTGACCCGCGGGCCGCCGAAGCCCGCCGCGCGCAGGCGCCGAGCGGGTACCACGAGCTTCCGCAGCCGTCCCGCCGGCCGCAGGCCCCGAGCGGCCAGCACGAGCTGCCCCAGCCGACCCGGCGGCAGCCGCCCGCCGACCCGCGCCGCGACGCCCCCGCGACCGGGCGCCGTCGGCGGCTCGAGCCGCCGGACACGCTGCCCCCGGTCGACGACGAGCTCGACCCCCGCGCCCAGCGCGCCGCGCCCGCCCGGGCCGCCCGCGCCCGCCACGGCCTCGACGAGGGGTCCGAGGTGCAGGCGCCGGTGTCGAGACGGCGTCGCGCGGAACCGGACGAGGCCGAGGTCCAGGCACCGCGCCGGCGCCGCCCGGCCCCCGAGCCGGAAGAGGTCGCCGAGCCGCCTCGGCGGGGCCGTCCGGCTCCCGAGCCGGAGGAGATCCGGACGCGCCGCGCGGTTCCCGAACCGGCCGAAGGGCTCGAAACCCCGCAGCGGCGCCGTGCGGCCGCCGAACCGCCGGCTCCCGCCGCTCAGCCGCCCGCCCGGCGGACCGGCCAACCGGGTGACCGCTCTGTCGGCGTGCCCGCGCCCGGCGCCGAGCCGCCGCGGCGCCGCCGCCCGCCGCCCCCGCCGGCGCGCGAAGAGCCGGTGACCGACATCATCCCGGCGCAGGCCCCGGCGCCCCCGCCCGAGCCCGTCCACGCGCCCCGCGAGGAGCCGGCCCAGGACGACCTCTTCGCCGGCGACGAGTACGACGAATACGCGGAGTACGACGAGTACGACGGCGAATACGCGGACGACTACGACGAGACCGAGTACGACCCGGAATACGACGGGGAGTACGACGAGGACTACGAGGACGAGCCGGAGAAGAAGCCCCGGAAGAAGAAGGGCAAGCGCGCGCTCGGCTGGATCGCCGCGGTCGCGGTGATCGTCCTGCTCGCCGGCGGCGCCTACTACGGCTTCAACAGGTTCTTCGGCTACGAGGACTACGACGGTGCCGGCGACGGCGACGTCCTGTTCCAGGTCGACGACGGCGACTCGACGTCGGCGATCGGCGCCAAGCTCACGACGGCCGGCGTCGTCGCCAGCAGCAAGGCCTTCGTGAAGGCCGGCGAGGACAACCCGAAGCTCTCGAAGATCCAGCACGGCTTCTACGTCATGAAGTCGCACATGTCCGGGGCCAGCGCGGTCGACCGGATCGTCTCGCCCACCGCCCGGGTGGGGCAGCTGGAGATCCGCCCCTACACGCAGTTCGACGACATCACCCAGCCCGACGGCAAGGTCACGCCCGGTGTGTACAGCCTGATGGCGAAGGCGTCGTGCGCGCAGCTCAACGGCAAGAGCACCTGCGTCACCACCGACGACCTGCGCAAGGTCGTCGACGGCGCGGACCTCAAGACCCTCGGCGTGCCCGACTGGGCGGTCGCGGACGCGAACAAGGCCGACCGCAAGGACCGCAGGCTGGAAGGCCTGATCGCGCCCGGGCTCTACGACGTCCGGCCCGGGGCGACCGCGCAGGAGATCGTCGGCCAGCTGGTCCGCAGCTCGACCGAGGCGATCCAGAACGCCGGCCTGAGCCCGCAGTCGACCGGCCCGGGGATGACGCCGTACCAGACGCTGATCATCGCCTCGATCATCGAGCGCGAGGCGGTGAAGGCCGACTTCGGCAAGCTCTCGCGGGTGATCTACAACCGGCTGGCGGCCACCATGCGGCTGCAGATGGACTCCACCGTCAACTACGTGCTGGACCGGCCGACCCTGGCGACCAACGACGCGGACCGGACCCGGGCCGGGGCGTACAACACGTACAAGATCCCGGGCCTCACGCCGACCCCGATCTCGGTGCCCAGCCCCGAGGCCATCCAGGCCGCGGTGCACCCCGTCGAGGGCGAGTGGCTGTACTTCGTCAAGTGCGAGAAGAACGGCCTGTCCTGCTTCGCGGTCTCGTTCGACGACCACCGCAAGAACGTCGACCTGGCCAAGGAACGCGGTGTCTTCTGAGACCCCTCGCCGGGCCGCGGTCCTGGGCCGGCCGGTGGCGCACTCGCTGTCCCCGGTGCTGCACGGCGCCGCGTTCGGCGCGCTCGGCCTGACCGGCTGGACGTACGAGCGGATCGAGACGGGCGCCGAGGACCTCCCGGCGTTCGTCGACGGCCTCGGCCCGGAGTGGGCCGGGCTCTCGGTCACCATGCCGGGCAAGCGCGCGGCGTTGGACCACGCGGACGAGGTGACGCCGCGCGCGGCCGCGGTCGGCGCGGCCAACACGCTGGTCCGCACCGCGAAGGGCTGGCTCGCCGACTGCACCGACGTCGAAGGGGTCACCGGCGCCCTGCGCGCGGCCGGTGGGTACACGCCGACGTCGTCGGACACCGCGATCGTGCTCGGCGCGGGCGGTACCGCGGCCGCGGCGGTCGTCGGCTTGGCCGCGCTGGGCGTGCGACAGGTGCGCCTGGTCGTGCGGGATCCCGCGCGGGCGGCCGAAACCCTCGACGCGGCGAAGCGTGCTTCGCTCGACGTCGACGTGCTGCGGTGGGCCGAAACGGACTTCGCGGCGCTGGCGGCGGAAGCCGCGGTGCTGGTGAACACCGTGCCGCCGGACGCGGTCCGGCCGCACATGGCCGACCTCGCGGCCGTCGCGCACGTCCTCGACGTCATCTACCACCCGTGGCCGACGCCGCTCGCCGAGGCCGTCGCGGCCCGCGGCGGCAGGCTCGCCACCGGGCTGGACATGTTGCTGCACCAGGCGTTCGGCCAGGCCGAGCACTTCACCGGCCGCCCGGCACCGCGCGCGGCGATGCGCGACGCGCTGCGCGAGGCGACCGGGAACATCCTGCCGCTCCCGATCGGGTAAATCCGCTTGCCCCGGGTTGATATTCTGGCCGACTGCCTTCAGCAAGGGGGTCCACCGGAATGACCAGCCAAGAAGCACTCGACGACGACCAGTTGGAGAACGCCTGGGTCGGCGGCGAGCCGCCGAAGCTCGACTCGACCGTCACCCTCGTCGATTACGACCCGGAGTGGCCCAAGGCTTTCGAGCGTGAAGCCGCGCGGATCAGGAGCGTCCTGGGGGAGCGGGCGCTCGTCCTCGACCACGTCGGCTCGACCTCGGTGCCGGGCCTGTGCGCGAAGCCGATCGTCGACATCCTCCTCGAGGTGCCGGACTCCGACGAGGAGGACGCCTACCTGCCGGCGCTGGAGGGCGCGGGCTACCGGCTCGTCATCCGCGAGCCGGACTGGGAGAAGCACCGCTGCTTCAAGGGCCCGGACATGGACATCAACCTGCACGTCTACTCACCCGGCAACGGCCAGACGCCGCGCTACCGGCTCTTCCGCGAACGCCTGCGCTCGCACCCGGAGGAGCTGGCGCTGTACGCGGCGAAGAAGCGTGAGCTGGCCGCGCGGGAGTGGAAGTACGTCCAGAACTACGCCGACGCCAAGACCGAGGTGATCGAGGAGATCATCGGCCGGGCGCGGGCCGAGCAGTACGACGCCTACAGCGAGGCCTACGCCGAGCACGCCGGGAAGTCCGTCACCAACGCCCTCTACGACCGGCCCGCGATCGTGGACCTGGCCGGCGACGTCGAGGGCAAGCGGGTGCTGGACGTCGGCTGCGCGGCCGGGCACCTGAGCGCGCTGCTGGCCGCGCGGGGCGCCGACGTCCTCGGTGTCGACGCCAGCGCGGGCATGATCACCGTCGCCCGCCGCAAGTTCGGCGACGTCGCCCGCTTCGAGCAGGCGGACGTCACCCGGCCCCTGGCCGTCGAGGACGGCTCGATCGACGTCATCACGGCGTCGCTCCTGCTGCACTACCTGAAGGACTGGGGCGCCACCCTCGCCGAGTTCCGGCGGGTGCTCAAGCCCGGCGGCGTCCTCGTGTTCTCCGTGCACCACCCCGGCGAGGACTGGCACTGGTTCGGCAAGGAGAACTACTTCGAGGTCGAATTGCTCGACGACGACTTCGGCCTCGAAGGCATCGAGCACCCGGTCCAGTTCTACCGGCGGCCGCTGAGCTGGACGTTCGAGGAGGTCCGCGGCGCCGGCTTCGCCGTCGACCGCCTGGTGGAGCCGATGCCGGTGCCGGAAGCCGACAAAACCGACCCGAAGTGGGCGAAGAACCTCCGGAGCAAGCCGCGCTTCCTGTACTTCCGGGCGGTCAATCCCGCTTAGCGAGGTCCTGGATCAGGTCGACGATCTCCCGGCTGACGGGGCGGAACACCCGCAGCCGGGAGAGCGCGGCCAGCCGGGCCAGCAGCGGGACACTGCGCTCGACCAGCATCTTGCTGCGCTTCTCGCGGGCCGAGCGGTCGTGCACCCAGAAGAGCACCACACCCATCTGGAACAGCCAGAGCAGCTCGGGCAGCTGCGCGCGCAGCTCCGGGTCGAGCTTGACGTCGGAGCCGTCCACGACCTCGCGCATCAGCTCGATGGAGGCGTTGCGGGCGGCCGAAGACTCGTCGCTGAACGGGCTCAGCGGCGACTCCGGGTCGGCCGCGTTGACGAAGAACTGCGTCCCGAAGCGGTGGTAGGGCTCGGCCAGCTCCAGCCAGCAGAGCAGGACGGCCTTCAGCCGCTCCGCGAACCGGGGCTCGCCGGTGAGCAGCGCGCGGGCGGCGTCGAGGTGCAGCCGCGCGATCTCGTCGTAGAACCCCTGGATCAGCTGTTCCTTCGAGGAGAAGTAGTAGTACGCGTTCCCGACCGAGACCCCGGCCTCGGCGGCGATCGCGCGCATCGTCGTGCGGTCGTAGCCGTTCTCGGTGAACAGCCGCATGGCGGTGGTGACGATCAGGGACCGTGTTTCCTCGCTCTTCGGCACGCTCTGCACGTTAGTGCCGCTCACGTCAGGGCGCGGGGAAGGGCGGGACCTGCGGGCCGGGCGCGCCGGGGTAGGGGACGGGACGGCCGGCGAGCACCGGCCCGGGCACCGGGACGGCCTTCGGGGCCAGGTGGCGGCGGCGGATGCCGTTGAACACCAGCACGTTGAACAGGTGCATGACGCCGAGCACGAGCGCGACTACGCCGACCTTCACCGACAGCAGCTCGAACACCTCGCGGGCGCCGTGCACGTCGGCGTGGCTGGTCAGGAAGAGCGTCACGAAGCCGAGGCTGATCAGGTAGAAGCCGACGACCAGCAGCTGGTTGACGGCGTTGGCCAGGCCGGGGCTGTCCTCGAAGACCTGGGTGAGGAAGGTGCGGCCGTGCTTGCTGAGCGTCCGGGCGACGAGCACCGTCAACGGGATGCTGATCAGCAGGTAGAGCGCGTAGGCGACAACAACGGGTTCCATGGTCCCTCCAAGTTTTGAACGTGTTCAAGGCGGACTGTAGGCCTAGTTTTGAACACGTTCAAGAGAGCTGGGTCACGTCGCCTGTTCACCCGACGGTCGCTCGGCGGGGCGCTTTCGGCGCATAAGGTGGCCGCCGACCGGGAGGTACCACCGTGAAACGCATCGCCGTAGGGCTTACGGTGGCTGCGCTCGTCGCGCTGGCCGTGCCGCTTCCGCTTCCGCGAGTTTCGGGCAGAGTGTCCGCTTCGCCGCCTTCAACGCGTCGCTCAACCGTGCCGCCGCCGGGCAGCTGCTGACCGACCTGTCGACGCCGGGCAACGCCCAGGCGCAGAAGGTCGCCGAGGTCGTGCAGCGCAACCGCGCCGACGTCCAGCTGATCAACGAGTTCGACTACGTGCCGGGCAACGCCGCGGCCGACGCGTTCCGCAAGAACTACCTGGCCGTGGGCCGGCACGGCGCCAAGCCGATCGACTACCCGTACGGCTACACGGCGCCGGTCAACACCGGCGTCCCGACGGGCGACGACCGCGGGCACCGCGGCGGCCTGGGCGCGGGGGAGCGGTTCGTCGTCGCGGGCGACGACAACTCCGACCCGCTCGACGGCGACAGCGTGCCCGGCGCCATCCAGCAGCTGCTGAACGCGCCCCGGGTGATCCAGACCCGCCCGGGCAGCCGCGGCGCCGTGCCGGCCGCCCAGGCCCAGGGCGGTGCGAACGTGGGCCAGAAGAGCGACCCGTTCTACGACACCGGCGACTTCGGCGACGTCACGCCGGGCAACCTGCGCACGGACCACGTGCTGCCGTCGAAGGGCCTGCTGCCCCGGTACGCCGAGGTGTTCTGGCCGGTGCCGTCGGACGAGCTGTCCCGGCTGAACGACGCGTCCGACCATCACCTGGTCCGCGTGGACGTCTTCGTGCCGCTACGGTGAGATCATGCGGATCGCCATTCTCGACGACTACCAGGACGTCTCCCGCACCTTCGGGGACTGGGACTCGCTGGAGGCCGACATCACGGTCTTCACCGAGCCGCTGGACGACGTCGTCAAGCAGCTGCAGGGCTTCGAAGCGGTCGTCGCGATGCGCGAGCGGACCCGGTTCACCGCCGAGGTCCTCGACCGGCTGCCCGACCTGAAGCTGCTCGTCAGCACCGGCAAGCGGAACGCGGCCATCGACGTGCCGGCCGCGCGGCGCAACGGCGTCGTCGTGTCGGCCACCGGCTACATCGGTGAGCCGACCGCCGAGCACACGTGGGCGCTGATCCTCGCGGCGTCGCGCAACCTGCCGCAAGAGTTCCGCTCCATGCGCGAAGGCGGCTGGCAGACGAGCGTCGGCACCATGCTGCACGGCAAAACGCTCGGCCTGCTCGGCCTCGGGCGGCTCGGCGCGGGCGCGGCGAAGATCGGTCAGGTCTTCGGGATGGAGACCATCGCCTGGAGCCAGAACCTCACGCCGGAAAAGGCCGAGCCGCACGGCGTAACGGCGGTGTCCAAAGAGGACCTGTTCGCCCGCTCGGACGTGCTGTCGATCCACCTCGTGCTCAGCGACCGCAGCCGCGGCCTGGTCGGCGCGGACGAAATCGCGGCGATGAAGCCGGGCGCGCTGCTGGTGAACACCTCGCGCGGCCCGATCGTCGACGAGGCCGCGTTGGTGGACGCGTTGCGCCGCAAGGTGATCCGCGCGGCGATCGACGTCTACGACACCGAGCCGTTCCCGGCCGACCATCCACTGAGGACACTCGAGAACGCGACCCTCACCCCGCACATCGGCTTCGTCACGCGGGAGGTCTACGAGATCTTCTACGGCGACGCGGTCGAGGACATCGCGGCCTTCCAGGCGGGGTCCCCGATCCGCGTCATGGAGTAGTGGTGTGCGGCCCGCCGGGGCCCGAGGTCCCCGCACCGGCCCGGCGGCGGGCCCGCACCCCTAGATGACACCACCCGGCCCACGGCGGCGGCAGGGTCCAAAGACCCTGCCCGGCGCGGCCATCCGGCTGAACGCGCGGTGCGGGTTGGTCGTGAGTGAGAAACAGTGTTCTAACCCTGTTTCCCACTCACGACCGCTCCGGTTCAGGGGAACGGCACCGTGTCCGGGGCACAGGTCGTTCCCGCCGCCGGGACGGCCAGGTCGGTCAGGTACCGGGTCACGGCCGCCGTGGCGCAGGCGCTGTGGACGTCCAGGGACGTGTGGCCGTAGCCGTCGACCACCAGGACCCGGCCGTCGCCCAGTTCCGCCGCCGTCGCCTGGGCGTTGTGCAGCGGGGTCGCCGGGTCGAACCGGTTGTTCAGCACCAGCACCGGGTTCTTGCGGGCCCGGTTCCACGGGCCGGTGTAGCGGTCGGCGTCGTGCGCGGGCCAGCCGGCGCACTGCGCCATCGAAAACACCGCGCCGAGCCCGAAGTACGGCTGCCGCTTGCTTTCGCTCGCCGCGAGCGCGGCGTAGTCGGCCGGGGCCGAGGGGTTGTCGCTGTCGACGCACTGGACCGCCAGGAAGCTGGGGGAGTGCGTCGGTACGTACGGGTCCAGCACCGGCGAAGCGGCGCCCGGATCCGACGGCAGGGCCGCGAACGTCTCGGCGAGGCGCTTCCAGCGGCCGGACTGGTACAACGCGCTGTCGATCGTCCGCATCAGGGAGGACACGCCCGCCCCGCGCGAAGCGTGGGCGAAGACGCCGGCGAACTTCGCCTTGAGGTCACCGCCGGAGAACGCGCACTTCGGCCCGGCCGCGGCGCACACCGTGAAGAACTGGTCCAGCTCCTGCTGCTGCGCGGCGGCGACGTCGGCCCGGACGTCGACCGGCTGCTTCTCCTGCCCCGGCTTGCCGGTGGCGTTCGCGACCAGGTCGAGCGTGCCGTCGAGGGTCATCGCGCGCACCTTGTCCGGGAACAGGTTCGCGTACGTGCCGCCGAGGTAGGTGCCGTAGGAGTAACCGTAGAAGTTCAGCGCCGGATCGCCGACGGCCTGGCGCAGCAGGTCCATGTCCCGCGCGACGTTCGCCGTCGAGAGGTGGGCCGGCAGGTCGCCGGAACCGGCCGCGCACGCCTTCCCGGGCGCCGCGCTCGCGGCGAAGAAGACGTCCGGCTGCCGCAGCGGTGACGGGGTCGCCGGCGGGTGGTCCGCGCCCGGGCAGCTGATCGGCGCCGACCCGCCGATCCCGCGCGGGTCGAAGCTCACCAGGTCGAACCGGGCGCGCAGCTCGTCGGGGTAGCGCGCGGCGAACCGCGTCAGCTCGCCGACGCCGTCGGTGCCCGGGCCGCCGAAGTTGAAGAACAGCGAACCGATCCGGCGTCCGGGATCACTCGCCGGGAGCCGGATCACCGAGAGCGTGATCGCCCGGCCCTTCGGCTCGCGGTAGCTCAGCGGCACGGACGCGGGCGTGCACTGGTAGCCGCCGTGACACGGCGTCCAGTGCAGCGCGGGCACCGCGGCACCGTTGGTGCCCAGCGCCGGGGGAGCGTCGGCGGCCGCCGGCGGTGGCGACACCGGCGGCGCGGGCGCGGCTTCGGGCGCGCTGCAGGCGGCGAGCAGGAGCAGTGCGGCAAGGAGGAGCCGTTTCACGCGCCCAGGTCCGCCAGCACGGCGTCGGTGTAGCGCGGCCAGACCTCGGCCGCCCACGGCCCGAAGGCGCGGTCGGTCAGCGCGACGCAGGCCGCGCCGGCGTCCGGGTCGACCCAGAGGAACGTGCCCGACTGCCCGAAGTGCCCGAAGGTCCGCGGTGAGCTCGCCGAGCCGGTCCAGTGCGGGCTCTTGTGGTCGCGGATCTCGAAACCGAGGCCCCAGTCGTTGGGCTTCTGGTGGCCGAACCCGGGCAGGACACCGGAAAGGCCGGGGAAGACGACGTTCGTGGCCTCGGTGACGGTGGCCGGGGCAAGCAGTTTCGGGGCCTGCAGCTCGGCCGCGAAGGCGGCCAGGTCGTCCACAGTGGACACCGCGCCGGACGCGGGCGAGCCGTCGAGGCTGCTGCCGGTCATGCCGAGCGGCCCGAACAGGGCCTCGGCCTGGTACTGCGCGAAGGGGATGCCGGAGTGCTCGGCCAGCGTGTCGGCCAGCTGCTCGAAGCCGGCGTTGGAGTAGAGCCGCCGGGTGCCCGGCGCGGCCATCGCCTTGTGCGCGTCGAAGGCGAGCCCGGAGGTGTGGGCGAGCAGGTGCCGCACGGTCGAACCCTCGGGGCCGGCCGGGGTGTCGAGCTCGACGACGCCCTCTTCGATCGCGATCAGTGCCGCGTAGGCGGTCAGCGGCTTGCTGACCGAGGCCAGCCGGAACTTCCGCGCGGTGTCGCCGTGGCGGCCCACCACGGTCCCGTCGGCGGCCACCACGGCCGTCGCGGCGTTGTCCACCGGCCACTCGTCGATCAGGCGCACGCTCTCCATGCGTCCACCCTACGAAACGCCACGAAGGCCCCCGCACCGGTGTCGGGGACCGGTGAAGGGGCCTTCATGGCGTGTTACAGCGGGGGTGTCACTCAGGCGTCGAGGTCGGTGGCGACCAGCTGGGCGACCGCTTCCACGGCCTCCTCGGCGCCCTCGCCCTCGGCGCTGATGACGACCTCGTCGCCGTACCCGGCGGCGAGGGTCATCAGGTTGAGCACGCTGCCGGCGGCCACCGGGGATCCCCCGGCCTTGGCGATCTGCACCGCGACGGGCTGCGCCGCGGCCGCCTTCGCCACCAGCGCGGCCGGCCTGGCGTGCAGGCCCACCTTGCTCGCGACGGCGACGCGTTTCTCCGGCATGTTCGTCCTCTCGCTTCAGGGTTCTACGTCGGTACCGATGTTACTTCGCGGCCGTGGCCTCGAGGTCGTTCTGGACCGAGTCGTCCTCGCGGCCCGGGGTGCGCAGGTTCCACTTGGTGATCACGAAGCGGAACACCACGTAGTAGATCACCGCGTAGACGAGCCCGATCGGGATCAGCAGCCACGGCTTCTGGGCGGCCGGGGCGTTGAAGTTGAGCAGGTAGTCGATCGCGCCGGCCGAGAAGTTGAAGCTCTGGTGGATGCCCAGCGCGTTGCAGATCGCCAGCGAGGTGCCGGTCATGATCGCGTGGAACAGGTACAGCGGCCACGCCACGAACATGAACGAGAACTCGATCGGCTCGGTCACACCGGTGAGGAACGAGGTCAGCGCGCCGGCGATCATCACACCGCCGACGACCTTCTTCTGCGCCGGGCGGGCCGTCTGCCAGATCGCCAGCGCCGCCGCGGGCAGCGCGAACATGAAGATCGGGAAGAAGCCCGTGGTGAAGGCACCGGCCGACAGCTTGCCCGCGACGAAGTTGTTGATGTCGCCGCCGTCGAAGATGAACCAGACGGGCACGTTCAGCAGCTGGTGCAGACCGACCGGGATGAGCAGCCGGTTCAGCGCGCCGTAGATCCCGCCACCGACGATCGGCGAGGCGGTGACCGCGTCACCGGCCGCCTGGATGCCGCTGTCGACCCAGTGGAAGACCAGGCCGAAGATCACGCCGAGGACCACCATGACCAGCGCGGTGATGATCGGGACGAACCGGCGGCCGCCGAAGAACGCCAAGTAGGCCGGCAGCTTGATGCGGTGGTAACGCTGCCAGAGCAACGCCGCCACGATGCCGACGACGACGCCGGCGAGTACGGAGTAGGGCCACTTGATCGGCGCGAGCTCGGTGGCTCCCGCCTTGTAGCCGGGCAGGTCGGCCAGCGGGGCGAACACCTGGATGACGGCGCTGAAGACGAAGAAGCCGACGACCGCGGCGACGGCGGTGGAGCCGTCACCCTTGCGGGCGAAGCCGACGGCGATGCCGACCGCGAACAGCAGGGGCAGCCAGTTGAACAGCGTGCCACCCGCGGCGCCCAGCACCGAGGCGACCTTGTTCCAGCCGAGGCCGTCCTTGCCGAGCATGTCGTCCTGCCCGAAACGCAGCAGGATCCCCGCCGCCGGGAGCACAGCGATGGGGAGCATGAGGCTACGGCCGAAGCGCTGAAGACCGGCAAGACCGCTGCCGCTCTTCTTCGTCGCCCCTTCCGCGGTGGTGGAGCTCATCAGGAACCTCCATAGTGGGGTGGGGTACCGGACTCCGGGGTGTTCCGGTCCAACTGCATGGTCACCTGGTAGTGATCTCCCCGGTACCAGGACGTGATGTCTTCGATCGGGTCGCCGTTGGCGCTGGAGACCCGGCGGAACACGAGCAGGGGACTGCCGGCGCGCATGCCGAGCAGCCGGGCCGTCTCGCGGTCCGCTCCTTCGGCCCAGACCGTCTGCCACGCCTGGTCGGGACGCACGTCGTACGTCTCGGCCAGCTGTGCGTAGAGGGACTGGGTCAGGTCGAGCTCGAGCAGGCCGGGAGCCCGGCCCGCGTGGTACCAGCCACGTTCGACGGCGAGGGGTACGCCGTCGGCGTGGCGCAACCGCACGAGGTGGTGTGCGGCGGCACCCTCGGCCAGTCCGAGGGCGTGTGCGGAGGCGGTGGGTGGGACCTCGGTGGCCGCGGAGACCACCTCGGTCGTCGGGGTCAGCCCCCGCCGCCGCATGTCGTCGGTGAACGACATCAGGTAGAGCTGGAGCTCCATCCGCCGGGCCGCGGTGAAGGTGCCTTTGCCGCGGACCCGGGCGAGCAGGCCCTCCTCGACCAGCTTGCCGATCGCCGACCGGACCGTGAGCCGCGACACGCCGTAGCGCTGCGCCAGCTCGCGTTCCGACGGGATCGGCGCACCCGGCGGGAGCTCGCGCTCCACCGTGCGGCGGAGGATTTCCCGCAGCTGGGCGTGCTTGGGCGTGGGCCCGTTGACGACCCGGTCGGGTGGCGGGACGTGCGCGGCCGCGCTCATCGGCGTCACCCTCCTTGTTCCTGGGTCCCGGGGGACCGGTGCTCGCGTCCGGTCCGGAACATTGGTACGTTCCGGTCTAGACCAATGATCTGATGGGGCAGGATGCTCCGCCGTGCGGACGGGTGTCAACCACCGTTATCCGTTCGTGGCCCGCGGCGGGGTGCATGCCGACGAACGGCGTAGTACAGGTGGACACGCGGTGGGCGTCAGGTTGGGAACAAACAGTGATCAAGGAGACCGCGATGGCGGATGACAGGCCGGAAAAGATCCTCGCGGCACTCGGCGGCGCGGACAATCTCACCGAGGTCGAGGGCTGCATCACACGGCTGCGGTGCGAGGTCGAGGACATGGGCCTCGTCGACGAGGCGGCACTGAAGAAGGCCGGCGCGATGGGCGTCGTCAAGATGGGGAGCACCGCGCTGCAGGTGATCGTCGGGCCGGAGGCGGACACGATCGCCAGCGACATCGAGGACCTGCTGTGAGCCTGGAGATCCTCAGCCCGGTCGCCGGGCGCGTGGTGCCGATCACCGAGGTCCCGGACCCGGTGTTCGCGCAGGCCATGGTGGGGCCGGGCATCGCCGTGCAGCCCTCGGGCGGCCGGTCGGACGCGGTTTCCCCGGTCGACGGCACGATCAAGACGCTGCACCCGCACGCCTTCGTCGTCCAGACCGACGACGGCCAGGCCGTGCTCGTGCACCTGGGGATCGACACGGTGAAGGAGAAGGGCGAAGGCTTCACGCTGCACGTCGTCAAGGACGAGCAGGTGCGGGCCGGGCAGCCGATCGTCAGCTGGGACCCGGAGGCGGTGACCGCGGCGGGCTACTCGGCGATCGTGCCCGTCGTCGCGCTGGACGCCGGCGCGGAGGTGCTGTCCGGTTTGGACGGCGACCGCGACGTCACGGCGGGCGAGCGGCTGTTCGCCTGGGACGCCTGAGTCGCTTTTGTCACACACGAAGGGCCCTTGTGGACGATCACCGTCCACAAGGGCCCTTCGCTGTCTCCCGGCCCGTCAGCCGGTGACGACCTTCCCGTTCTCGACCTTCACCTGGACCGGCGGCAGCGGCTTTTTCGCCGGCCCCTGCTTGACCTCGCCGGTGAGGGCGTTGAACACCGAGCCGTGGCACGGGCAGACCAGGTCGGCACCCTTCGGCGCGACGGTGCAGCCCTGGTGCGTGCAGATCGCGCTGAACGCGGCGACGGCCGAGTCGGAGGTGCGGGACACGATCACGTCGGAGCCGTCCGGCGCCTTGGCCGCCTTGGCCTGGCCGACCGGGACCTCGTCGAGGGCCACGAGCGGGGTGCCCGCGGCGATGGGCGCCTGCGCGGTGCCGGATTTCGAGTCGTCCGAGGAGCTACAGGCGGTGAGCGCGACGGCGCCCACGGCGACACCGGCGACGGTGGCCCCCGTGGTGAGGACGGTGCGGCGGGAGTGCAGTTCGGCAGTCATGCCCGTTAAACGAGATCGACATCGGATCGGTTCAATTCCCACTGGGCCGGGTGAACCGGAAGGGCCCCTGTTCCGTGTATGTACCCGAGTGGGTGTGGAGCGGAGGAACGATCATGGTGGGTTGGGTTCTGCGGATCGTCGTGGCGGCGGCGTTGCTGGGTTCGGCGGGGGTGCACTACGTGCTGTGGACGGAGGACTACCCGGGCATCGTCGGCCCGCTGTTCCTCCTGGACGCGATCGGCGGCCTGGTGCTCGCGATCGCCGTCCTGGCCTGGCGGCACTGGCTGCCGGCGCTGGGTGCGGCCGGGTTCGGGGTGCTGACGCTCGGTGCGTACGTGCTGGCCGCGACGGTCGGCTTCGCCGGCAACCACGACCAGTTCAACAGCCAGCCGGAGTACTGGGGCGTGATCACCGAGGCGGTCTGCATCGTCGGCGGCCTCGCGCTGATGTTCGTGAAGGACCGGCGGCGCGTCGCGGTCTAGCCCGGTGGGAAAAGTCGCGGAAGACGCGCTGATGCGCGCGCTGCACGAGGAGCACGCGGCCGCGCTGTGGTCGTACGCGCTCCACCTGACCTCCGGCGACCGGATCCGCGCCGAAGACGTCGTCCAGGAGACGCTGCTGCGGGCCTGGCGGTCGACGACGGTGCTGGACCAGTCGCAGGGGTCGGCGCGGGCGTGGCTGTTCACGGTCGCCCGGCGGATCGCGATCGACGGCTGGCGCTCGGCGTCGGCGCGCTCCGAGGTGACGACCGACCAGCCGCCGGAGCGGGCCGTCGCGGACGGCACGGACCGCGCGGTGCAGGGCTGGCTGGTCGCGGAGGCGCTCGCGGAGCTGTCGGAACGGCACCGCGAGGTGCTGGTGCTGTGTTACTTCCAGGGCTATTCCGTAGCGGACGCCGCGGTGGCGCTGGGAGTGGCCGAAGGGACGGTCAAGTCGCGCACGCACTACGCGCTGCGCGCGCTCCGCCTGGTGCTGGAGGAGAGGGGGGTGACCCAGTGAGCGAGGACCCGTTCGCGACGTTCGACGCCGCGTACGTGCTGGGGGCGCTGTCCCCCGAGGACCGGGCGCGCTTCGAGCAGCACCTGCGCGGCTGCGAGCGGTGCGCGGCCGCGGTGCGCGAGCTGGCCGGCCTGCCGGGGCTGCTCGCCCAGAGCGGCCCACCGCAGGTCAGCGCGGTCGTGGACGCCGGTCCGCCACCGCCGGACCTGCTGTCGTCGGTGCTGAAGCGGGTGCGCCGGGGACGCCGGATCCGCAACGCGGTGACGTCCGTGTCGGCCGCGGTGGCGGTGGCGGCGTGCATCGCCCTCGGCGTGGTGGCGTCGCTGCCGGCGCCGGCGGTCGCTCCCGCCGGCCCGCAACCGCTCGCGTTGACGGCCTTGGGCGAGTTCCCGGTCCGCGCCGACGCGCGCCTCGGCGACCACGAGTGGGGCACCGAAGTCGACATGTCGTGCAGCTACACGGGCGGCCGCAGCGGCGGCGAGTACGTCCTGGTGGCGATCGACCGCGACGGCAAGGAGACGGAGCTGGCGACCTGGAAGGCGCTGCCGGACAACACCGCCCGCATCGTGGTGGGCACGGCGCTGAAGACCCCGCAGATGGCGGCGCTCGAGGTCCGTGGCGGCAGCGGGCGGGCGTTGCTGCGGCTGAGTTTGTGACGTCCGTGGCCGTGGTCCGTCCGGGACGCAGGGGGTCCCGGACGGGCCACTCTCTCGTTGACCTCGGCGATTCGGGTTCTCTCACGCCGGGCGCTCCCTTGCTGCCGGGCCTGGTCGTCCGCGGCTTTGAAGGTCACCAGGGGGTATCAGGTCTCGCGCGTCCGAGGTTGGTCGGCGGTGGTCCGGTAGGCCGCCTTGTTCCGTCTCACCTGGAACCACCGGTGATCCTGATCGCGCGGCGCGTCCGGCGACGCCGAAGTCTCGACCTTGGGCAGCGGCGGGTGCATCGCACCTCGGCACAGCAACCTCGGGAGACCCTGCCGCCACACCGATCACGTGTCTACGCGGGCCATAAGCGGCTCACGGCACCGAAGGCCGCCTTGGGGTGGAACCGTTGCAGGCGGCCGCCCCCGACCATCGAACGACTTGAACGTGTGACACCAGGTCCCCTCATGGTGGCGATCAGAACCTTCGCGGCGTCCTTCGGTGCCCGGTTGGCTGCCTCGGTCCGCTGTTCTGCGCCCGTGAACCGCCTTCGATCCGCGCTGGTGCGTCCACTGGCCGCCTCGCGTCGTGTTTCCGTGCTGCTGTCACGCCGACCGTCGTCTCGATGGCCCTGAACGGCTCCGACAGCCTGCGCATCACCCCCCGAGACCCGCGAACGCGTGCTGCAGGTGCTCCGCGAGACCGGGTACACCGTGGACATCATGGGCCGGCGCCCGCGCGACCGGGTCCGGTGTCGCCGCGAGCCGGTGACCGCCTTCGCGCTGCCGTTCTGCGCCCGCTGGCCGGCCGAAGCCGCCGCCGGCTGTCGCCCACAGGAGTGAAACCGGCGCCGGGGCGTCGCGAACGGACCGTTCGTGCCGCTCGGGGTTTGCGCTGGTCAGCCCGGTCGCAGCAGGCTGGCGAGGTGATCTTCTTCCTTCTCATCGCCGTGGCCGCGGCGGCCACCGCACCGGTGGCGGCGTGGGCGCTGCGGCACGCGGCCGCGCCGATCCCGGTCGCCACCGCGGCCGGGCTGGCCGCCCTCGGCGTCACGGCCGTCACCGGGCGCTGGCTGAGCGGCGGCTGGCCCGGCTGGTGGCTGCCGGTGCCGGCGTTGCTGACCGTCGTGGCGGTGCCGCTCGCCCTCGCCGACCTGCGGCACCTCCGGCTGCCCGACGTGCTGACCCTGCCCGCGTACCCGCTCTTCGGCGCCGCGATCGGCGCGGCCGCGCTGGGTGGCGGCGGGCCCTCGCTCGCCGTCCGGGCCGTGGCCGGCGCGCTGCTCTTCGGCGGCGCGCACGCGGCGGTGCGCCAGCTCGCGCCGGGCAGCCTCGGCGCGGGGGACGTGAAGCTGTCCGGCAGCCTCGGCGCCGTCCTGGGCGCGGCGGGCTGGCCCGCCCTCGCCCTGGCGACGCTCTTGGCCGCACTGCTCACCCTCGTCATGGCGGCCGCCCGGCGGACGGGCCGCGTCCCGCACGGGCCCGCACTCCTTGCCGCGGCTTGGTTGTGCGTGGTCTTCCCGCTCGCGGGGTGACGGTGCGGCGTTGTCCGGTCCGGCCGTGGCAGCTCCGGGAAGGCTGCCGCCCGGCGGCGCGTGCTGCTTCGCTCGCGCCATCACCGGGGCTTGGTTGTGTGTGGTCTTCCCGTTCGCGGGGTGACGGTGCGGCGTTGTCCGGCCTGGTCGTGGCAGCTCTGGGAAGGCTGCCGCCCGGCGGCGCGTGCTGCTTCGCTCGCGCCATCACCGCGGCTCCGCTTGGAGGGGCCGGGGCGCTTCCCCGGGGCCCTCGGCGGCCGTGACAGGATTGAGGACATGTTGCGCTGGATCACCGCAGGTGAATCGCACGGACCCGCGCTGGCCGCGGTGCTCGAAGGGATGCCCGCCGGGGTGTCGGTCACCACCGCCGACGTCACCGGGCAGCTGGCCCGCCGCCGGCTCG
The DNA here is from genome assembly GCF_043197175.1 of Amycolatopsis sp. NPDC049252. NCBI lineage: Bacteria > Bacillati > Actinomycetota > Actinomycetes > Pseudonocardiales > Pseudonocardiaceae > Amycolatopsis > Amycolatopsis sp. NPDC049252. The sequence goes on from NZ_JBICSQ010000058.1 coordinate 51,530, forward strand.
GGTTCGGGCGCAGCCCGCGGATGGGGTTCGAGACCGACCACATCGCCTTCCTCGGCGGCGTCCGCCACGGGCTCACCCAGGGCGGCCCGGTCGCCGTGCAGATCGAAAACGCCGAATGGCCCAAGTGGGAACAGGTCATGGCGGCCGACCCGGTCGACCCGGAGATCCTCGAGGGCCTGGCCCGCAACGAACCGCTCACCCGGCCGCGGCCGGGTCACGCCGACCTGCCCGGCATGCAGAAGTACGGCTTCGACGAGGCCCGCCCGGTCCTGGAGCGGGCCAGCGCGCGGGAGACCGCGTCGCGGACCGCGCTGGGCACCGTCGCGCGGAACTACCTGCGGCAGCTGCTGGGCGTCGAAATCCTCAGCCACGTCGTGTCGATCGGCGGGGCGGACGCCCCCGAGGGGGACCTGCCCAAGCCGGCGGACCTGGCCGCGATCGACGAGAGCCCGGTGCGCGCCTTCAGCAAGGAAGGCACCGACGCGATGGTCGCCGAGGTCGACGCCGTGCGGAAGGCGGGTGACACCGTCGGCGGAGTGATCGAGGTCATCGCCTACGGCCTGCCGCCGGGCCTCGGCTCGCACGTGCACTGGGACCGCCGCCTCGACGCGCGGCTGGCCGGTGCGCTGATGGGCGTCCAGGCGATGAAGGGCGTCGAGGTCGGCGACGGCTTCACCACCGCCCGCCGCTGGGGCAGCCAGGCGCACGACGAGATCGACCGCGGCTCCGGCCCGGTCGGCGTCACCCGCCGGTCCAACCGCGCGGGCGGCCTGGAGGGCGGCATCACCAACGGTGAGCCGCTGCGGGTGCGCGTCGCGATGAAGCCGATCTCGACCGTCCCCAAAGCACTGTCCACTGTGGACGTCCGGACGGGTGAGCCGGCGGTCGCCATCCACCAGCGTTCCGACGTCTGCGCGGTGCCGCGTGCCGGGGTCGTGCTGGAGTCGGTGGTGGCGCTGATCCTCGCCGACGCCGCGCTGGAGAAGTTCGGCGGCGACTCCCTCGTCGAGAGCAAGCGCAACGCCGACGCGTACCTGAAGGCCCTCGAGGAGCGCTGGTGAGTCCCCGGGCGGTCATCGTCGGCCCGCCGGGCTCGGGCAAGAGCACCGTCGGGCCGCTGCTGGCCGAGGCGCTCGGCCTGGTCTTCCGCGACAGCGACGCCGACATCGTCGCCCGTACCGGGCGCAGCATCTCCGACATCTTCGCCGACGACGGCGAGCCCGCTTTCCGTGCGCTGGAAGAAGAAGCGGTCGCCACCGCGCTGGCGGAGCACGACGGCGTGCTCTCGCTCGGCGGCGGCGCGCCGCTCACCCCCGGCACCCGCGCCCGGCTGGCCGAGCACACCGTCGTGTTCCTCAACGTCGGCCTCGCCGCCGGGGTGCAGCGCACCGGGCTGTCGAGCGCGCGGCCGCTGCTGGCCGGGGTGAACCCCCGCGCCACGTTCAAGAAACTGCTCGACGAACGCGTATCGGTCTACCGCGAGGTGGCCACCGTCGAGGTCGTCACCGACGACCGGAAGCCCGCCGAGATCGTCGCCGACCTCGTCAAGGGGCTCGTCGTCCCCGCCGAAGCCAAGGAGTGAGTCACCCGTGCCCGAACCGGTGCGCATCCCCGTCGCCACCGCCCGCCCCTACGACGTCGTGGTCGGGCGCGGCCTGCTCGGCGAGCTCACCGCGCAGCTGGCCGACGCCTCCAAGATCGCGCTGATCCACCCGCCCACGCTGACCACCACCGCCGAGGCCATCCGCGAGGAGCTGGCCGCGGCGGGCCTCGAGGCCCACCGCGTCGAGATCCCGGACGCCGAGGACGGCAAGGCGCTCACCGTCGCCGGCTTCTGCTGGGAGGTGCTCGGCCGGATGGGGCTGGACCGGCGCGGGGTCGTCGTCGGCCTCGGCGGCGGTGCGGTCACCGACCTCGCCGGGTTCGTCGCGGGCACCTGGATGCGCGGGGTCCGGCTGGTCAACGTGCCGACCACGCTGCTGGGCATGGTCGACGCCGCGGTCGGCGGCAAGACCGGCATCAACACCGAGGCCGGCAAGAACCTCGTCGGGGTGTTCCACGAGCCGAGCGCGGTCTTCGTGGACCTGACGACGCTGGAGACGCTGCCGCCCAACGAGCTGGTCGCCGGCATGGCCGAGGTCGTCAAGGCCGGCTTCATCGCCGACCCGCGGATCCTCGAGCTGATCGAGGCCGACCCCGCCGCCGCGCTCGACCCGACCGGGGAAGTGCTGGCCGAGCTGGTCCGCCGGTCCATCAAGGTCAAGGCCGATGTCGTGGCCGCCGACCTGCGCGAGTCCGACCTGCGGGAGATCCTCAACTACGGCCACACCCTCGGCCACGCCATCGAGCGCCGCGAGCGGTACCGGTGGCGTCACGGCGCCGCGGTGAGCGTCGGCCTGGTGTTCGCCGCCGAGCTGGCGCGCCTGGCCGGGCGGCTCGACGACGCCACGGCCGAGCGGCACGCCTCGGTGCTGAAGCTGCTCGGGCTGCCGACGACCTACGACGCCGACGCGTTGTCCCAGCTGCTGGAAACCATGAAGGGCGACAAGAAGACCCGCTCCGGGGTGCTGCGGTTCGTCGTCCTCGACGGCCTCGGCAAACCCGGCCGGCTCGAGGGACCGGACCCGTCGCTGCTCGCGGCCGCGTACTCGGCGATCGCGGCGGACGCCCCGAAGAACGGCGGGAGTGTGCTGCTGTGAAGGCGTTCGTGTTCAACGGCCCCAACCTGGGGCGGCTGGGCAAGCGCGAGCCGTCGGTCTACGGCTCGACCACCCACGACGACCTCGCCGCGCTGTGCGTGAAGGCCGGCGAGGAACTGGGGATCGAGGTCGAGGTCCGGCAGACCGACCACGAAGGCGAGCTGGTCGGCTGGCTGCACGAAGCGGCCGACGGCGGCCACCCGGTGGTGCTCAACGCCGGCGCCTGGACGCACTATTCGATCGCGGTCCGCGACGCGGCGGCGCAGCTGTCCGCGCCGCTGATCGAGCTGCACATCTCGAACGTGCACAAGCGCGAGGAGTTCCGGCACCACAGCGTGCTGTCGGACATCGCGACCGCGGTGATCGCGGGCCTCGGCGTCGACGGCTACCCGCTGGCCCTGCGCTGGCTCGCCGCGCACCCGGCATGAACCTGCCGACGCTGACCACGTCGCGGCTGAAGCTGCGGCAGCTGGTCGAGGCCGATCGCGAGAGCGTCGTGAAGGTGTTCTCCGACCCGGAGATGAGCCGCTTCTTCGCCGCGGACTTCGCCGACCCGGCCGCGGCGAGCGGGATGGTGGACCGGCGGCTGGCCTACCGCGGCCCGGCCGGGCAGGGCCACTGGGTGATCGAGCGCGACGGCGAGGTGATCGGCGTCGCGCACCTGCGCCCGTCGCCCGAACTGCCGGGCGGGGTGCCCGAGCTGGGCTACTACGTCGGCACCGCGCACGCCGGGCAGGGCCTCGCGTCCGAGGCCGCCCGCGCGGTGCTGGACCACGGGCTCGACGGGCTCGGCCTGCCCGCGGTCTGGGCGCTGGTGCACGAGAACAACGCGGCGAGCCGGAAAGTGGCCGGGCGCCTGGGTTTCCTCGACGTCGGCAGCGGCATCCACTACGGCGACCTGCACCGCGTGCTGGTCGCCCTGCCGGCCACGCACGGGCGGCCACACCACATCGAGCTGTGGGTGCCCGATCTCGCCGCGGCCGAGCGGAGCTGGGGCTGGCTGCTGGGCGAGCTGGGCTGGCGCGAGTTCCAGCGCTGGCCGGACGGCGTCAGCTGGCGGCTCGGCGCGACCTACCTCGTCGTCGAGGCATCCCCGGCGATGAGCGCACCCGCGCACGAACGCACCCGGCCCGGGCTGAACCACCTGGCGCTGCACGTGGACACCCGCGCTCACGTCGACGACCTGGCCGCCCGGGCCGAGGCCCACGGCTGGCGGCCGCTGTTCGCGGACAAGTACCCGCACGCGGGCGGCGACGCCCACTACGCGGCCTACCTCGAGAACGACGCCGGTTTCGAGGTCGAGCTGGTGGCCCTCGAAGGCCCGGTGGCCACTGGTTAGCGACGTCGCCGCCAAGCCCTGATCAGCGCGTGGAGGCGCGCCGCCGCGCGGTCGTCCCGGGTGAAGAGCACCGCGGTGAGCACCGCGAGGGCGGTGACGGCGACGACGGCGGCCGGCCAGGTGAAGTCGCTGTTCAGGGCCGTGACGACGACCGCGATCCCGGACAGCACGGCGGTGGCGCCGGAGCCCTGCGCACGAGGGCCGGTTCTGCGGAGCGCGCGGGACAGTCCGGGCATCGCCACGACCAGGCTCGCCACGAACCCGGCCCGGCGGCGCGCGGTGGGGAGCGCGGCGAGTTCGCCGGCCCACTCGGCGAGCCAGCGGGCCCGGACGGCGCGCGGCAGCAGCACCGCCGCGAAGGCCAGTGCGTGCTGGGAAGGTCCACGCGCAACAGCGGGCGCGGGGGAGTGCAGCACCCCGGAGGCCAGGGCCGACAGCTCCAGGCCGACGTCGGTCAGGCTGAGGCGGGCGGCCACCTGCACCAGCGTCCGCAGGGTTTCGGCGGACTTGACGCGCTGCCTGGCCGGGGCGACGTACTCGATGGTGCGCATGTTGTGGAGCCGGTCGGCCAGTTTCAGCCGCAGGACGTCGTCGGAGGCCGACGCGACGTCGCCGCGGTCTTCCAGCCGGGCCAGGCCGGTGAGAAGGTCGGCGACCCCCGGACCGAACCGCTCGCGGACCCGGTCCGCCGGATAGGCCGTGTCGTGCAGCAGCGCCGCACAAACGAGGTCCGTGCCCGCCCCCTGCCGGGCCAGGATCGCGGCGACCTCCACCGGGTGCGTGAGGTAGGGATCGCCGCTCTTGCGCGTCTGCTCCCGGTGGCAGCGTGCCGCGAACCGGTACGCCTCTTCGAGCAGGCGCACGTCTTCGGTGGGCAGGGACGGTGACACAGCGGCGGCGAGGGGGTCGGGCAGAATCCCGGTCACGTCAAACCCCCTTCGGCGAGCAGCCTGCGTGCGCGGGCACTGTGGTGCTGGAACGCGGTTCCCGACACGACTCGCCGTGCCTGTTCGGCGCCTTCGGCGGTCAGGCGGTACAGCCGGCGGCGAGGGCGTCGTTCGGCTTCGTGGACGGCCGGGTCCTCCATCTCGCTGGTCAGCCAGCCGGCGCCCTCGAGGCGCGCCAGGATCTGGTAGACCGTGCCGGACTTCAGGTGGGCCGCCTTCATCAGCTCGAGGCCGTACTTGGCCGCGGACGGGTCCCTGACCAGCTCTTCGAGGATCATCCCGGTCTGCACTGTCATCCTCGGCATAGCTCATACTTTACCTAGCCGGTGAGCTGCACGAACACTGTCGCGGCGCAGGTCCGCCCGGTCGGCGGAGTGGATCGGCCGTCCGGCGGAGGGTTCAGGATCGAGTGACCGCCGACAGGGAGCTGAGTCACCTGATCGAGTCTCATCTCGCTACACTCCGGTGTCGTGAGCCCGTTTCGTCGTGGGGGTCGGCGACCCGCTCGTGCCCTCCTCGCCGGCGTGCTGGCCGGGCTCCTGCTCGCGGGCTGCACCGAGGGTTACGCCCAGCCGCAGGCGGCGGGCGACAAGCCCGCCATCGCGGGGGGCAAGACCACCGCGCCGCCCCGGCCCAGCGATGTCAAGCTCGCTTCGAGTGACCCCCGGCAGAGTGGCGGCGTGATCGCCGCCGGCGGGGCGGACGCCGTCTACAACTACGGCCCGACCGTGATGCTCGACCACGGGCTGACCCGGATGTGGTGGTGCAGCCAGTACGGCGGTGCCGGGCCGGCCGGTGACGACGTGCTCTACGCCCAGGCGCAGTCCATCGACGGCCCGTTCGCCGCGCCCGGCGGCGGGATCCCGGCGGCGGTGTTCTCCGGCGCGCCCGGGAACTTCGACGGCATGCACACCTGCGACCCGTCGGTGCTGCGCGTCGGCTCGACCTACTACCTCTACTACACCGGGGCCGCCGGCGACCACGCTCTCGGCAACGCGATCGGGCTGGCGACCAGCGGCGACGGCGTGCACTGGACCCGCGCGGCGGGCGGGAAGCCGATCCTCGGGCCGTCGCACGACCTCCACCGCGCCAACGTCTACGGCGCCGGCCAGCCCTCGGCGGTCTACCTCGACGGCTGGTTCTACCTGATGTTCACCGACACCACCGGCCGCGCCGCGGGCGAGAACGGCGCCGGGCAGTTCGTGCTCCGCTCGCCGGACCCGGCCTTCGCGTCCGGGGTGCAGGCCCTCGACGTCGGCGGGTTCGTCCCGGTCGCCTCGACGGCCGCGCCGCGGCAGCGGTCGGTCGTCGACGGCTTCAGCGCGGACCTGATGTGGGCCGGCGCGCTCGACGCGTGGGTCATCGCGCACGAGACCGACGGCGGGACCACGCTCACGTTCTGGACGGCCGACTTCGCCGAGCACCCGTTCCAGCCGGTCGTGGTGCCCGGGCTGTGGAAGGAAGGGCCGGGCCTGGTCCGCCGCGCCGAC